>JAEEJA010000028.1 GCA_016281605.1 Lachnospiraceae bacterium
GGCTTGCGCATACCGGTCTCCCAGTTTTGAACCGTGCGAAATGGTATATTGTACCTTTCCGCAAATTCACTTTGCGTGTCCCCTAATTGCTTTCTCATATCTCGAATGTTCAATGCTTCATCCATATATATCACCCCTCTTGAATAATACACCCATTGGGTGTATTATTCAAGAGTTTTTTGAAACAGTTTTCTACTATTGGGCGTTCATCTTTTTCCATTCTCCAAGTAAATCAAACAACACTTTTTCCATCTGGGATTTCGTATAGAAAACAGGAAAATACTCCTTTAACTTCTCCCTGGTGATGATAATCTTCTGAAATCTGTTGTTCTCATTGAACGGTGCATTTTCATTGAGAATACGGATCATTTCCATCTTCGTTATCGTATCATGATCCTTAAAATAATCCCTAAGTGCATAGATTTGAAACGACTTACAGATATCATTTTCCAGCATATACGCATAGAGCATCTCCTGTACCTCTGGTGACAAATAGGATATCTCCACAGCTGTCATCAGTGCAAGCGCTTTCTTATCAACCAAGTCGAGAATTGATGGAATAACATATACCAGCCGCAAATATCTGTGGATCTGGTTACGACTTTCTCCTACTTCCTTTGCCAGTTGTACATTCGCCCACTGTCTTTTTCCGTTTTTTGAAGAGAGTGATTCTTTATCCCTTCCAAGTCTGCGCATCGCATCATACTTCATCTTATAAGCAAAGGCCTTTTCGCTTGGAAGAATCTCCTCTCTTACCAGGCAGGATTCCACCATCGCCAGAATGGCTTCGTCATCCGAATACCTTTTTATCCGGGCAGGAATATTTTCAAGTCCAATCTGCCTGGCTGCAAATAGTCTGCGGTGTCCGGATATCATTTCATATTTATCATTC
This sequence comes from Lachnospiraceae bacterium, assembly GCA_016281605.1. Taxonomy (GTDB): domain Bacteria; phylum Bacillota; class Clostridia; order Lachnospirales; family Lachnospiraceae; genus JAEEJA01. The sequence continues at coordinate 893 of JAEEJA010000028.1, forward strand.
TCTTTTTTTCTGACAATGACCGGGGTAAGGACCCCGTTTAGCATAATGCTTTCAACGAGTTCATGCATCTTATCATCGTCAACAATCTTAAAGGGGTATTCCTTAAACTCCTGTATCTTTATTACCTCAATAAGAAGACATTCCTCTTTTTCCGATGCATCAATAAACCCATCCTCACACTTCCTGATGTTTTTATATTCTGTTTGACTGATCATATCTCATCTCCTCCTTAGAAATCCGATGGATCATCTGCACACATAAGCTCGATGTATTCATCCAGTTTTTCCGTATTCACGAGAACAATTCGCTTTACGTGATATATTGCCTTTGCCTCTTTTGCCTTTTCCCGTTCTTCTTTAGTCAGTTTTGGCATTTTCGGTTTCCTTTCTTTCATCAGTTTCAGCCAACGAGTTACTCCCAAGCACAAAAAAGGCACCTACTCCAGTACTTCTACTAAAGCAAGTGCCTGTTTAGCCATCCAAAGCTGTTCCTTGGACTACCTGTTTTTATTGGCATTCTCGTGGTCTACAACAGATTCCGTCGTGTTCCGCGAACGATTTTTCATTTTTTACATGAGTCTCCGTCAGCTTCCGACACGTTTGTCAGAAAATGCGTTTTTTTGCATCAGTCCGTCTAAATCCGGGATTGTCCGTAGAGCGTCGGAACGCGTCGTCTGATGTCGCTGAGCGTCATTAGGATAACGATTTTAACGTCGGGAACAAAATTACATCCCTTATCGCTGGACTATTTGTAAGCAACATAACAAGTCTATCGATTCCATATCCGATTCCTCCGGTTGGTGGCATACCAACTGAAAGAGCATTTAAGAAGTCTTCATCTGTATGATTTGCTTCTTCATCACCTGCATCTGCTAATGCATCCTGAGCCTTAAAACGCTCACGCTGATCTATCGGATCATTTAACTCTGAGTAAGCATTACACATCTCACGAGCTGTGATAAAAAGTTCGAAACGCTCAACATACTCAGGATCTTCAGGCTTTTTCTTTGTAAGAGGAGAAATCTCTATTGGGTGATCCATAACGAAGGTTGGCTGTATAAGCTGCTCCTCACAGTACGTCTCGAAGAAGAGATTAAGTATATCACCCTTCTTATGATGATCTTCAAACTCAACGTTCTTCTCTTTTGCTATAACCTTAGCATCTTCATCTGTCTTTATTTCAGCCCAGTCAACACCTGCATACTTCTTAACAGCGTCAACCATGGTAATTCTTTCAAACGGCTTTCCAAGGTCGATTTCGTACTCACCATAAGGAATTGTAGTTGTACCGCATACTTCCTGAGCCAGGAATCTAAACATTTCCTCAGTTAAGTCCATCATACCGTTGTAATCTGTATATGCCTGATAAAGCTCCATAAGAGTAAATTCAGGATTATGACGAGTATCAAGACCCTCATTTCTAAATACTCTTCCGATCTCATATACTCTCTCCAGACCACCTACTATAAGTCTCTTTAAGTAAAGCTCTAAAGATATACGAAGCTTAACATCCTCATCAAGAGAATTATAATGTGTTTCAAATGGTCTGGCAGCTGCACCACCGGCATTTTCAACAAGCATTGGAGTTTCAACCTCCATAAATCCCTTTTCATCGAGGAACTTTCGAATAGAACTTATAACCTTAGAACGTGCGATGAATGTCTTCTTAACATCCTCATTCATAATGAGATCTAAGTACCTCTGACGATATCTGATATCTGTATTGGTAAGACCATGGAACTTCTCAGGAAGCACCTGAAGAGACTTAGAAAGAAGTGTTACGTTATCAGCGTGAACTGATATCTCTCCCATCATGGTTCTAAATACATATCCGGTTACTCCAACTATATCACCTACATCTAACTTCTTAAATGCAGCATAATTATCTGTTCCAAGCTCATCACGAGAAACAAACACCTGTATATTACCATTCTTATCCTGCACATTACAGAAAGAAGCCTTACCCATAACACGCTTAGACATCATTCTACCGGCGATACTAACCTGTATAGGATTTGCATCCATTATAGCCCGTCTCTCATCGTAAGCAGCTTTCTTAACCTGCTTTGCTTCAGCTTCATCCATACCTTCCGTATCAGGCATATCTTTTCCTGCTAAGAGCTTCTCTTCTAATTCGATGTACTCACTCTTTGCTTCATCTGTATGATAAGTCTGATCATACTTTGTTATCTGAAAAGGATCTTTTCCTTCAGCCTGAAGATTTGCAAGCTTTTCGTTTCTTACCTTTATAAGCTGGTTAACATCCTGTGTTTTATTCTGATTATTCTTCTGATTATTATTTTCAGCCACTTTTTTTTCCTACCTTTATATTTCTCTCTAATTTTTTTATATTAGATATTATTTCTTCTTTTTCTCACTCTTAATGCTGAGAATCTTATATTTGATAAAATCGCCTGAAGGAGTTTCAACATCAACAATTTCATTTCTCTTATGTCCCATAAGAGCAGCACCTACAGGTGACTCGTTTGAGATACGATTATTAAGTATATCAGCTTCTGTAGAACCTACAATCTTATACTCTACATCTTCGCCTAGCTCTACATCACGAAGCTTAACTATAAGGCCGATATTTACTTTTTTAGAATCAATTTCATCTTCATCTATTACTTCAAGAGTTTTAAGTAAGCCCTCGATTTCCTCTATACGACCCTCGATCTTACCCTGCTCTTCTTTAGCTGCAGCATACTCAGCATTTTCAGAAAGGTCACCTTGGCTTCTTGCTTCCTTAATCTTATCTGCAATTTCCTTACGTCTTTCAACTTTTAAGTATTGAAGCTCATCCTCAAGCTTTTTATAACCTTCTCTAGATATAACATTCTTAACATCAGCCATTATATTTTCCTCACTTTCGTAAATAACCTAATATAGATGTATGCATCTTTCACAAAGCACACGTGGTTTATTTTACATTACTAACCCCTATTAGTCAAGATTTATCGTGTTTTAAATTGCTTGTCCGAATCTGTTTTCAACCTTCTTTGTATCTGAGTTCCACTCATCACTACCGTCTTCAAAAGAAGTTCTAAATGGAGCGAGAGGAAGTCCGTTATCGCCATACACAAAGACTTTATCATAATTAAACCAATTATAACGTGCATACATAGGCTTTTTAACCTTTTCAGAGCTAATGATTATCTGATTTCCTTTGATAATCACTTCATCTGCAGGATAATAAATCTTATCAGAACCTGCAATTTCAAATGAATTCTTATAATTATCTTCATCAGTAATAAAACCTGCATAACCTTTAAGCGAATCGAGCTTTTCAGGATTTTCTCCCTGTTCGCCTTTCTTTACATAAGCACCTTTTGTGGTTAACAGTATATTATCTTCTGTTTTCTTTAAATAAAGACCGGAAGATGCGTATTTACAGACAATTACCATATCAGAACCTTCAACTTTATATGTGTCAAAAATCGGACTACATACCTGCTCTTCTCCTATTATTTTATAAGTATTCATAAGAGCCTTAAGAGCAAGTCTTTCTCCCACCTTTTCTTTATGTGTAGGATGTATATCATTTATCACACCCATATCTGTTATAATAGCTACATCTACGTTCTTTATGGTTTTAGCAACTCTTTCCTGGGCTTCTCTTATAAGCGGCCAGTTCTTGCAATCCACATCACTTTCATTCTTAAACATCGGAAGCTGTACCATGTAAACCGGCATTTCATCATCCTTCCAATCATCCCTCCACTGTCTGATAAGAGTTGTCATAAGGTCATAATACTTCTCAGGAGTCTGATCATCCTCTTCACCCTGATAATATATAACCCCCTTACAGGTGTATGGTATAAATTGTTTAAGCATAACTTCATAGAGGCCTGTAGGACGAACAAAAGCCTTAGGTCCTATTGGTCCCGGATACTTATTCTCACCACAAAGCTCTATACACTCATCCCAAGATGGATGTTCATGTGTAGCATAATATTCACCACACCTTTGATCGAAGCCGGCTTGGTAAATAACATATTCCTCATACTCTTTATCGTATTCGGCAGGGTCCTGATCTTTTACAATATCATCATACTCTTTCATAAAGACTGCGGTATTAGCATTGCTTTCAAGCGCTTCTCTTCCCATCCAGCAGTAAGCATGAGTTCCACCCCAATTCGCATTTATAATTCCCACACATACATCAAGCTCTCTTGATATCTTATCTGCAAAGTAGTAAGCAACAGCCGATATGCGCCCTATCTGAGCAGGGTCATCCTTTTGGGCATTCATAATATTCCATACCGCATTTTCCTTCAGTGTATCGAGCTCATCACACTCATAAGCCATTTTAGGAACGTAAAAAAATCTAACATTATCATTGGATAAGTTTTTAACTATATTTTGTCCATCATAAGAATTCTGCAGTTCAAATTCCATATTTGACTGTCCGCATGCAACCCAAACTTCACCTGATATAACATCATTAATCTCTAAACTTTCTTCTTCTGATACCCTTCCATCTTTAAGTTCATCACCTGCTATTATTTTTATTTTATAGGGTCCGCCCTTCTCTATCGGTGGTAAATAAACCGAAAAATCAGAGTCTTTTACTTCACAAAAATCCGAAAAATTTTTCAAACTAACTTCTACATATTTTTTATCTGTTTTACCCCAAATTTCTACGTTTTTATCTCGTTGGATAACCATGTGATCTCTAAAAATTTCAGGTAATTTTATCATCTTTTTTCTCCATTCTTTTTTAACTCATCATATGTTACTGTTATGTATTACTCGGCTACAAGCAACCAAAAAACCAACCCAATGTCCAAATATCCCAATATTTCCAAGAATCAAGTAGGGAAGATAAAATCAAACCCTACTCGCTCGCGAGTTGTCGGTCAGCTCATCTTACATCTTCTCCTCGAAAACTCTACGATATAAAAGCCCCGAAAACATAACATCCATCGCTTTCGGAGCTTTTAACGTCATTAAATTATATTAAAAACTTATTTCAAATATTATCTTAGGATTTATGCAAAAAACTCCATCAAAACATCCTGTTATTAGCCTTCTTAAAGAGTTCGTCAAGTATCTCACTAATAACACCGTAACGAACAGCATCCGCGATATTACCATCTACAAATCTCTCCTGTCTTACGATGTGAGTAAGCATAGCCTTTAACAAATATGTATTGGCTGTCTTTGCTTTCTCCATATACTCTTTTAATTCTGCATTGTCAAAGCCATAACGAAGCAATGTATCCTCATACTTAAAATCACCAAAATCCATATCCTGAACAAACTGCTCTAGAGTATTTACCTCTTCACCATACTTAGGATATGGGAATGGAGATACATTATCTACAGGCTTTGGAGCATACCACTCTGTCTTAGCTCTCTTATCAAAGAAAGGTTTGCAATCCATAAGATTTTTAAACTTAACTTCTCTCTTTTCTCTGAGATCCAGCAAATACTGTCTATAATCATCACAAAGCTCATTCAGATCATCAGTAAGGTAATCTGAAATCTTCTTAACAAGTTCATCAGGTATCGGATGAGCGGCTTCTGCCATACATCCTGCAAGAGCTGCTATCTCATTGGAATTGCTACTTCCCATGGAAACAGCTATACGAACTGAATCTTCAAAGCTCTCCCCTTCATAAAATGCCGCAAACGCAACAGGGAAAATATCCTTTGCTTCTTTGCTGTTAACATTAGTCTTTCTAAGCTCTTCACTTGTTCTGCTTAAATCATAATAATATACATCAGTTATATATCTCTGAATATAATCCTTCTCTACACCCTGCCTTGCAAGGAAAATAGTTGAAGCTACTGCTTTTGCAGCCTTTACAGATTCTGGATTTGCATGAGTTATCTTTGCAGATATTTCAGCATAATACTCAACATACTTTAAACTGTTATACAACCACGCACACGGTGCTATACGTAAAGCAGCATCTACTCCTGAATCCATATATGGTTTAGGATTATTACTCTTAAGCCATGCTGCAAAATTCCTCTCATATGGTACTGTATTGTATTGATTTCCTAACTGTTTCATGGAAGCAGTTACTTCTATTCTGGTCTTTTTAGGATTGGCATACCCCTTTATATATCCAAGCGCACTTGCTAAGGTCATAACAGTACCCACGGTAAAGTGCGAGTTCCTTCCTAAAAATTCAAAGTCCTTTGTTTGCACAGGACTAAATTCAAACGCCGATCCAACTAAATCACCCAAAACAGTTCCCAGCATATAAACCCTCCTTACCGAGCTCTTAATATAAGGTATCGCACGAAAATCTATAATTATCGTGTCGTAAAACAGCTATTTGGGCTCGGCACAAATAGCAAAAAACAACCTCTGGATGTTTGCAAAAAATAATCACATCAGCATTATTTTTCACACTACCTTTTTTCCTTCGGTTACATACATTTGATATTTTATCACTACATATATTTCATTTCAAGTTATTTTAACAAATATAAGCTTTAATTTATCAATTTATTCCATTTAAAAAGTGCCTGAATTTTTAGTTTTCCTAAAAATTCAGGCATAAGTCAAGACTCACATGTTAAATTATAATAATACCTAAACTCTTAATAATTACTTTGCAGTAATATACTTCTTAGCTGCTAAAAGCTCTGCAATAAGTACTGCTCCACCTGCAGCGCCTCTCTTGGTATTATGAGAAAGACCGATAAACTTATAATCATAAATCTTATCTTCTCTTAATCGTCCAAGTGATACGCCCATACCATTCTCATAATCAACATCAAGACGAACCTGTGGTCTGTCATCCTCTTCAAGATACTGTATAAACTGCTTTGGAGCACTAGGAAGTTCTAACTCCTGAGGCATACCCTTAAACTCTTTCCAAGCCTTAAGGATTTCTTCTTTGGACGGCTTATTCTTGAAGTTTACGAAAACAGCTGCTGTATGACCGTTAAGAACAGGCACTCTTATACACTGAGTTGTGATAACAGGACCCTCAGCCTTAACTATCTGACCATCCTTAACTTCGCCCCAGATTCTAAGGGGCTCTTCCTCACTCTTTTCTTCTTCACCACCTATGAAAGGAATGATATTACCTTCCATCTCAGGCCACTCCTTGAAAGTCTTTCCTGCACCACTTATAGCCTGATAAGTAGTAGCTACAACCTCAACAGGCTCGAACTTTTTCAATGCATGAAGAGCAGGTGTATAACTCTGGATAGAGCAGTTTGGCTTAACTACTATAAATCCTCTGGTTGTACCAAGTCTCTTCTTCTGTGACTCTATAACATCAAGGTGCTGTGGATTAAGCTCAGGCACTACCATAGGAACATCAGGTGTCCATCTGTGAGCACTGTTATTTGAAACCACAGGAGTTTCAGTCTTTGCATAATCCTCTTCAATCTTCTTGATTTCATCTTTAGTCATATTAACAGCACTAAATACAAAATCCACTCCTGATGCAACATCTTCTACATCACTTACGTTCTTAACAATTATATTCTTAACAGCCTCAGGCATAGGTGTCTCAATCTTCCAATGATCCCCCACAGCCTCTGCATAAGTCTTTCCTGCACTTCTTGGGCTTGCTGCTATAGTAACAACCTCAAACCATGGGTGATTATCAAGAAGTGATATAAATCTCTGTCCTACCATACCGGTACCACCGAGGATACCTACTTTTAATTTCTCTGACATAACTAACCTCCAAAAAATCTCATTTAGTTTGCTTATCTAAGATCATTTTAAAAGACATTTCCAAAGTCTTTCGTAATTCAAGCCTTCTTTTTGTAAGCATAATGATATAATAATACCAAACCTATGAATATTACAAGTATTTTTATAAACTTAACATGTAGAAATTTCATACTTAAAATGAATATTTTTGGACACTTTTCACAAATTTTATTATTTAAGTCATGTTGATTCCTGGTTTTGATAGTAATTATAATGTTTATCACATTTATAAAGACCATATCCAACTCTGTACTTTGTCTTTATACCGGCCTCTGAGTTAGCTATCTTTTTTCTGAGTTTCTTGATTATGGTATCGATAGCACGAAGCTTATCTGTTTCACTTGAATCAGATACTGTTTTAGATTTATTTTTATTCTTTTCAACCCAAATATTATCCCATAGCTCCTCTTTTTTTATATAGCATGAATTCTTATTTATCATATAATGCAAAACTTCATACTCATATGATGTAAGTATAAGCTTTTCACCTTTAAGATAAATACATTTTTGCATATAATTATCTTTCAAATCACAAAAATCTATCACAAATTTTTCTTCATTTGGTTTGGATTTAAATATTTCGGGAATATAAAGACTAATTAGATTGTAGACTATATTAATTAATTCCTGTTTAGACATATTTTCATCAGTGCAAATAGTGGCACCGTTTAAGTAACACGAAGCCTTTCTAAGTTGATTGGGAGTAAAGCCGGATACAACTATAGGAAAGTCTCCCATACTTCTAATATTTTTAACTAGATTGTTTTTAAAGATTTCATCCGGAATTACTATCCCTTTAGCTGCCTTAATAAGAAATCTATCATCTATAATTACTGCTGCCGGGCTGTAAATCTTATCTAAAATTTCAGTGCTAATATTAAACATCAAATCATTATCAACGATTACATTTTCATCATCTATACTTTTTTCATTAACATATGAATCGGAAATCTGTATACAATTCAAATTATCAGAGGTTAAATGTTTATCGATATAATCCGATAATTCATCTGCAAATTCATCATCTGCAATTACAAAAATATTCTTTTTCAATTATACCTCCCACTTATTTTTCAACACCTAAGATTTTCTTGCCCAAGATGTACTTTACAGCAGCTACAGCATAATCAGACTTATCTGAATTAATATTGATTGCTATTACCTGTTTACCCTTATACATACCTTTAAATGATTTATAAACATCACTTTCATCTATATAAAGTCCGTAATTAAATTTTTCGCCGGACTGCTCTTTCTCACCTCTTATAACTTCTCCTGATTTATATACCGAGTAAAATCTGTATTTATCATCAAGATTCTCATAAAACTTAACCTGATCATAAGTATCCGGCTCCATAAAAAATCCGGTTTCTGAGTACCACTTTATGGCCTCATCATTACTAATGACTATATCTACGGTACCGGCGTCTAAGTAGGTTTGAAGTTTATTTACATAACTGTAAGAGTTAGACATATAATCTGCTTCAACAGATACTTTTTTATCTTCAGGAAGTCCAAGAGCTTCTTCAATTTTTTTCTCCATATTTCGGAGAGCTTTTTCACTGTAATTTGAATCTTCTATGGCTATATGAAGTACTATATCCTCTTTTGAAAAACTGTCCTTAAAAGAAAATGCAACCAATGCAAGAATTGCTAACACAATAATTACATTTTTTAAATGATAATCCTTAAAATATTGCCATTTTTGCTTCGGTGTAAGTCTTTTGTATTCTTCTTTATGGGATAGTTTGTTTTCTTCTTTATTCTGTCCGTATATGGAAGCTCCCTCTTCAAGCTTACCTTCATCTTCACCGATATTTCTTGCCATTATAAAAACTCCAATCTTTATTTATACTAAAAATTGTAATATTATCTAAAAAACTGCTTGATACTTATAACAGAAAAATGTTATCAAATTGTGTTCAATAATTACAAATAAAAACCCCAAATGTATATTATCAGATATAGCAAAAGGGATAAGCCGTTTATTATGCCTCCGATAGATGGAAAAATAACCCTTATATCCGGCTCTCTAAGGGACATCCAGGCAAGAGTAGTACCAATTATTGCTATAATAAAACTCATAAATCCCATGATACCTACATACATAGGAGCTTTACCGTTTTTTACACCGGCTAGTATACATGCCGCCACAAAAAGCAAAAGGGAAAGTACGGCAAGTATAGTCGATACTATTCCCTTAACAGGATGTTTTTTGGCTGATAGCTTTAAGCTATCAGAATCACCCTTATCTTTGTAAACATTTTTTAAAAAAGCCATATTAATCCTCTTTATTTCCTGTAAGACTCATATCCCCCTTTACGGTTCCGAATCTTATCAATCTATATATACTTCTGATTATGATATATACTATAAAACCAACTATTCCACCGATTGTATTTAGAATAATATCATCTATATCAAATGAACCGACCCGGGAAATAAGCTGTATAAGCTCTACACTAACCGATAAAAAAAATGAATGAAGTATGACTCTGATAAGCAGATACTTCTTATGAAACAAAGCAGGTATAAAGAAACCAAAGGGCATAAAAAGTATCAAATTTCCAAATAAATTCATAATGGCATATATTTCATAATTACCATCACGAAAAAGATACATATATCTCTTTATCTCCGTAAAAGGTACTATATTATAGCGATACCCCTCATAGGGAGCCCTATCGAATATAAACAGCAAAAAAACAAGAGATATAAGGTATACGACAAAACACATCAAAAATATGTTTTGCCGTATCATATAAGCTTTTTTATATTGATTGTATTTACTCATGTCTCTCTATACATCTTACTTTCTCAAGGTAACACCAATCTGCTCAATACCCTTTAAAATCTTATCCATAGAAGCATTAACTTCTTCATCTGTAAGTGTTCTGTCGGAAGCCATAAATTTCAAATTATAAGCAAGAGACTTAAAGCCTGCTCCTAACACCTTCTCACTTTCAAATACATCGAAAAGCTCTACATTAACGAGGTTCTTTCCACCATTCTTGATTATTATCTGCTCAACCTCTCCGGCGGTAATTGTTTTATTCATAACCATACTTATATCACGTGTTGAAGCAGGGAACTTAGGTATTCCTTCATAACGGATAGTATCTTCTGTCTCAAGAAGCTTTTGAACAGCTGTAATATCAACCATTGCGATATAAACTCTCTCATCAATCTCAAAATTCTTAAGAACCATAGGGTGAACCTCACCTACATAGGCAACGAACTCATCCTTGTAATAAACATTAGCTTTTCTTCCGGGATGAAGATAATCAAGAGTGCAATCATTATTATATACACATTTTCCTTTAAGACCGAGAGCCTTTATAACTTCATCTGTAACACCCTTAAGTGTGTAGAAGTCTCCCTCTCCGTACATTCCCATAGTAAGCTGCATACGCTCTTCAGGGCGCTCAGTAAGTGGAAGTGCGTGAGGAATATATACATTTGCAAGCTCAAAAAGCCTTACATCTTTATTCCTTCTGTTAATATTGGTAGCAAGAGAAGTAAGCATACCACCCACAGCACTTCTTCTCATGACACTGTAATCTTCACCAAGTGGATTGGATATACGTATACTCTCTCTCATAGGGTCATCACTCTTAAGCATAAGCTTATCATATACCTTTGGACTCTCAAATGAGAAGGTCATAGCCTCGCAGAAGCCGTAAGACACACAGGTATCAGCAGCAATCTGCTCAAGAATCATATTTTCAGATAAACCACCTGCAGTAGCCGCTCCCTTAGGAAGAGTCATGGGAATCTTATCATATCCATAGAATCTGGCTACTTCTTCAGCTATATCACATAAACGGAGTAAATCCTGACGGAATGTAGGTACATGCACCTTTCCGTCTTTCACTACTAAATCAAGCTTCTCAAGATACTTTATCTGCTGCTCTTCAGGGATATCAGTTCCAAGCAGAGCATTTATCTTATCTGCATTAAATTCTACGTCAATACCCTCTTTCTTAACAGGATAAAAATCACTTACACCGCCCACAACAGTTCCGGCTCCAAGCTCCTCTATAAGCTGACAAGCACGATTCATGGCTTCGATAGCATTGTTAGGATCTAATCCCTTCTCAAACTTAGCCTGTGCATCGGTTCTCATACCAAGTTTCTTACCAGTACGACGAATATTGGTTCCGTCAAATGTAGCGGCTTCGAAAAGCATTGTCTTAACATTATCTGTAATCATGGAGTTTTCTCCACCCATGATTCCTGCAATACCTATACTCTTCTCTCCATCGCAAATCATAAGCATGCTGTCGTCCAAATCATGCTCGATTCCATCGAGAGTAACAAACTTTTCACCATTCTCTGCGCGCTTTACGACTATCTTTCTGTCTGCGATTGTATCCAAATCATAAGCATGCATAGGCTGACCATACTCTTCCATAACAAAGTTTGTGATATCAACTAAGTTATTTATTGGTCTGATACCTACAGAAGCAAGTCTTCTCTGCATCCACTGTGGAGAAGGTGCGATTTTTATATCCTTAACCACTCTGGCGGTATACCTAGGGCAGAGATCCTGATCCTTTACCTCAACTGATATATAATCATTTACATCTTCATCATTACCTGTTTCCTTTACCTCCGGAAGCTTTAATTCAAGGTCAAATGTAGCTGCAACCTCTCTTGCTATACCGGTCATGGCAAAGCAATCAACTCTGTTAGAAGTAACCTCATACTCAAATGAAACATCATGTAAACCAAGAAGCTCTATAGCGTCAGAACCTATTAAAGCATCCTTAAATTCAGGATTATCACTAAGAATATAGATTCCATCACTACTTGCGTCCGGATACATATTAGTATCACTTCCAAGCTCCTCTATAGAGCACATCATACCAAATGACTCTACCCCTCTGAGCTTACCCTTCTTAATCTTTATTCCACCTTCCTTTGCACCCTCAGCGTGAGTTCCGTCAACTCTTCCGCCATCAAGTACTACAGGAACCTTATCCTGCTCTTTAACATTAGGTGCACCGGTAACTATCTGTACCTCTGTTCCCTCTTCGTCAATCTGAACCTGACAAACCACGAGTTTATCAGCGTCCGGGTGCTTCTCTATCTTATTTATCTTTCCTACTATAATCTTATCAAGATTAGCATCAAATGCCTTATATCCTTCACACTTTGTACCTGAAAGAGTCATGGCATCCATATACTCCTGTGCTGTTACATTTAGCTCCGGTACATAATCCTTAATCCATGAAAATGAAGTGTTCATATTATCCTCCAATTTATTACTTTTTTAAAAAAATATCTATTAGATTAAAACTGCTTTAAAAATCTTGTATCGTTCTCATATAAGAGCCTCATGTCGTCAATCTCATACTTAAAGAGTGATATACGCTCAAGACCAACACCAAATGCAAAACCTGTGTAAACATCAGGATCTATACCACTCATCTCCAATACATGAGGATGTACAACTCCGCATCCGAGAATCTCTATCCAACCTTCTCCCTTACAGAATCTGCATCCCTTACCTTTACACTTAAAGCAGCTTACGTCCATCTCAGCACTAGGCTCGGTAAACTGGAAGTGATGTGGTCTGAATTTAACCTTAGTCTCTTCACCAAAGAGTCTTTTTGCAAACTCCTGAAGAGTACCCTTAAGATCGGCAAATGTAATGCCCTTATCTATTACAAGTCCCTCAATCTGGTGGAATGTCGGACTGTGAGTTGCATCTACCTCATCTGATCTAAACACTCTTCCCGGTGAAATCATCCTTATTGGAAGCTTTCCCTTCTCCATCTCATGAACCTGAACAGATGAAGTCTGTGTCCTAAGTAAGATATCCTTTGTTATATAAAAAGTATCCTGCTCATCCTTTGCAGGGTGATCTGCCGGAATATTGAGAGCTTCGAAATTATAATAATCATACTCTACTTCAGGACCGCCAACTACCTTGTAACCCATTCCTATAAATATATTTTCAACCTCACGAAGTGTGGATGTATTGGGATGAAGATGCCCCTGTTTTAAAGCTTTTCCCGGAAGTGTAACATCTATGGTTTCACTTTCAAGCTTAGCTTCCATCATTGCATTCTCAAAAGACTGCTTTTTCTCATCAAGAGTAATCTGAATCTGCTTTCTCGCTTCATTTACCAACTGTCCAACCTTAGGACGTTCCTCAGCAGGAAGGTCCTTCATGGATTTTAATACAGAAGTAAGTTCTCCTTTTTTTCCGAGATACTTAACTTTAATATCATTTAAGCTATTTACATCTTTTGAATTTTTAATAGATTCAATAGCGCCTTTAATTATGTTATCTAAATTATTCATCTATATAAATCCTCCATAATTAATAGATTAAAACTTAATAATGTTAGCATATATGTGCTTTAGTTTCAAGATATTATTTAAAATAAGTCATGACTTAAGGATAGTTTAACTTTAGTCAAAGCTTGAATCCTGACCGTGTTATATGTCAGGTTCCGCTCAGGTATGCTGCCTCTGATATTATTAAATCTTTATTAGCTTTCCATACATCCTCATACTCTGATGATGGCAGAGGACAGGTGACACTTCCTATCTCAATGGTAATGGACGGTATGTGCATGGTAAACATCTGATATTCTCTGCAATTACCACGTCCGTGTGAGGGTGAGTAATAAGAATCAGCACTCGAGTAACCTGATATGGTTCTGGCTAATGTATACATACCGTTTACAGTATCAGATATATCGCTGTATTCACAATCACCAAATATTATTTCACCCATGGCATGATAGTTTACAGCTCCTCTTAATCTTCCCTTTAGTGTCTTGGTAAGCTTTATAATTGCTTTTACCTCAGGCTCTGAAGCTACTTTCTTACCGGGATAATCAGCATATCCGGCTTTTCCTTCAGTCTTAAACTTATAAGGGAAGTTACGATTAAGATCAACTCCCGCTGCATTTGCCTTCCAGCTTGACAGATTAACACCTTTGCTCATCCGTAACAGATTTTTTCTTAGTTTATTATTTTTTATGGAATTAATACCTTTTTGACATAGTGTTATGCCATCCGGATTCGCCATAACTACCATATGTATGGATATACCATTAAGTATACTCTCTACCTTTTTTCCTCGTATCTCTTTATCGAGATTCTGAAGGTAGTACTCAATCTGATTCATGCCAAGCTGTGTACACATATACTCTCTGGCATGAACTGTATATATTACAAGCATTGTTTTTCCTGACGCTTCATTGCCAAGTATAACATCATATAATTCACGTCCGTCACGGCTTTTACCTATACTCGTAACCTTTATATAACCTGGATAATATTTCTGAAAACAACTAAGATCATAGACCATCTCTTCGTATGTATAAAGTGAACTTTTTGTATCAACAAAGCTTTTGACCGTATATCGCTTGTAGGAAGGACGACTTATATACCTTCTTCCACCGAAGCGAGTAAAAGAAACAATCTTATATATCGATTGCTCATCATACTTTGGCAAAGACTCGCTTATATCACCATCTGAGGATTTTTTTAAATATTTATAAGAATCTTTATCTTTTCTGTAAATAATATATTTTTCTAAGCGGTTTTTCTTCCACCTTATGTTGATATTTGCATAAGTTCCTCTGGAAACTGTGATATTTTCAGGAGCTTTTGGTATAAAAATCTTTTCTGTTTTGGATTTTTTTATGATATTTTTTTCAGAATCATAGAGCCTTATCTTAAATCGGTATTTCTTTCCTTCTTTAAATTTAGGCTCATATTTAGCCATATTTCCTTTTAATTTCTTTATTCTCCATTTTTTAGAGTTTTCGGCTTTTATAAAGAAACAGGCATACTGCTGTTTTTCTGACTTATCCCATCTGTATACCACTCTTCCCGGCAGTATGGAAGCCCTGAATTTGGATTTTTTTATTTTTTTACTCTTATTATCTGTTTCAGCGCCGTCTGTAGGAGGAGGATTTCCCTCCGGATTAGTAGTCGCCGGCACTTGAGGTTGATCCACAGAATTTTCTGAACCAGTGTCATTTCCCGGTTCTTTAGTTTCGCCCGGTTCGGATGCAGAACCTCCGGTAGCAACTTCAACACTACTTTCTGTCGCACTTTTACTTGATGCACTACAGTAAAGCTTTACATCTACAGCCTCGAACATCAAAAGAGAAAGTATTAAAGCAGTAGCAATTATAGGCCTTGCACTGTTTACATACCTTTTCATAAACATTTTTATATTTTTAAACATATATGTATCCTAATATTTTTTCTTAATCTTTCCTAAAGAATTTAGCAAACTACAGTCTGGCTCTTTCTACAGCCTTTTTCCATCCATCTAAGGATTCTTTCCTGTTTTTATCATTCATATTCGGTTTAAAAAGCTTATCAATCTTTTGTATTTGAGTAAGCTCATGTATATCTTCCCAGAAGCCTACTGCAAGTCCTGCTAAGAATGCAGCACCAAGCGCAGTAGTTTCGATGCAGGACGGTCTGTAAACATAAGCACCTGTTATATCAGATTGAAATTGCATAAGAAAATCATTGGCGCTTGCTCCACCGTCAACCTTAATCACATCATTTCTTACATTGGAATCCTTCTCCATAACCTTTATTACATCATTAACCTGATAAGCTATCCCCTCAAGAGCTGCTCTGATAATATGATTTCTGTTAACACCTCTTGTAAGATTTGTTATGGTCCCTCTTGCATAAGAATCCCAGTAAGGAGCACCCAGTCCTGTAAAAGCAGGGACTATATAACAGCCGTTACTGTCCTCTACACTTAAGGCTGCCTGCGCAGTTTCAGATGCAGAGTTTATAAGCTTAAGCTCATCTCTAAGCCATTGAACAACCGCTCCACCCATAAATATTGAGCCCTCAAGTGCATAAGTAATCTTACCGTCAATTCCCCATGCTATGGTACTTACCAGTCCATTTTTTGAGTAAACCGGCTTTTCACCTGTATTCATAAGCAAAAAGCAGCCTGTTCCATATGTAGTTTTGGCAGAACCCTTTTCCATACAGTTTTGACCAAAAAGAGCGCACTGCTGATCACCTGCCGCTCCTCCGATAGGTATACTTTCACCTCCGAAAAGCTTAGAATCAGCATAACCATATATGCAGCTTGATTCTTTAACTTCAGGAAGTATAGACGTAGGTATCCCCATTATACCGAGTATTTCTTCATCCCACTCCAGTGTATTTATGTTAAAAAGCATGGTTCTTGAAGCATTGGAATAATCTGTTACATGTACATTACCGCCTGTCAATCTCCATATGAGATATGTATCAATGGTTCCAAAGAGAATCTCACCCTTTTCAATTTTTTCCTTAACTCCCGATACATTTTCCATAATCCACTTTATCTTGGTGGCTGAAAAATAAGGATCTATCCTTAGTCCGGTTTTCTTAAAAATCAAATCATCGTAGCCTTGCTTTATAAGAAAGTCAGACATCTCCGCAGTTCTTCGACACTGCCAGACTATGGCATTATAAACGCTTTTTCCGGTTTTAGCATCCCAAAGAACAGTTGTCTCTCTCTGATTTGTAATACCTATTCCACTGACTTCTTTAGGGGTTATACCAATCTTTGCCATTGCTTCAACCATAACACCCATCATGGTTGACCAAATCTCATCAGGATCGTGCTCTACCCAACCCGGTTTAGGATATATCTGATTAAATTCTCTCTGTGCTACACTCACTATATTACCGAGCCTATCAAAAATTATACATCTGTTACTTGTTGTACCGGCATCAAGTGCCATAATGTATTTTCCCATATTCACCTCCATGCCGAAGTTACTAGTCTCAATCCTCTTTAAATGTATCTACAAGCTTTGCAAAGTCCATACCATGCGAAGCCTTTATAAGTATGGTATCTCCTTCTTTAAATATTTCATCCTTCTTTGTAAGCATCTCTTCTTTGGTTTCAAACCAATGTGCGTCTATTCCGCCTTCTGAGGCCTTCTCATAGATATTTTTAGATAATTCACCGATTGCAATAAGCTTGTCGATTCCGGCCTTTGCGACAGCCTCACCAACCTCTGCGTGAAGCAGCTTTTCATCATCTCCAAGCTCAAACATATCTCCTAGTATTGCTACTCTTCTGCCATTTACTCCTTTAAGAACCGATATGGAAGCCTTCATAGACATTGGATTAGCATTATAACAATCATCTATTATCATGTATTTTGAAGTTTTTATAATATTATTTCTTCCGCCGATTGTCTTTAATTTCTTAATTCCCTCTGATATTTCTGCCCCACTCATACCTAGGGCTTTTCCACAGGTTGCGGCAGCAAGAGCATTGTAAACCATGTGTTCACCTGCAACGGGTACATGCATATCAAAGCTTTCTCCGAGTACATTTGCATTAAAGCTCGTTCCTAATAGTCCTTTATTTTCAAGGTTAACTGCATAGGAATCATTATCATTATTTAAGCCGTAAAAATATACATCCTTACAAGGTAACTCTCCTATACTCTTAAGCTTATCATCATCACCATTAAGAATTGCAGCGCCACTCTTACTGATAAAATCAAAAACTTCACTTTTGGCCTTCAAAACTCCATCTCGGGACTTTAAATTTTCTAAGTGACATGTGCCTATATTAGTCATAACAACCATATCAGGCTTTGCTATACGGCTTAATCTGTGCATCTCGCCAAAATCACTTATACCCATCTCAAGAACAGCTATCTCATCATCATCCTTTATTCTGAATATCGTAAGAGGCACTCCAATCTCATTATTAAAGTTACCTTCTGTTTTCATAACCTTATACTTTTCCGAAAGAACTGAAGCAAGGCTTTCTTTAGTGCTTGTTTTTCCAACACTTCCCACAACTCCAATAACCTTGCAACTTACATTCTCCCTGTAAAGGGCTGCTATACTTTTAAGCGCCTCCTCATCTGAATCTACCAGGATGTAAGGCTTATCTATATCTAATTCTCTCTCGGAAAGTGTACACAAAGCTCCTTTTTCAAAAGTATCCTCTATAAAAGTATGTCCGTCCACCCTGTTACCTACTATAGGTACGTACAAATGACCTTCTTCTATCTTTCTGCTATCTATAGCAACACCTGTAACTTCTTTTTCAAGAAGCTCTTCACTTGTATTTCCACAAAGCTTTCCATCAACTGCAGATATAATATTTCTGATAGTTAAACCCTTCATCCTTTTCCTCCATGCTGATTCTATCTTTAATTCATAATCAGACTTCAATATTTATGATCTTTTCACATAAATCCTCAAATGACATGCCTTCCTGTGCTGCTTCCTGTGGCAACAGACTTGTAGGTGTCATACCCGGGAGTGTGTTTGCTTCGAGAAAGTAAACCTTTCCTTCTTTATCCATAAGGAAGTCTATACGACAATATTCGCTAAGACCTAAAGCCTTTGCAGACATCTCAGCATAGCCCTTCATCTCACGCTCTTCTAATTCCGACAGAGGTGCAGGACACACTTCCTTGGTGGAGCCGTTATACTTATTCTCATAATCATAGAACTCGCCTTCCCCTGTGATAATCTCTATGATTGGAAGGGCCTTGCCCTCTATAACTCCTATTGAAAACTCTCTACCGCCTACATACTCCTCTATAACGGTTTTATCTTCATATGAAAATGAAAGCTCGAGTCCCTTCTTAAATTGCTCTTCATCATCTGCAAATGTAACGCCTACGCTAGAACCTCCGCAGGCAGGCTTAACTACTGCTCTACCATCAAAACCAAGCTTTTTCTTGGTATATATATCGGGATCCAAATCATACTGCTTTTTTATAAGAGCAGTTCCTCTTGGAACCGGTACATTTGCCATACTTACTATAGTTTTAGCAACTGTTTTATCCATAGACATGGCGCTTGCAAGGTAATCAGCTCCGGTGTACTTTATTCCGAAAAGATCAAAGCAGGCTTGAAGTCTTCCATCCTCTCCGTTCGTACCGTGAAGTGCCATAAATACTATATCTGCAACCTTAGCAAGATCTAAGGTATCCTGACTTAGAAGTGCAATCTTTTTATTCTCTTTTATCTCCTGCTTTACATTTTCTGTGTCATGTAAATACTTAAAAGCTTTATCCGAAACACTGTAATCAGCTTTTAATCCTTCTTCAAATGCATTGATAGGTGCTCCTCTGAAAACATCAACAAGTATTGCATTATGATTTCTCTTTCTTAAGGCTTTACAAACCTGAGTACCTGAAGAAATAGATACATCTCTTTCTGTACTTGTTCCTCCGCATAATACTAAAATATTCATATTCAACCGTTACCTCCATTTAAAAGTTAAAAGCTTTTACTTTTAAGATTTTATATCAAGAAAAGTTTTCCTTAACATAATCAATATACTCCATAACATCTTCTAAACCTGATTTATTGAAAGATGAGTACGGAACAATCGGTGTTTCATCAGTTAATTCCAATCCTATTTTTATATCATTTATACACTTTTTTAACTGTGAACGCTTGATTTTATCAGATTTTGTGGCTACTACCACAGGATTATATCCATAGTGAAGACACCATTCATACATCTGTTTATCATTAGCATTTGGCTTATGTCTTATATCTACGAGAAGCATGATAAGTCTTAATTGTTTAGAACCACCTAAATACTTCTCTATAAGCTTTCCCCAGTTTTTTACATCTTCTTTGGATCTTTTCGCATAACCGTATCCGGGAAGATCTACAAAGTAGAGTTCATCATTAATATTATAAAAATTTATAGTCTGCGTCTTTCCGGGAGTCTGTGAAACTCTTGCATATGCCTTCCTGTTCATAAGTGCATTTATAAGAGATGATTTTCCTACGTTAGAACGACCTGCAAATGCTATCTCTATATATTTATTATCAGGAAGCTTAGATGTTATACCACATACCGTTTCCAGGTTTACATTCTTAATTACCATTTATTTATTTCCTTTTGATAAAAATGGGGAGATTATCACTACCTCCCCAAAAAATCATTATTAATTAAGCAAGATGAGTCTTTCTTTTGCTTCGTTCTTTACGCTGAGTAGTACTTGATTTAGATTGCTTTGCTTTAACAACCTTTGGCTTTTCTTCACCCAGAACTGACTCTTTGGTGATTACACACTCAACTATAGACTCATCTGATGGAATTTCGTACATAATATCCATCATTATTGATTCTATAACAGATCTTAATCCTCTTGCTCCTGTCTTTCTTTCTGATGAAAGTCTTGCAATTTCCTTAACTGCATCATCTTCAAAGACAAGATTTACATCATCAAGCTCAAAAAGCTTTTTATACTGCTTTACAAGAGCGTTTTTAGGCTCTGTAAGTATCCTTGTAAGGGCTTCTACATCAAGCATATCAAGAGTTACAGTAACAGGAAGACGTCCTATAAACTCTGGTATAATACCATATTTAATAAGGTCTTCAGGCACTTGCTGCTTAAGTATTTCCCCTATATTTTCTTCATAATCATCTCCGAGCTCGGAGTTAAATCCCATACCTTTTTTTCCGACACGATTACCGATAATTCCTTCAAGTCCGTCAAATGCACCTCCGCAAATAAATAAAATATTGGTTGTGTCAATCTGGAATAGTTCCTGATGCGGATGCTTTCTTCCACCCTGAGGCGGAACACTGGCTATGGTTCCCTCTAATATCTTAAGAAGAGCCTGCTGTACACCTTCACCGGATACATCACGTGTCACCGAGACATTTTCACTCTTTTTGGTAATCTTATCAATCTCATCCACATAGATAATACCCATCTCAGCACGCTTCATGTTGTAATCAGCAGCCTGAATAACCTTAAGAAGTATATTTTCTACATCTTCACCTACATAACCTGCTTCTGTAAGGGTTGTTGCATCTGCAATTGCAAATGGTACATTTAAAATCTTTGCAAGAGACTGGGCAAGATAAGTTTTTCCTGAACCTGTAGGTCCTATCATAAGGATGTTACTCTTCTGAATCTCAACATCAAGATTAGAGCCGGAGAGTATGCGCTTATAATGATTATAAACAGCAACAGAAAGAGCTTTCTTAGCTTCCTCCTGTCCGATAACATAATCATCGAGAAACTCTTTTATTTCCTTAGGTTTTAAGAGATTGATATCCAGGTTACTTGCTTCCTGCATGCTTTTATCAAAGACTTCATCCTCTTCCATTATCTCTAAGCAAAGTTCTACACAATTATTGCATATGTATATACCCTCAGGACCTGATATAAGCTTGTGTACCTGATGCTCCGGCTTTCCACAAAATGAACATCTTATGGTGCCGTCATTAAACTTAGTTGACATACATTTTCTCCATTCAAATTACTTTCTGTTGCTTATTATCTCATCTATAAGACCATAATCACGAGCTTCCTCGGCAGTCATGTAATTATCTCTTTCAGTGTCTATTTCAACCTGATCAAGTGACTTTCCTGTATTATCAGCAAGAATCTGATTGAGTCTCTTTCTGGTTTTAAGTATCTCTTCAGCCACGATACGAATTTCAGTTTCCTGACCTCTTGCACCGCCTGAAGGTTGATGAATCATAATTGATGAGTTAGGAAGCGCAAATCTCTTTCCCTTTGCACCACCTGCAAGCAAAAATGCACCCATGCTCGCAGCCATACCCATACAAATAGTTGATACATCGCACTTTATATAATTCATAGTGTCGTAAATCGCAAATCCGGCTGTTACAGATCCTCCCGGACTGTTTATGTAAAGGCTGATATCCTTGGTTGAATCCTGAGATTCAAGGAATAAAAGCTGTGAAACGATAAGACTTGCTATATCATCATTTACTTCGTTGGAAAGAATGACAATTCTATCCTGTAAAAGACGAGAATAAATATCATATGAACGCTCTCCCTGGCTGGTTCTCTCTATAACGTAAGGAATTGTATAACTGTTCTTAATATCCATAACCTTTATTACCTCTTTCTTTCTTAAATAAACAATTATTAATAGTTGTAACCCCCACCTTTAGCATATTATACCGTATAAAGGTGGGGGATAAAATGTTCATGTAGATTTACTTTTATAATTATTTCTCAACAGCACTCTCAACAACCATATCAACAGCCTTAGCAACTGAAGCATCGAGAGCAATTCCCTTCTTCTCTTCTTCTCCCATTACTTCTTTAAGTCTGTCAGCTTCCATCTGATACATGGAAGCAAGATTTTCGATTTCCTTGTTGATTTCTTCTTCTGTTGCCTCGATACCCTCAGCTTCAACTATCTTCTCAAGCACAAGTCTGCTTTGGATTCTAAGAAGTGCCTGTGGCTTAATATCCTCGACAAGCTTCTCTTCTGTCATACCGGTAAACATCATGTACTGCTCTAACGAAATACCCTGAGACTGCATTCTCTGAGCAAACTCTCTCTTCATCTGATCCACAACAGAATTAACATGATCATCAGCAATTTCCATCTCTGAGCCTTCGATAATCTTCTTGATTACTTCTTCCTCTTTTTCTCTCTTAGCAGCTGCTTCCTTACCTTCTAAGAGTTTCTTCTTAACATCCTCTTTATATTCATCAAGTGTATCAAAATCAGATAAATCCTGTGCAAAATCGTCATCTAACTCAGGAAGCTCCTTATAACCGATTGACTTAATTGTTACCTTAAACATAGCAGGCTTTCCTGCAAGTGAAGCCTCATGATACTCCTCAGGGAATGTAACATTAACTTCAACTTCATCATCTATATTATGTCCGATAAGCTGATCCTCAAATGTGTCGATAAATGAATGTGAGCCGATTACAAGCTTATAATCCTCGCCCTTTCCGCCTTCAAATGCTTCTCCGTCTACAAATCCCTCGAAATCGATGGTTACTTCGTCCTTATCCTGAACAGCTCTGTCATCTACGGTAACGAATCTTGCATTCTTCTCACGTGTCTTATCAAGCTCGCTTTGAAGCTCTTCATCAGTAACTTCTACAGACTTTTTCTCTACTTCGATTCCCTTATACTCACCAAGCTTAACTTCAGGCTTTACAGCTACCGTAGCAGCGAATACAAATGGACCTTCATCTCCAAGTGAAACAAGCTCTATGTGAGGCTGAGCAACAACCTGAATATCATTTTCCTCAACACTCTTCTGATAAGCTTCAGGAATCACTTCATTTGCAGCATCCTCATAAAATACGCCCTTTCCATATATCTTTTCAACCATTTTAAGAGGTGCCTTTCCCTTACGGAATCCCGGAACAGAGATTTTGTTCTTTTGCTTGTTGTAAACTGTCTTTATAGCTGCCTCAAACTTCTCTCTCTCCACCTCAATGGTAATTTTTACAGTACTTTTCTCTAAATTTTCTACTGAAACGTTCATTTTTAGCCTCCATTACTAAATTACTAATCTTTAATGTGAACCTTATTTCCACACTGTCGCTCATTACTATAACACGTTTTCAAGCCATATGGCAACACTTTTTATAACATAAATGCATTTTTTATTATTCTTACCGCTACTGTATGATTTGAGCCATCCCTTTTCGGCTCATCCCCTTCTATTGCAACAACATCGAATCGCATGGGAGTATCGGTATAAATCCTATTGGACAGCATATAATACCTGGCGGCCTCGTATATTCTGTGTCGTTTTCTCGCATCAACCGCCTCTTCAGGTAATCCTGACACATGACTTCTTCTGTACTTTACCTCTATAAATACCAGATAATCTCCATCTTTTGCTACTATATCTATCTCACCGATTCTCGTATAATAATTAGTCTCTAAAATATTGTATCCTTGTTTCTTAAGCTCTTCACAAGCTATTTTTTCGTAATATGAACCGATGTTTCTTTTATTTTTTTTATAGTGATTTCCATTATTATAATTATTCATAATCCTCTTTCTACAAGTTCTTTCAGTTTAATAATTATAGATTTTTTGATTCTTGCAGTATCCCCTTTATAAAGCTTCTTCTGTGTATATCACAAGGACCTATACTCTTCAATGCTTCTATGTGCTCCGCTGTTCCGTAGCCTGAGTTTCTTTCAAATCTGTACCCCGGGTACTGATTTGCATACTCTTCCATCATACGGTCTCTTTTAACCTTGGCAACGATACTTGCACAAGCTATGCTGTAACTTTTCGCATCTCCCTTAATTATCGACTGCTGCGGTATGTCAATGTCATCCAGCTTCATGGCATCTATCAAGAGTTCATCCGGTCTCACCTTTAAGCCTTCAACCGCCATACTCATTGCCTTTTTAGTTGCTTCATAAATATTCAATTCATCTATCACTTTCGGAGATAATATGCCAAAGCTTATACTTACAGCCTCTCTTTGTATAATTTCAGCTAATTCTTCTCTCTTTGCTTTTGATAACTTTTTTGAATCATTAACATATAGAATCTCAGATTCTTTAGGCATGATAACAGCTGCCGTCACCACCGGTCCTGCTAAAGGACCTCGTCCTACTTCATCTATTCCGCATATATATGCACTACCGGAGTATGAATTGTCAAACTCCTTCATCCCTTTTATACGTAAAACCTCTGCTTCGTATTTTTTCAACTGTTTTTTTCTTGATTCTATGAGCTTTTGAACACTTTTTCTTTTATCATTTATATATTTTGATATAAGTAAATCAGTATTTTCCATGGGAGTACTTGAAAATTCTTCTTTTATTATACTTATGTTTATATTGTTTTTATCCATAATTTTCTCCGTTCTTAAGACTTTTTATTACAATAAGCCCAATCTGATAAAAATCATCTTGGGCTTATATAATTATATTTCTTAAATTATTTTATAGAACCGAAGTCCTCCACAGGTGATATGCAGAAAACTGCTTTTCCTACGATTTTTTTACCGCTAATAAGTCCGACATACTCATTTCGGCTGTCTATACTCATATTTCGATTATCTCCAAGTACAAAGTACATGTTATCACCTATGGTAATCTCTTCTTCTGCTATTCCGGCAGACTCCATCTTGGCATTACCATAAAGATCATCTTTAAGCTTTTCTCCATTGATATATACACTGCCTTCTTTTATCTGAAGCTTATCTCCCGGAAGACCTACAACTCTCTTTATAAGATGGGTTCCATTGGCAGAATCACCTGCAGTTGAAGCAGCCCCGGACTCAAATACTATAACATCAAATCTCTTAGGACCGTGTGATCTGTAAGCAAGATTATTAATAATAATAGAGTTACCATCAGATATGGTTGGTTCCATAGATGATCCGCTGATAGTTGTTTGTCCGGCTACAAAGTGAAGGAATACCCAGGCAAGAAGTATAGCAACCAAAGAGCAAGCTCCAAGTATCAAAAAGTCTGAAACAAGATACTTTCTCATTGTCTTTCGCTTACTCTTTAAGTTGGCATCTTCCTTCATTCTTTGTCTGGCTCTTGCCAGTACTTCTTCATCTTCTATAAGATTTCCATCACGGTCATAGGCTTTTACTATCTTTTGACCCTCTTCATCGGTTGTAACTTCATAGCTGTCAAAAGGCTCCTTAGCATTTTTATCGAATTTTGAAACAATAAACCCTTTAGCTTTAAGCAATGCACCCTTTGCCTTGTATACTAAACCTGTATCTGAATCCTTTGTTACCGGTGCAGGGTTATATACTTCAGAAATCTCCGGTTCATAAGTATCATCTGATGTAGTAGGAATATTTGACTCATACGTATTTTCCGGTGCACTCAGAATCTCAGGTTCATATGTGTTTTCAGGCGTACTCTGAATTTCAGGTTCATACGTGTTTTCAGGCGTACTCTGAATTTCAGGTTCATACGTGTTTTCAGGCGTACTCTGAATTTCGGGTTCGTATGGATTTTCAGGTGTACTCTGAATCTCAGGTTCATACGGATTTTCAGGTGTACTCTGAATCTCCGGTTCATACGGATTTTCAGGTGTACTCTGAATCTCCGGTTCATACGGATTTTCAGGTATACTCTGAATCTCAGGTGTATATGTGTTTTCAGGTGCTACAGTAATCTCCGGCACCACTGGTTCTACCCCTGAAGCATCCGTTACAGGCAATTCTTCCTCTAAAGCATTACCTTCGTCCGGTTCTGCACCTTCTGTGATACCGCCTTCTGATGATTCACCATCTATAACACCGCCTTCCGAATCGGCGAATACAGAGAAATTCGTAAGCGGACCAGTCTTAAACCTGTCTTCATCCTGGTATTTTAGGGAATCCTTCTTTAACTTTTCCTTATACTTTTCATAATCATCACCATAGACCTCACGAAGAATCTTATTTTTCTTCTCTTCTTCGTTCTCTTCCATGGCTTTTTTACTATCCTCGAGAGTGCGCTCCTCAGGCATTACATGGTTTTTAACAAAACCTGAAACAGCATTCTTAACCTTACTTACTCCCTTCTTCACATTACCCATATCAAATTTGATGGTAATATTAATGGTTTTAACATCTCCATCATCTTCTGTGATAATAGCTTTATCTTTCTTTTCTTCATCATCCGGAATTGTAACAAAGTTAGTCTCATCCAGATTTATTATATCATCATCAGAATCAGCACTTGCCGGTGGTACTGTAGTTTTACCAAGCACCTTAGTTTCTACATTTGCTCTGTTTTCAGCAGCTTTAAGAGCATTCGCTCTGGCTTCTTCTAGCTTTGCCTGTCTCTGGGCTTCGCTTTTTTCTCTTTCTGCAGCCTCACTCTCAAGTCTCTCCTTAGCTTCTCTTTCTTCTGCTTCTGCTTTTGCTCTGGACTGAGCGAGAAGCCTCTGTCTCTCAGCTTCCTCCTTAGCTTCCTTCTCAGCTCTTACTTTAGCTTCATACTCCTGTCTGGCTTTAATTTCAGCAAGCTTTATTTGTCTTTCTTCCTCTGCTTTTCTTGCTTCTTCTTGTCTTTTTTTCTCTTCTTCGGCTCTTAATCTGGCTTCTTCTTCAGCTCGCCTTCTCTCAGCCTCGGCTCTTAATCTGGCTTCTTCTTCAGCTCGCCTTCTCTCAGCTTCAGCCGCTTGTCTTGCTCTCTCTTCAGCTTCTTTACGCTGTCTTTCAGCTTCTAATCTGACTCTTTCTGCCTCTGCCTTAGCCTCTCTTTCAGCTCTCATGGCCTCTTCAGCTTTTCTTCTGGCCTCTTCAGCATCCATAGCCCTCTGAGCAGCAAGTCTTCTTGCTTCTTCAGCCTTTTTTGCTGCTTCGGCCGCTGCCTGCTCCTGTGCCTTAATCTGCTCCGATGTAAGTAATACAGGATTCTTATCCATCCTCTCCATCTGAGCCTGCTTAAGCTTTTCTGCCTGTTCTGCAGATACTATCCTTCTCTTTACTATTCGGGTACCGATCTCCGGCTTTACTTCCTCGGTGTTTTCTTCCTCAACTATTTCAGGCTCTGCCACCTTAGGTCTTTCTCTCTTGACTACACGAATAGTATTAGCGAGATTATTATCATTTTCAGAAGCATCGGAAGTGCTTTTTTCCACATCTTCATACTTTTCTTTTATATTCTTAATCCATTCGAGGCTTTCTTCAACCTCATGCTCATCATACATTTAATCATCCTCCAAAGAGAAAATTGATTCAAATCTTATACTGCTATAATAAAACTTTCCTATTCTTTTTTATCTATATCTTTTTTATCAATATCTTTTTTATCGATATCCTCCGGAAGTTCTAAAGATATACGACCTAATCTTCCTTTTCTAAAATCATCTATAAAAAGCACGGCAGCCTTCTCTGTATCAACTTCATCACCTGCTTTTTTACAACCTCTTACTACAGCTATCTGCTTAAGTACTTCATAAGGATCATCACTTCCCTCTATACCATACTTTTCCGTAAGAAACGCATTGTAATGCTCTGTAAGATACTCTATAAGAAGTACAGAAAGCTCGTAAGTGTTTACCAGTTCATCCTTTATGGAACCTATAAAACTCAACCTCTGTCCTATAAGCATATCGTCAAACTTTGGCCAAAGTACACCCGGAGTATCCATAAGCTCTATGTTTTTATTAAGCTTTATCCACTGTTTTCCTTTTGTAACGCCTGGCTTATTGCCGGTCTTTGCACTGGCTCTACCTACTAAGGAATTAATAAATGTCGACTTTCCAACATTTGGAATACCTACTATCATTGCTCTCAAAGGTCTGTTAAGGATGCCTCTTTTTTTATTTCTTTCAAGTTTTTCCTTACAAGCAGTATTTATCATATTAGTGACACTTTTCATGCCTTTTCCTGCTTTTGAGTTCATCTGCAATACAAAAAAACCTTTGGAAGTATAATACTCTTCCCATATCTTTAATACTTCCGGATCTGCAAGATCAGCTTTATTTAATATTATGATTCTGGACTTAGAATTACAAAGAGGATCTATATCAGGATTCTTACTGCTATACGGAATTCTTGCATCAACAAGCTCAAGTATAACATCTATCAGCTTTAAGTCTTCCTTCATTATCCTCATGGCCTTACTCATGTGCCCCGGATACCACTGAAACTCCATTATTTAACACTAACCTCCATTACCGGATTTTTTTATGGTTAAAATTTATCTATACTGTTTACAAAAGCAAAAGGCTTTCTCCTAATAAAAGCTTTTCCTATTATGTCTTCCTCTTTAACAAGACCTACAGTACCATCTCTACTGTCAAGACAGTTATTTCTATTATCTCCCAGTAAGAAGTACTCGTTTTTTCCGAGTTCTACTTCCTCTGCGAAGTCACCACCGCTGTTCATCTTTTCAAACTTAAGCTCTTCTTTAATCTTTTTTCCGTTTATATATACATAACCATCTCTTATCCAAACCTTTTCGCCGGGCATACCTATAACCCTGAGAGATGTGTAATACGTATGATCTGAACTTTTTTCACTGACTATAATCACATCCGAACGTTTTATGGACATAACTTTGTAGGATAATTTATCTACTATAACCTCATCGCCTATTCCCAAAGTCGGTTTCATATTTTCATCGGATATTTCTACCTTTACAAAACCGTATTGAGTTATGGCATACGCCAGGAGAACTACGAGTAAGGCTTCCAGCAAAAAGATGATTATAGAAAATACAGTCTTTTTCTGGATTCGCCTTTCGTTTAAATTTATATCTCGAGCCATGTATATTCCCTTTCATGTTATATGAAAACTATTTAAGTCATTACTCATTCGTATCTTAAGTTTCATACGAGTTAGAAATCATAACTATTAAGTATATACAATGCTTTAGTCTTGATAAGAGGCTTAAAATGCTCCTTACAAAACTGCTCAATATAATAATTACTGGATATAAACTCAGCAAATTCACTTAACTCCTGATAAGTAAGTGTATAATCCTCTAATTTAAGCTTACCCTTCTTAACAAGTAAAAAATAAGCTCCCGTTTCCAAATCCTTATAAAGCGAAGACGAAACCCTGTCACCGTATGTTGAAACCTTTGCATAATTTCTTACATCATCCAAAGAATCAAACTTAAAAAGCTTTGGAGCCTTCATCTCCCTTTCAGCTGTTTCCTTTACGATTTTACCGACTTCTTCCTTGCTCATAGGAGGAATGTTTTTCTCAAACAGATTTCTTAAAAAGTCTTCAAATCGTTTATTATCAAATGATACCTCATTCTCAGGCATATCAAAATCCATATCCTCATCAACATCGATTTCTACACCTGAGTCATGATTATTAATATTCGACCTGATATTTTCAAGTATACTCTTCAGTGAATCAGGTATCTGACTGCTTCCATCCATGACAGAGTCCGCCTCTGAAAGAAGTATGGTAAGAGAGCCATCCGGCTTTCCTATAACCTGCATACACATATTTGTGGATGTAGGTTCGTAATTGATGCTTTTTTTAGCAAGCTCAACAATCTTAGAGACAAATCCTTTAGATGCCTCCTGATTAACAAGAAGATCCTCTATGCTATAACCCAGCTGATCGACCTCTTCTCTTGAAATATTGCACTGAACAGTTTTATTATTTAACCATCTAAAATGCATAAAATCCCTCATTTCATAATTTTATCTGATAAGTATTATATAATCATCTGATTGAAAAGAATATTAAAACAATGATTCCAAGCACTATACGATACCATCCAAAAACCTTAAAATCATGTTTCTTTATGTAACTCATAAATCCTTTTATAATAACCATTGACACTGCAAATGCTACAATCATACCTGTTAAAAGCACTAAAATCTCATTGGTTGAAAAGTTGAATCCGAAATCAACAATCTTCATAAGAGATGCGCCAAGCATAACCGGTACTGCAAGGAAAAATGTATACTCTGCGGCTACAGCACGACTCATGCCGATTATAAGACCGCCGATAATAGTTGCTCCCGACCTTGAAGTTCCCGGGAAAACAGCTGCTATACACTGAAACATACCTATAATGAAAGCAGCTTTATAAGTGATTTCTGCGATTGAATTAATCTTACTTTCCTTATTGTTCTTCTTAAATACAGTTTCTATAACTATAAAAAGAATACCAAAAAGGATAAGCATTATAGCCACCACCTTGTAATTATAGAACATTTCCTCGAGTTTGTCACCTAATAATAACTCAATTATTACGGCTGGAATACATGAAACCAAAACCTTAAACCACATGGTCCATATATCTTTTTTTATGTAATGATCTTCCTTTTTTGAAGAGAAAGGCCATAATTGCCAAAAATAAATAATAATTACAGCAAGAATAGCACCCAACTGAATTACGATAAGGTACATCTCCTTGAATTTATCTGACATGTCGAACTTAACGAGTTCATCTAAAAGTATCATGTGTCCTGTACTGCTTACAGGAAGCCACTCTGTTATACCTTCGACAATACCAAAAAGTATCGATATTAAAAATTGCATTTTATTCCTCCATAATATTTCTTTAGATATTAATTTTCCTTCTTGATACCCAATAATTCAATTATAAGTATCTCTAATCCCAGAACATCTGAGATCTGTCCTGTCTTAAATTTGTATTCATAATCACAAACCTTTTCAAGCATTACCCTTAGTGTAGTGTAAGAAAATCTTTCAGCCTGACCAACATAACTTCCATAAAGAAAGGGTTGCATGCGTGTCTTACTGATAACTTCACTTCTTGGTGCTCTGTCAGATAGCTTTACTTCGAGAAGCTGTTTAAAGTGTGTCCTAAGATTTGCAAGAATTACATTTACATTTATCTGCAATTCCAGGAGTTCTCTGTACATGTAAAAGACCTTATCGGTTCTTCCCATGGCTATCTCATCTATCATCTTAAACATCTGATTGTTTATAAGCTTACAAGTTAACTCATCTATATCTTCTGTTTTTATCTCTTCTCTTTCACCAACGTATGCTATAAGCTTATCTAATTCATTTTTAATATTATAAAAATTCGGATGAACCTGACTCAAAAAATAGGTTAAAGTTGACTTTTTCATAGCTTTTCCTGATTCTTTCAGTCTTATCAGTGTAAAGCTTGTCATCTCGTCTTTATTAGGCTTTTTACACTCTATAACAACACCGTTTTTTGAAACGAATTTATATAATTTATTATTTTTATTAATTATCGCCTTTTTAGTATCATCATCCTTTCTTTTTTCCAAAAAAAGCACGATAGTAAACTCAGGCGAATCCTTTAAGTAATCACTTAGATCATTTGATGTTTTAAAAAGTTCAGTGTTTTCAAGTATTACAAGTCTTTTATCATTAAAAAACGGAGCAGTGTGAATCATATCTGCACAGCTTTGTAAATCAAGATCTTTACCATAGTATATAGTGCAATTCATGTCCGCTTCACCGAAGTTAAGAGCTTTTCTAAGACGATTTTTAAGATTATTAATAGTATAATCCGAATCTCCGTACAAAAGATAGAATCTGCTATATTCGTTTTTCTTTATATCTTCGAGCAGCTGATTCAAATCATCTCACTCCCTTCAAAACCAAAACTAATGATAAATAAAAAGTCCCTTAAACTCGGTATCCGATATTTAAGGGACAAGAAATTACATTTCTACGAAACTTCATTTCTAAGAAATTACGTTTTGAAATAATTATTTTCTTAAGCCAAGCTTCTCGATAAGTTCACGATATGCATTGATATCCTTTGCCTTAAGGTAAGCAAGAAGGTTACGTCTCTGACCAACCATCTTAAGAAGACCTCTTCTTGAGTGATGATCCTTCTTATTAATCTTAAGATGCTCTGTAAGCTCTCTGATTCTCTCAGTAAGGATTGCAATCTGAACCTCAGGTGAACCTGTATCACCTTCGCTACGTCCGTAAGCCTTAATTATTTCAGCTTTTTTCTCTTTTGTTATCATTATTTTTTCCTCCTAGTATATTTATACACCATTACCATGAAAAGGTCGGAGTGTCCGTATCCATAGTAAAGGTAAACTAATGACTGTGATATGTTAACATAAAGAAATATTTTTGTAAAGTGCGAATTTATGGTATTTTGTTATTTTTTATCAAGATTCACCAATGAGTCTTGTGGATATCTTAAAGTTCATCTAAAGTTTTATAGTATGCCGGTATAAAATCCTTTATAAATATTTCGGCTTCTTCACAGTTTAGCTCATGTATGGCCTTTTCAGTGGATTTCTTTGCAAACGAAAATTCCTGATTACCGTTCTTTTCCTCTTCTATACACTTTATATATGCAGATATCTTATCTGCTGCCTTAATAATCTTTAAAGATTCACTATCCATATGCTCCGGAATAATGATTTCTTTGTATGTTTCCTGTAAATCCTCCGGAAGCTTATGTAACATACGGTAGGCTGCCATTCTCTCTATACGCTTATATTGATTTTTTATTTCTTCATTTTCGTACTTAACAGGAGTTGGCATATCACCTGTTATTATCTCAGTACAATCATGGTACATCGCAACCAAAGCTATATGTTCACTGTTGTAATCTTTTCCAAGTCTTATATTACCGATAGACGCAAGTCCATGTGCAATCATTGCAACCTCTAAGCTGTGTTCACTTATGTTTTCCTTTACAGAGTTTCTCATAAGAGCCCATCGCTCGATGTACTTCATCCTTGAAGTCATAGCAAAAAATGTATCCATAATAATCACTCTTTCCTTTTCTTTTTAATGGTTGTTTTTTTCTTTAATTTAGGCTTTAAGAACTCTCCTGTATGAGATTCTTTAACCTTTACAACCTGTTCCGGAGTTCCCTTTGCAATTACCGTTCCTCCGCCTTCTCCACCTTCAGGTCCCATATCTATAATATAATCAGCACACTTTATTACATCCAGATTGTGTTCTATTACTATACAGGTGTTTCCCCCCTCTGTCAGCCTCTGAAGGATTTTTATTAGCTTTTCAACATCTGCAAAGTGAAGTCCGGTAGTCGGTTCATCCAGCACATATATGGTTCTCCCTGTACTTCTGCGACTAAGCTCTGTAGCAAGCTTTATTCTTTGGGCTTCACCACCGGAAAGCGTTGTAGAAGGCTGTCCAAGCTTAATATATGATAATCCCACATCCGCAAGGGTATCCAGCTTTTCTTTTATACTCTTAACAGGTGCAAAGAACTCTCTTGCTTCACTTACAGTCATCTCAAGCACATCAGATATACTCTTTCCCTTATACTTCACTTCAAGAGTTTCCCTGTTATACCTTTTCCCATGACACTCTTCACAGGGAACATATATATCAGGAAGAAAATTCATCTCTATCTTTATGATTCCGTCACCACTGCAATTTTCACATCTTCCACCCTTAACATTAAAACTAAATCGCCCTTTAGAGTAGCCCTTCGCTTTAGCATCAGGAGTTGATGCAAAGAGAGTTCTTATCATATCAAACATACCTGTATAGGTTGCAGGATTAGATCGCGGCGTCCTCCCTATGGGAGACTGATCTATGGCAATTATCTTATCTAAGTTCTCTATTCCGCTAATTGACTTGTGTTTACCGGGTATAGTTCTGGCTCTGTTTAGTTTCTTTGCCAAAGCCTTGTAAAGAATCTCATTTATAAGAGAACTTTTTCCCGATCCCGAAACACCGGTAATACAGGTAAATACACCCAGCGGGAATCTCACATCTATTCCCTTAAGGTTATTTTCTGCCGCTCCTGTAATCTTAAGATACCCTGTAGGCTTTCTCCTTTCAGTCGGAACCTCTATACTCCTCCTGCCGCTCAAGAAATCACCTGTTATTGAATCGGGACACTCCATAATTTCCTCTGCAGTACCCTTAGCTACCACGTAGCCTCCGTTTTCTCCTGCTTTAGGTCCTATGTCTACGATATAATCAGCCGCAAACATAGTATCTTCATCATGCTCGACAACTATAAGAGTATTTCCCAAATCTTTAAGATTCTTTAGAGCTGATATTAGTTTATTATTATCTCTCTGATGAAGTCCTATACTTGGCTCATCGAGTATATATGCAACTCCTACAAGTCCGGAGCCTATCTGAGTAGCAAGTCTTATCCTCTGAGCTTCACCACCGGAAAGTGTAGAAGTATAATTTGCAAGGGCTATATAATCAAGACCAACCTCAACTAAAAACTTAAGTCGTGAATTAATCTCCTTAAGCACCAGCTTTCCTATCATCTTTTCTCTCTCTGTAAGCTCTACACTCTTCATGAACTCACTTAGGTTCTTGATTGAAAGCTCTGTAATCTCAGCTATATTTTTTCCTGCAAATGTAACGGCCAAAGATTCAGGTTTTAACCTTTTGCCGTTACAGGTGGTACATGGCTTTATCTGCATATAGGTTTCATACTCTTTTTTGCTTGATTCTGAGAAGGTTTCTCTGTATCTCCTCTTCACATTGGGTATTATACCTTCAAATGTAATATCATATACACCTGTTCCCATGCGTCCTGTATACTCGACCTTTACGGATTTACTGCCTATACCGTACATAAGAAGGTCTTTTATCTTCTTTGGGTACTTAGCGTAAGGTGTAGTTAGGTCAAACTTATATTCCCGCGAGAGGGCTGCAAGTATGGAGCCCGAAAAACTGCTACTATTAGTAGCAGACTGCCAACCTGGTACTACTATAGCACCCTCTGATATAGAGAGGGTATCGTCAGGTATTATAAGATTTTCATCAAATTCCATGGTATAGCCTATACCCATACATGCTGTACATGCTCCAAAAGGATTATTAAATGAAAAGCTTCGTGGCTCAATCTCATCTATACTTATATTGCAATCAGGACATGAAAAGCTTTCACTGAAGTTAAGTACACTTTCACCGGGTATTTCAACCTTTACGAGTCCTTCACCCAGTTTCAATGCATTTTCAAGGGAGTCTGTCAAACGGCTTTCCATACCCTCCCTTACCATAAGCCTGTCTATCATAATATCTATATTATGCTTTTTGTTCTTATCGAGCTTTATATCCTCAGAAAGCTCGTAGGTATCTCCGTCTACTACAGTTCTTACATATCCGCTTTTTGCTGCACTTTCAAATACCTTTTTATGCTCACCCTTTCTGCCTCTGACTACGGGAGCGAGTATAATAAGCTTAGTTTTTTCGGGTAATGACATGATTTCATCCGTCATCATATCTACTGTCTGCCGCTTTATCTCCTTACCGCAATTAGGACAATGTGGTATTCCTATTCTTGCATACAGAAGCCTGAAATAATCATAGATTTCTGTAACGGTTCCTACAGTAGAACGAGGATTTCTGTTTGTTGAGCGCTGATCTATGGCAATTGCAGGCGGAAGTCCGTCTATAGACTCTACTTCCGGCTTTTCCATCATACCCAAAAACTGTCTGGCGTAAGAAGAAAGTGATTCCATGTATCTTCTCTGACCCTCTGCATATATGGTATCAAAGGCCAGGGAAGATTTACCTGACCCCGAAAGCCCTGTTATTACCACAAATTCATCTCTTGGAATATCTATATCAATATTCTTGAGATTATGTTCATTGGCACCTCTGATTTTTATATATTTTTTCAGTTCTTCATGCTTACGTACACTTGTGCTCACGTTACGAGCCTCCTTTTATATCTTTTACTAATTTAAGACTATCAGTTACTTAAGCTTGCTTTCAACCCATTCACAAAGTTCTTTAAGTCCATCTTCAGTACGGGATGAAACTCTGAATATCTTTGCTTTAGGATTTCTATCCAGCGTATCATTTTCCACCCTCACATCGTCAAACTCAAAGTAAGGCTTCATATCGTACTTATGCATTACTACACAATCCGATGTAGAGAACATAAGAGGATACTTTGCAACCTTATCGTCTCCCTCAGGTACACTTAAAATAGATATTCTGAAGTCCTCTCCTATGTTAAACTCTGCAGGACAAACAAGGTTTCCTATATTTTCAACTATTAATATATCTATATTGTCAAGATCAAACATAGGAAGTATATGCTCTATGGACATAGCTTCTATGTGGCACGCTCCTTGTGTCTGCAGCTGAACTACAGGGATATGTAGTTTATCGATTTTATCAGCATCTATGGTATCTGTAATATCTCCCTCTATAACACCTATTTTATATTTGTCTCCAAGTCTCTCTATAAGTCTTGTTATAAGACTTGTTTTTCCGGCTCCCGGAGAACCCATTACATTTATGATTGTAACACCCTTTTCACTTGTGATGCTTTTAATGCTTTCACTAACATCATCGTTCCACTCTAAAACCTGTTTTACAACTCTAATTTTTGACATTTTAACCCTCCAATGCTCCATTATAATTCATACGTAAAAAATATAGGCCGATAACAATCATATATTATACATGATTATTATCGCCCTATAAAGATTTTTTTTAACAATCGTTAATAGATTAATTTACTCTGTTCATGTGCGCTTTAACCTTCTCTCTATACATAAGCTCATCTGCTTCACTTATACGCTTATCTATAGTTACCTCTTCTACAGGAACGAAAATATTAACACCTATACTTACTGTTACCTCATAAGGCTTACCGGACTGACTATTATAGTCATCCAACATTTCCTTTACTCTTTCCCGGTACTTTTCTTCAAAGTTTTCTTCTACCAGTGGTCCGGCTATAATAAATTCATCACCGCCAAAACGCGAACAAATCTCACCGTGTCTTGTAGACTTAACAAGCGCGTTGGCAGCTTCAGTTATTGCCATATCTCCATCTGCATGACCATAAGTATCATTAATAACCTTAAGTCTGTTAAGGTCAGCTGAAACTATAACATACTCTTTACATTCAGCCATACACCTTTCATATTCATCACCTATTTCCTGATAGAAGCCACGCCTGTTAAACATATTAGTCAGAGGATCTCTCACATACTTATCCTCAAGCGAATCTATAAATTTTCTCTGAAGAACCCTGCTCTTTGTAAGCTCTAACGATGTAGAAAGATTCATAAAAAACTCATATAATAAATTAAAGTTTATGTAGTTTCTGCAATCAAGGGCAGCATAACCTATAGTCTTATCCTGTACGTGCATAGGGAACATAACAAGTGCATCTCTGTTTTCAAGTATCTCTTCAAGATCCGGTAATAGTATTTCTGTATTAAAATCCGTAATTCCCTTCCACTTTCCATCTTCCTTGTATACCATGAGGTCCATACGAGGAGAATAGATTTCTTTGTTTTTATTAATACTTTTAGTGATATTTTCATTCATGATATCGGATATTTCTTCTTCAAGTAAAAATACATCATCTATACAAATCATGAAGAGATCCGAATCAAATAAATCCACAAATCTCTTAAGCTCTTCAAAAATTTCTATAAAAGAACGATTATCGGTTAGATCATTTACCATCTTAGCCAGACGCTGCTGTATAAATGTATTCTCATTCATTTTATCACAAAGCTTCTGAATAAGCTTATTAGTGGTGTATCTGGACTGCTTGGAAGGGCAACCGCAGGTTCCACCTATAATAATATGTGAATCAACCCACTTTCTCTTTGAAGTTTTTTTACCTTCAAAAATTCCGCTAAAAATCTCATAAGTCTCTATAGCTGTTTTATCTATATCATGAGCTGCGGTTGTTATCACAGGCTGATGATTCAGAGCAAAGCTTATGCCGTCAAATCCGGTTACAGCAACATCCTCAGGAACTCTTATACCAAGGTCAGTCAACTCATCAAAAACCGTGGTAGCCATGGTGTCGTTCGCACATACAAATACATCCGGAAGTGGTAAACCTGTAGCCAGAAACTTGTCAATTGCAATCTTTGTAGGCTTTGACCAGAAATCACCATAACCTAATCTTCTCTCATCAAGCTCTATATTATACTCTCTTAATACAGACTTAAATATATTGAGACGTCTGTCAGAAAAC
Source organism: Lachnospiraceae bacterium (assembly GCA_016281605.1). GTDB lineage: Bacteria > Bacillota > Clostridia > Lachnospirales > Lachnospiraceae > JAEEJA01. The sequence continues at coordinate 39,700 of JAEEJA010000028.1, forward strand.
TCATTGTCCTTGATTCCCGCCATAAAGTTAAACACCTTATAATGATGTACCTCTATAAGATGTCTTGTCATATCCTCCATAGCTTTATCATAATTAAAGCTGATATTATAGCAATTTTCCACATACTTATCTACGGAAACCACGGGTATATCTTTTGATAAAGCAGTAGATACCAGTCCATACAGTACTTCTTCAGACTTTATGGTTTCAGACATGACTATAAGCCCATCCAATATATTGTAATTGATGAGCTTAAATATATTTGCTTCGCCTATATCATTCCTGCTTACTTCATCAAGCGTACTTAATGAATAAAATGTAATAAGTTTAAAGTCATATGCTGAGATATACTTAGCATATGCATTTAAAAAAAGACCATTATACTCTTCATCCACTCCTGCCATACATAAGCCAATTACTTTTTTCCCATTAGAAAGCAAAATCTTACCCCCTCATGTTATGTAAATATAGTCCGTTTATACCTCTTCCTTTGCCTGTATTATATATTAATAATGCTAAAAAGTAAACATTCATATGATTTTTTTAATTAAATTTTTACTTTTTTAAATAAAAAACTACTCTTCTATTTCTATGAAATCCACATAAAACTCTTTACCTTCGATAAGTTCCGTGTCTCTCCCCTTACACTTAGGACAGACAACCCTAAAATCAGGTATAACAAAGTCAGCATTACAATTATTACAGTGTATCTTACCCGGAATTCTTTCGATATGTATGTTAGCTGCCTCTGCTATGGTTCCTTCTGACATTAGAGCAAAATAATCCTGTACTATTTCCGGTACCAGACAGGTGCACTTGCCCATAACAAGATTAAGATCTGTAACCTTCTTTGCTCCTGCCTTCTCACCTTCAGAAACTGCGATATTTACAAGGCTTTGCGTAACAGATAATTCATGCATCGTTTTTCTCCGTTTTGTTTGATTAAATTCCTCTTTTATACTGAGTCAAGCATTATTATCACAATCAGATTGCATTAACAAATTCTGGGAAGTCCTTCTCCCTGCAGTACATCAACTACTCTTCTGCCTCCTATAGGAGTTTTCATATATACATTTCCATTAGATAATGATTTTTCAAGTCCTGCTGTGTACTCTGTATCCGAGGCTAATATTTCACCTATTATGCACGCATTTTCTCCATATTGAGATTCTTTAACTATCGATAGTGCATTCTCACTTTCTTCATTCGGAACAATTATAACCGCCTTTCCTTCATTCCCCATGTAAATCGGGTCAAGTCCCAGTATACCGCAAAAATCCTTAACTGTATCACTTACAGGCAGTGACTGTTCAGTTATTTCCATGTTTACATCTGCTTTAACAGCCATCTCCTTTAATACGGTACCAAGCCCTCCCCTTGTAACATCTCTCATAGCATGTACATTAATCCCTTCTTTAAAGAGATTCTTAACCATATCAGTTAATGGAGCATTGTCACTCTCAAGATTATTCTCTATGGAGAGGCGCGTCTTAAGAATAGTTGCATGATGATCACCCAGATTACCCGAAAGTATAATCTTATCACCATGCTTTATTCTGGTTGCGTCTATACTTCTATCTCCTTCTATAAAGCCTATACCCGCTGTATTTATCATAAGGCCGCCATTCCCCTCTATAACCTTGGTATCTCCGGCTACTATTAAAACATTCGCCTCACGGGCAGTTTCTGCCATAGAGTTTACTATCTGCTTTAATAATTGGATATCAAGTCCCTCTTCTAAGATAAATCCGCAGGTTATGTACTTAGGTGTACTTCCTCTCATAAGCAGGTCATTTACCGTTCCGCAAATAGAGAGTCTGCCTATATCACCACCCGGGTATATAAGAGGCTTTACAACAAAGCTATCTGTAGTCATGGCAATCTTACTCGCTCCCGCTACCACACTACTGTCCTCCATCTGAGAAAGTATCTCATTATCAAATGAAGTAGCAAATATCTCATCTATAAGCTCGGAAGTACTTCTTCCACCACTACCGTGAGACATGGTAATTGTTTTATTTGAATTAATATCCGTATTCATATTCATATTCTATCCTTATCTCTTTTATATGCTGTTCTGACAGGCTCCTTCTTCTGAAACCATACAGGCTCCCTGTGGATTAAGTGGAGTACATACCTTTCCAAACAGTGGACACTGTCTGGGGTCCATTTTCCCGGTAAGTACCTTGTCACATGAGCATGCAGGATTTTTCTTAATATCAATTAACAGGTCATAACTTCCTGCATCCAAAAAAGAAAACTCATCCTTTAGTAAAAGCCCGGAATTCTCTATCTCACCTAGCCCCCTCCATGAAGCACCGGATACCTTGAAATACTTATTTACAAGTGCTTTTGCAGGTACATTTCCCTCCGGTTTAACAACAGAAGGGTAGAAGTTCTTTACCAGACCATTACCTGAAGAAATCAAATAATCTTTTTTATTATACATCCTTATTATGCCATATATTCCAAGTACAAGTTCTTCACTTTTAAATCCACATATTCCCATAGGAACACTGTATATGTCAGATATTTCTTCATAAATCCTACTACCGGTTATAACACTTACGTGACCCGGGGCTATAAATGCGTCTATGTCGCTTCCTGACTCCATTATCCATGAAAGTGCAGGAGGCATAACCTTTAAAGATGTAAGTATTTTAATATTTTTTATATTATTATTTATAATCTTATCTACTAAAAGTGCATAAGCAGGAGTTGTGGTTTCAAAGCCTATTGCAGCAAAAACAAAGGTTTTGTCGGGCTTTTCAAGTGCTAAGGCTATGGTGTCGAGCGGTGAATAAACCATATTAACCTTTGCGCCCTTGCTTTTTTCTTCATTTAACGTACTTTCAGAGCCTGGAACTCTCATAAGATCTCCAAATGTTACTATTTCAGTATTCTCTTTTTGGGAGAGTTCTATCAGCCTGTCAATGTAAGATGATGCAGTTACACATACAGGGCAACCCGGTCCGGACACAAGCTTTATCTTAGGGGATAAAAGACTCTTGATACCTGATTTTTTAATAGCTGCAGTATGACTTCCGCAGACCTCCATTATCTTTATTGGCTCTCCATCATAATTGGATAAATAATTAATTACTTTACTTAAATCCATTAAAAATCTCCGTTTTATATAACCGTATGAAACAGGCGACTTTTATAAGTCGCCTGCCCATTCACTTATCTCATTAAATAATTCTTCCATGTTATCTGCCTCAGCAGAATCTATAACCTGTATTACACAACCCGCATGAACCAGCACTCTGTCCCCTTCTTCCACATTTATGAGACCTAAGCTGGCTTCAACAGAGTTTCCGTTAAAATCAACCAAAGCTGTATTATCATCTTCGATTTTCATAACCCTTCCGGGTAGTGCCACACACATACTTTTACCTCACATATTATAAATAAAATAGATTTATATACCGATTTTAAAGTTATTAACTCTATCTAAACTAAAGCTTTAGACAACTCTGAGGACAGGATGAAACACATGCTCCACAAGAAAGACAAGCTCCCTCGTCAACCTTCCACTCGCCTGAATCAACGCTGATAGCACCTGCAGGACATGCTCCTGCACAGGCTCCACAAAGAACACACGCAGCCTGATCACAAACAGGTACTTTTGCAGAACTCTTCGCCACACTCTTTGTTTCAGCCTTATTATCAGTAGTCTCTTTAATCTTAGGCGCTTCTTCATGCACTCCGTAAGGCTCAGTCTTCTTTGAGCCATCCTGATGATAATAGTTACTTCCTGGTTTAACCGTAAGGCACTTCTTAGGACAATTACTTTCGCAAAGTCCACAGCCCACGCATAAGCCTTCATTGACTTCCCATACCTTATCCTCTCTGTAGACATCGATAGCCTTAACAGGACAGTTACGCGCGCAGAGTGAACAGAATATACATTCAGATATATTATTATGAGGCACAGGTGCTTTAGATGAAGTATAATAATGTCTCGGAAGCTCTTTCTTTTTCTTTCCGGTTTTTCCATTATCCGGTACCTTTGCAGCTACAACCGGCTTCTTAGGTGCAGATTTTTTCGCTACAGGCTTTGGCATAGGAAGCGGTCCACCCGGTCTTTCTATAACATCCGGTGTTTTTACACTATCCGGAGTCTGGTATCCGGGAACTATTCGTAAACACTTCTTAGGGCAGACAACCGAACAGTAGTTACATTGTATACAATCAAATCTGTTTATGGTCCATGTTCCCTTTGCTCTGTCAACGCTTATAGCACGCGGAGGACAGTTTCTCATACACATACCACAGAAGATACACTCTTCAATATTTATTTCTATATGACCTCTCGATCTCTCCGGATACTCTCTTGGTTCTGCCGGATAATTTAAGGTTTCCGGTTCGGAAACCAGATTCTTTAATACTGTTTTAGTAAATTTAAGAAATGCCATAGTAAAGTTTCCTCCATTTTTATCTTTCAGTACAGCTTACACACGGATCAATAGTCAATACTAAAAGAGGTACATCTGCAAATGGTGCACCCTTAAGGGTATGAACAAGAGGTGCAAGATTACCAAAGGTTGGAGTTCTTACTCTGAATCTGTCAAGATTCTTAGAACCATTACCCTTAACATAGTAAAAAGCCTCGCCTCTGGGTTGCTCAAGTCTCATAAGATACTCACCCTTCGGATTTCCCTTAGGCTTAATCATGATTTCTTCACTATCCGGAATCTTATCTATAGCCTGTCTTACTATTTCAACCGACTGGAAAAGCTCCTGTATACGTACATATACTCTTCCATATCCATCACAATCATTACTTGTTATAACGTCAAAATCAATATTTCCATAAGCTGCATAACCACTCTTTCTGTGGTCTACAGCTATTCCACTCGCTCTCATCATAGGTCCACAGGCTCCAAGAGCAATAGCATCTTCCTTACTAAGGATTCCACTTCCACATAATCTGGACTTTACACTATAATCATTTAAAAATGTATCGGCTACCGGAACAAGTTCTCTGCCAACATTCTCTGCTACAGCTTTCATCTGCTTGAGCATGTCAGGAGTTATATCCTTTAGCACTCCTCCTACTCTATTAACAGAAGCTATAAGACGACCACCGGTTGTCATTTCTACCATATCTAAAACCTGTTCGCGGATTCTCCAGCATTCATTAAAAAGAGCTTCAAATCCAAAACCATCTGCAAGTAATCCAAGCCAAAGCAGATGAGAATGAAGTCTTGAGAACTCACACCATATAGTACGTAAGTATTTAGCTCTGTCAGGAATATCTATATCCATAACATGCTCTACTGCTTCGCAATATCCCATACCATGCATAAATGAGCATATTCCGCATATTCTCTCTGCTACATAAACCATCTCATTGAAATCTTTTTTCTCTACAAGACTCTCTAAGCCACGATGAATAAATCCAATTGAAGGGATAGCATCTACAACCGTTTCATCTTCAAGAACAAGGTCAAGATGTATAGGCTCCGGTAATACTGGATGCTGAGGGCCAAAAGGTATGACTGTTTTCTTTGGCATATTACTTTCCTCCCTTCTTCTTTAAAAACGGTGTTTCGGTTGCAATTCTATAGAACTTATCGTTATAATCAGTTACTATTCCCTTAATCTTTACACCGAAAAGCTCTTTCATCTCATTTTCATATGTAAATGCAGGAAAGAAAATTCTCGATATACTCGGTACTTCCTCATCAAGACCAACCACAACCTTATAGGTTGTCATGGCATAATCCTCTTCAAAAGAGTAGAGTAACTCATACTTATCATTTACATATGTTGCACAAGCTTGAGCAAGTCTGTGTCCGGCGTTCTTTTCTTCTCCTGCTACTATTGCAAGTTTTTCAAGGGGTATCTCTATAATATTTTTACCATAATCTTCCATCGAAATCCTCCAATCGACTTATTCACCCTCAGGTAATCCACGTCCTTCTTTTACCATTTTATCATGTTTTTCCTGATAAAGCGCAAGTGCTTTAACAACTCCGTCAATTATTGATTCAGGTCTTGCTGCACAACCTGGAACATAAATATCTACAGGTATCACTTTATCCACTCCGCCTAAGATGTTATAACACTCCTTAAAAACACCTCCGGTACAAGCACAGGTACCTACAGCAACCACAACCTTAGGCTCAGGTATCTGGTCGTATATCTGCTTAACAACCGGTGCATTCTGCTCATTTACACCACCTGTAACACAAAATATATCTGCATGCATGGGGTTTCCGGTATTTATGATACCAAATCTCTCAACATCATATCTTGGCATGGTGCACGCCAAAACCTCTATATCACATCCATTACAGCTCGAAGCATCGTAATGCAGAAGCCATGGAGATTTATGAAAACTTTTCATATCTGTTCATATCCTTTCTTTATCCTTTAATGTCTAAGAACCTGTGGGAGTATCTCTAACACAAGAAGATTAGTTCCTGCACAGGCAAGTATCACTCCCCATGAAGCCTTAAACATCAAATCCCACTTAACACGTGCGCTTGTGTTATCTATAAGAATCTCAAGAAAGAAAACAATGATTACAGCAAGTGCAGCCCATATATAACTGATAGGATTATTGGTTACAAAGAACAGTGCAACTACACCAAGAAGCATAACCTCTTCATACCACTCTGCAATCTCGGTTATTGCATACGCTCCTCCCGAAAACTCAGCGGTAAGACCCTTTACAACCTCCTGATGAGCATGATGTGAAGTAGATAAGTCAAATGGTGATTTTCTGAACTTAATAGTAAGTATAAAAACAAATGCTATGAAAAATCCGGGCATATACATGATTGCAGGCTTGTCAACATTGATAAGATCCTTAACCATAAAAGAAGGATCATTTGCCAAACCTAAGCTAGCATAATGAATACCACCTACAGCGGATGCCAGATAAAAACCAACAGCTACCAAAAGCTCGGCAGGTTCACAGCACATCATCTGTACCAGCTCTCTTACGGTTCCGACTCCCGTATAAGCTGTATGTGTAGAGGAAGCCGCAAGTATCATAAAAATCGAAGCAGTTGAAAGGCTTAAGAAAACCATCAGCATATCATAACCACCGAAAAACAAGCCTCCTGCAAAAACAACAAAGAAAATATGTGAAAGTAAGAGGAATAATTGCTTTTTATTAACTGATATATATTCTTTGTTAAAAAGTTTAAGAACATCATAAAAAGGCTGTGTAATCTTAGGTCCTACTCTTCTCTGCATCCTGGCTGATATCTTTCTGTCGATGCCCTCTAAGAGTCCTCCAAGAACAGGAGCTAAAACTATAAATGCCAAGATAGAGACTATCTTAATAATATCCGCTTTTTGCATTTATCTTACACCTCCTAATCCGTATAGCGAAACGCCTATCAGTATTACACAAAGTATCACTCCTATAAGTACAGCCGGAACAAAAATCTTCTTTTCTCCAAAGAACTCTTCCATGTACCAGTTTGAGACATGAAGTTCCTTCTCATTGCCAAATGAATCTACGAAGTGACGGTTATCACCGGTATTAATTCCATTCATATAACCAACAACATTCTTAGAAGTTGCACCACGACTGATAAAATACATAAACAAAGGAACTATGATAACAGCAGCTATCATAATTACCATTACCTTTAAGTTACCTTCATTAAGTGGCGCAAGCTCTGTATAGAACTGCTTATACATATTAGGATTAACTGTTATATCTCCAAACTTAAGAATAGTCGCATTAACAATATAAGGCAATACAAGCTTTTTAGATATGATCGGAAGAGATGCCACAACACAAACAGCTATCAGAGCATGTACAAACATAGATATATATTCATTTGACTGAGTAACATCCTTCTCTCTTTCTTCACTGTTTCCTACAATCTTTGTCATCCATTTTGTCCAGTAAAACATGGTAGAAGCACTACCAAATGCGATAAATAATACTAAAAATACTACATCAGAATCAACTACTGACTTTAGTGCAGCCCACTTGGATATAAGCATACCAAAAGGCGCAAGGTACATGCCAGCCATACCTATTAAAAGCACAAGTGCAAGCTTAGGTAATCTGCACATAAGCCCCTGCATATCCTCTATATCACGGCTTCCTGTAGAGTTTTCGATAGCTCCTACAGACTGGAAGCACATCGATTTAGATACAGCATGGAAAACCATAAGGAATATAGCTGCCCACATTGTCTCCGAATTACCAACACCGGTACAGGCAACCATAAGTCCGAGATTTGAAATAGTTGAGTACGCTAAAACCTTCTTTCCATCGCTCTGAGATATAGCAAGAAGGGATGAAGCAAAGAAAGTAAATCCACCTATAATACTAATAACGGTTCCCACTCTTGTATCTCCCATAACAGGGGACATACGTATCAAAAGGTATACACCTGCCTTAACCATGGTAGCACTGTGAAGAAGTGCTGAGGATGGAGTAGGTGCAACCATCGCTCCCAAAAGCCACTTGGAGAACGGAAAGAGCGCAGTCTTGGAAACAGCAGCAAATGCTAATGCAGCAAGACATATAAGACCGTACTTACTTGTAAGTGCATTACCGTTTATAATATCATGAAGGTTAAATGTATCGAATTTATAAGCAGAAATTATGATAACAACCGCAAAACCAAGACCACCTAAAAGATTCATCCAAAGTGCTCTGAAACAATTTGTAATAGCCTCTTCTGTGCGAGTATATCCGATAAGAAGGAAGGAACAAACACTTGTTGTCTCCCAGAAGAACTCAAGCCACATTATATTCTGAGTTGTTACAAGACCAAACATAGCAGCATAGAAAACAAAAATCATAGCGAAGAAAAAACTTCTTCTATCCTTAAATTCCTTATGGTGTACATGATAACCTCTCATGTAACCAACTGCATAGATACCTATAAGAGAACCTATGATTCCGATAATAAGCACCATAATCATGGTAAGATTATCAAATCTCATAGATACGCACTCTTCTACCTTTGGTCCCTTGAACTCTACCCAGCATACAACAGCAGTCTGGATAAGGGATAAAAGGCATATGATATGCTTTTTATGCTTAAAACTTAAGAAGATGATAACCACCATAAGTACTACGTCGCCTATAAGGGTTGCGTAATTAAAATACTTATTGAATGGCAAATCAAATTCGATAAATGTGTTGTTTGCAGCCTTTGATAACTTAAACAGCCATAGATAAGCTGCATAAAGTGCTCCGGCCATAACTGTTATTCCACCGATATAAACGATTATTCCGCGAATCTTATCATCAGGAATTATCGCAATCAGAACAGCAAACACAAGCGGAACACATATCAATAATGCCACAACATGCGCCATGTCAATCATGAAATATATCCTCTCTTTCATTAACCTTCGGTCTTAGGTCATAATTTTTAAGCCGAAGTACCCTCCGGCAGAGTAAAATAAATCTAAGCCGTAATTCCACTGATGTATTATATACACAAAAATTTAGGATGTCAATTAATCAAATAGATATATTTGTCTTTAACGCATTCTTTAGGTGGAGTGGGTAGTTCCTTTCCACGTGGGATTTCCTCCCACTATCTAAAGCATTCTACATGGCGCACTGTCAGGCACAAACATTCTACATCCGTACAGAAAAATAATTTTACGAAACAGCTTCTTGCGTAATTTCATATTCCCATTTACCGGACTCGTCTTTTTCACATAATGCAAATAAATAGTAGGCACCAAGGTTACCTCTGTATTTTGTAATCTTAAGTCTTACACTATTCTCTATGCTTTCATATTTGTTTTGAGCATTATCTATAGATATCAAAACACCATTCTTGATACCATAATCCTCAGCATATCCTTTTTCTTTTAATTCATAATAATCATAGTATTTAGCTTCAACGTTTCTGTACTCTGAGAAATCATCACCAATTTCATGTATATCATCCTCATTAAGATTTCCGGGTGCATCAACTAAATCATAGCTAATAAACTTAATTTCTTTGTTTAAAGCAGTATCTTTATTCCAAACATCTTTTAATAATTGAGCATATACTTCTTTAAGGCTTTCAATATTAATCCTCTTTCGCTCCTCATCATTATTAAAGTCACAGGATATTAAAGAAAAGCTAATCGATAATATCAAAAATGATAAAAATACTTTTTTTATGCTATTGTTAATTATCATATATTTTCAAATCCTCCAAATTATTTATAGTTTTATCATCTTCTAGTTTTCTCGTTGAATCTTTTCCAAATAGTTGAAAACAATTGTTATGATAATTGCTTTCTTTTCTTTAATTATTATCACACAATTATTCTAAAGTCAATACCTCTTGCATGAATAGCCTTTTTTTTGCATGAATAGCTCTTTTTTATAAAATAATAATGGATATATAATGTAGTAAATTCAAAAGTCAAGACTCGCTTGCGAGTCTTGACTTTTATTATTCATTAGTTTTTCCATTTATTATTTAAGTACGCCAATCTCAAATTCCAGGATAAGTTCATCCACGGCGAGCGGAACATGAATTACCATCTCATAATTAGTATTGTAGTCCAAAGATTCTTCCTGATTATGAAATTCAGGTACGCTTACATTAACATCCAAGCCATTATTGGCATAGAGAATTGCAGCATTGCCACCTATCATATTCATTAATTCGGAAAGGGCACTCTCTCCTATATAATCAATTTGAGTAATATCCGACATCATCATCTTGCTTATGACTTGTAAAGCTTGTTCACAGGTAAGCTTTAAACTGATATTACCGTTAATTTCCCCGAAAAAACCAACAGTTATACCATAATCATAAGCTCTTACAGCTTCAGAATTTACATAATTTTCACCAAAGCCAATTTCAGTATGACACATCATTTCCAAAACCTTATCCAAGGCTATCATAACCGGATAAGCATATAAATCAGGATTCATAATTTTCTCCATACAACTATCCTACATTACTTTCAAAACTGTACTTCTGCCAGAAATCATCATTCAAAGTGACATCTATATTATCTGACCAATCAGAATAAACAGTGGCAAACATATCTCTTTTCTTTGCATTTGCCTGTCTTTCTAAGCTTCTAAAGGTTTCTATCTCATCCTCCGGATTTATGCAATAAAGAACATAAAATCCATTATCATCTTCAACTACTTCGCTAATCTCACCTTTTTTAAGTGCTAATGCAGCTGAAATTACGTCTTCACCATAAGTACTGTTTCCTTTTCCGATATAGGTAGTGATTATGGAAAGATCGGACTTCTTTCTGGCATAGCTTATAAAGTCCTTCTGGGAAGAGACATCATTTCTAAACTGTTCTGCTTCACTGTATGCACTTTCTTCCTCGTCTGCGGACAAGTTCTTCTCATTACCATACTTATCAGTTCCGTGCTTTAACAGAGTATAACAACCAACTTCTGCCTGTCTGGCTTCTTTTTGAAGTTCATTGGTATCAATATCCGGTGTCAGCATCTGAAAAGCTTTTTTACAAATCGCATTTTCAGTAAGTGCAGCTTCAAAGTTCTTTTCGCTTAGTATATACTTCTTTACATCACTCTCTGATGCGCTTTGCATAAGCTCCTCGGATTTGTTGAGCACTTCATCTTTTTCATCCTCAGTAAGCACTACGCCGTTTTTCTCAGCATTTTTATTGATTATCTTAAGAGATATTATGTAATTGCATATATTTTGTCTGGCTTTCTCTCCTATGGTTTCATCATCCGAAAGCACCTGATTCCAAAGCTTGTTACCAAAAAAAGAATATCTTTTATCAACTATATAGAGATATGTACTTATATCCTGATAACGAATCTTTTCATCATCTATGTACATAACAACAGAGTCTTTGGAAAAACCGTTAGAATTGTCAAACTTTTTAGTCTCCTCTGAAGTAGTTTTAGTTGTGGTAGTCTCTTTCTTATCATTTGAGCAGGCAGTTAATCCAAGGTAAAAAACCGAAAGCACAAATAATGATATAATCTTTATTTTCTTGATTTTCAATGTTAATCCTCCAATGTAGTTGTTAAATCTTTAATAAGCCTTAAGACTGTTTTAAAAAGCCATTCATCATCGAGTTTTTCGATTGGTTTTCCGGGAATGTGCCTTCTTTGCTTAGTATAAAGAAGGTATGCACTATCCCCCGGAACGTATTTTAGCTTTTTCTTATATGATTTTATCATTTCCAATAGCTTATTGGAAGAAATTTTATTATTCCTGTTGATAAATATTTTAATCTTGTCGTCTTCTCTACTAATTCTACTTACAAAAGCCTGATGAGATAAGTTTCTGATATAAGCTACTTTCAAAAGATTGGAAACCTCTTTAGGGATTTTGCCAAATCGATCTGTAAGCTCTTCTTCCATATCCGTGTAATCTTCTTCCGTAGATATGCAAGATATCTTCTTGTACATTTCAAGTTTTATAAATTCACTCTTTATGTAAGTTGCAGGTATATATGCATCTATCCTGATGTCTATGGTAGTTTCAAAATCATATATATCAGCTTCTTCGAGGGACATGGTACTCTTAAGCTGTTTTATAGCTTCTTCTAAAAGCTTACAATACAGATCATAGCCCACCTCACCCATGTGACCTGACTGCTCTGCTCCTATCACATTACCGGCTCCTCTTATCTCTAAGTCCCTCATAGCTATACGTACACCGGAGCCTAAGGCTGTAAACTCTCTTATGGCGCTAAGTCTTTTGGATGCAACCTCCGATAACACTTTATCCTTACGATACATAATAAATGCATATGCCATCCTGTTGGATCTACCTACTCTTCCTCTAAGCTGATAAAGCTGAGAAAGACCCATTTTATCGGCGTTATCAATTATTATAGTATTGACATTCGGAATATCGAGTCCGGTTTCTATTATAGTAGTTGAGAGAAGTACATCTATCTCACCTGCAACAAAGTTCATCATAATCTTTTCAAGCTGAGCAGGAGTCATCCGTCCATGTGCGTACTCTATCCGAACTTCAGGAAGCAGCTTAGAAAGGTGCACAGCTACTTCAGCTATATTATCTATACGGTTATAGACATAGTACACCTGTCCTCCTCTTGTAACCTCACGATTCACAGCATCCTTTATGGTCTCATCGTTTTTTTCCATTACAAAGGTTTGGATTGGCATACGGTCAACCGGCGGTTCTTCTAAGAGATTCATATCCCTTATACCAACCAAAGACATATGAAGAGTTCTCGGTATCGGTGTAGCGCTTAAGGTTATTACATCAACATTTTTCTTAAGAACCTTGATTTTTTCCTTATGTGTAACTCCAAAACGCTGCTCTTCATCTACTACCAGTAAACCTAAGTCTTTAAATGTAACATCCTTAGAGAGTACTCTGTGAGTACCGACAACTATATCCACTTCACCGCTTTTTAATTTTTTTATGGTTTCCCGATTTTGGGCTGCAGTCCTAAATCTGGATAGAAGCTCAACCTTTATCGGAAAGTCGCCAATTCTCTCCTTAAATGTATTGTAATGCTGGTTAGCTAAGATAGTAGTTGGAGCAAGCATAACAGCCTGCTTTCCATCATTTACACACTTAAATATTGCTCTAAGTGCAACCTCAGTCTTACCAAAGCCAACATCTCCACATATAAGCCTGTCCATAATCTTATCGCTTTCCATGTCGGCTTTTATGGATTTAATAGCTTCAAGCTGATCGTCTGTCTCCTCAAACGGAAAAAGCTCTTCAAACTCAGCCTGCCATACAGTATCGGGACTAAATCTATATCCTGAAAGCTTCTGCCTTTGAGAATAAAGCTCTAAAAGATCTTTTGCTATATCTCTGACATGAGCTTTAACTCTTGCTTTCTTTTTACTCCACTCTCTTGAACTCAGATTATCCAGCTTAGGCGCCTTACCGCCCTCTTTATCAGAGTACTTTTGGAGAACATCCAGATTATCAACGGGCACAAACAGCTTTCCGTCATCAGCATAACAAAGCTTTACATAATCTCTGGTGGTTCCCTGTATCTTTTTTTTCTCTATTCCGCGGTAAACAGCCATACCATGGTTTTCATGTATGACATAATCTCCTATGGACAGTTCGCTGAAGCTCTTTATAATATTTGCTGAATTCTTTTTCTTCTTAGCTTTTTTTCTCTCAATCTTAAGCCCGTATATATCACTTTCGCTTACTATAACAAGCTTTAAAGTCGGATATAAAAAGCCTTTTTTCAAAGCTCCGTAAGTTACCATAATCTGCTTGAACTTAAGTTCTCCTTCAGGCTCACTTCTGTAAAAAGCATCTACATCGAAATCTTGAAGTTCTTTAGCAAGTCTCTTTCCTCTTGTATGTGAAGCAGAAAGGATAATACACTTGTAACCCTTTGATTTCCAACTTTTTAAATCAGAAATCAGATAATCGAAGTGATTACTGTAAGACGGAAGCGACATAACATTTACATTTTCTTCAAGCCTAGGCTTTAATACTTTTGCACCTGAATTAATCATACTTAGATTAATAAGCGGCTTTAAAAGAAGATTTTTTATAAGCTTTTCTGTTTTAATGAGTATATCAAATTGCTTTTTTAACACATATCCACTCTGATATCTTGAATTCATGCTTTCTATAAACTCTTCTTCTATAACCTTTGTCTGTTCTATACAAAGAGAAATATCATCTACGAAAAACAGAGTTTCGTTAAAATCAAAGTAATCAAATATACTGCAGGTATTGGTATCAAAATACGGAAGATATACTTCAAGACCTGTCTTTGCTCTGCTAAGCTTTACAAGCTCGCGTAAGTCCCTGACAGTAGAATTAAGATTATTGAAGGCCTTTATATTACCTTCAAGAGTCTTTAAAAGCTTGTCAGCATCCTTTGTGATTTTTGCTAATCCCTTCTCTATCTCATCATCAGAAAGTATTATCTGACTCGCCGGAAATATATCGATACAATCAACTTCCTCTATAGACCTCTGACTCTCTATATCAAAGGAACGAAGAGTATCTATCTGCGTATCGAAGAGCTCGACTCTGTAAGGACAGTCAGATGAAGGCGGATAAATATCGATTATGCCACCTCTTATGCTGAATTCACCCGGAGCTTGCACCATAGGATTTCTTTCATATCCCATGTCTGTAAGCTTTCTCCGAAAATCTTCTATACTCAGGTCTTCACCCTTTCTTATGCTTATTACAGAAGATTTATAACGCTCTAATGACTGTATTAATTCTATACCTGCAGAAAGAGTTGTGATAACAGTACCACCCTCTCCTGACATAATTGCCTCTATACACCTAAGTCTTTTACTTTGTATGGCATTACCATGAACATTAGCACTGTAAAAAATGATATCAAGTGCCGGATAAAGATAGACATTATTATCAAAAAACTTATAATCTTCATAAATTGCCCTGGCCTTCAGGTCATCCGAAGTTATTATCACACGCCACTTAACCCCATAAGACAAGCCATCTATCATGTGACACATCTCACTTTCAAGACAACCCGTAAGACTTATGGGGTAGTTTTTTTCCTTTATTGCACTTTTTATATTTCTGAATGCTGTTAATCCTTCAAGCGGTGCCCGGATTAAGCTTAAATCTTTACTCATTTATCTAACTTTCTGATATGATTAATAAAATGTAATACAATTATAATTATTCCAATAAAATTATAAGTAAATCAATTATTATCAATATAAAATAATCTAATTGAATTTATTCATAGCCGATGGTACATCGGATGATATTATCATCTTAATAGCTTCGCAGGCATCCTTAACAGCGCTGTCCATTATACTTTCCTCTTCCTTTGGAAATCGGCTTAGAACATGGTCTGCAAGATTCCATCCCTTAGGTTTTTCTCCTACTCCTATGCGAACTCTTGTAAACTTATCTGTTCCCAAAAGCTTTATGATATTCTTCATACCATTATGACCACCTGCACTACCTGCTTCTCTTATTCTAATCTTTCCCGGTGGTAAATCTATGTCATCATAGACAACTATCAGTTCACTCTCCGGATCTATCTTATAATAGTGTACCAATTTTTGGACAGCTTCACCACTTAAGTTCATAAAAGTCAAAGGAAGAGCAAGTATCACTTTTTCACCTTCTATACGACCCTTACCAACTACTGATTTATGTTCTTCTCCGGATATATTTATTCCTTCCATATCTGCAAGACAAGTAACAGCCATATAGCCTACGTTATGTCTTGTTTTATCGTATTGGAGTCCCGGATTACCGAGACCGACTATTATGTACATGATTTCTACCTTTCATTATTTTCTCTCTCAGCTGTCTTCTGAGCAATATTATTGGTTACACGATTATATAATTCCATTGCAGCATTGTAACCCATCTTCTTCTGTCTGTGGTTAACAGCAGCTGATTCACATATAATTGCTATATTTCTACCCGGTCTGATAGGGATAGTATGACATACAACTTTATTGCCGAGGAACTCTATATAGTGGTCCTCCAATCCCATACGGTCATAATCCTGCTCTTTATTGAACTCTTCAAGTCTTATAACAAGATTTATTTCCTGCTCATTTTTTATTCGTTCAACACCAAAGAGGGACTTAGCATCAACTATTCCTACACCTCTAAGCTCTATAAAGTGTCTTGTAATACCGGGAGCAGAACCAATAAGGGAGTCGTCGCTGACCTTTTTGATTTCAACAACATCATCTGATACAAGTCTGTGCCCTCTGTGCATAAGCTCAAGTGCAACCTCTGATTTACCTATACCACTTTCACCCATGATAAGTACACCTTCACCATAGATATCTACTAATACGCCATGGACAGAGCAACTTGGTGCAAGTTCTACATTTAACCATCTGGTCAACTGTGCCGAAAAACCGGAGGTTGCCTTTTTACTTCTAAGTATAGGAACCTTATACTTATTTGCCAGGTCAAGTATCTCCTGCTCTACATGCATTTCCCTGCAGTAAACGATAGCAGGCGGTTTTGGCATATCCTTGCTTCCGGCCATTATACGCTCCATCATCTCCTTAGAGTGCTCTATCCCCTTCTGCTTCATATATGTATTTTCAACATGTCCTATAATCTGTATACGTCCTGAATCGAAGTAATCAAAGTAGCCGGCAAGCTGCAGCGCAGGCCTGTTAATATCTGTCTGATTAATATATATATCATTTATATTTATATCCGGTGTGCAGTTTTCCAATTCCATTTTTTCAATCATGTCCCTTAAGGGAACTCTGTATGCATTAGCCATTAAATCCCTCCTCGTAAATGAATTATATAAATTGCTTTTTATAACTTCATTTTATTCAATATAAAAAATCAAACTATAAGTATGTCCTTATTGATTCTACTATAACAGTAAGGATTAATCAAATCATCTTTTGAACTCTTTTTATTATTTAAAGCTTTAATCTTCTGACTTATGGAAAAATCTATATACATTTTCCGCAGTTTTTGTATCCATATGAGGAACTTGTTTTAATTCCTCAATATCTGCTTTTTTCAGTTTTTCTATACCTTCAAAATACTTAAGTAACGCTCGTCTTCTCTTAGGTCCCACGCCCTCTATATCATCCAGACTTGAGTGAACTGAAACCTTGGAGCGAAGAGATCTATGATACTCTATAGCAAATCTATGTACCTCATCCTGAATCCTTGTTATCAGCCAAAAGCCTTCAGAGTGAGTATCTATCGGCATTTCAATATTATTAAAGTATATTCCTCTGGTTCTATGCTTATCATCCTTTACAAGTCCACACACAGGAATATCGATATTCAGTTCTTGTAAAACCTCTAAAGCTATATTTACCTGACCCTTACCGCCATCCATCATTATGAGATCCGGAAATGCAGCGAAACCACTTTTAATATTTTCACCTTTTTCTCTATCATTTAAGCCATGAGTAAATCTTCTGGTAAGTATCTCCTTCATACTCGCATAGTCATCATTACCCTGCACACTCATAATCTTAAATTTACGATAATCGTTCTTTTTAGGCTTTCCATCTACAAACACTACCATAGAACCAACTGTACTGTATCCACTTGTATGAGATATATCATAGGACTCTACCCTGCTTATATATTTAAGACCAAGTACATCCTCTATCTCCTTCATGGCACCTGTAGTACGCTCAGTAACCCTCTTAAGCTTTTCTAAATCTCTGTCCATTACCAAAACAGCATTCTTATGAGCCAATTCAACAAGTTTTTCTTTCTGTCCCTTTTTGGGTACCAGTATATTTACTGTAGATCCTTTTACTTTAGATAGCCACTCTTCCAAAAGTTCTCTGTCATCATCATCAACAGCAGTTTCTATCATAAGTTCTTTCGGAATAACAGGAGTTCCACTGTAGAATTGCTTTATGAAACTGATTATAACTTCACCTCTGTCAGTAGTATCAACCCCATCCATATGAAAGCTGTCTCTTCCTATAAGCTTTCCCTCTCGCACAAAAAAGACCTGGACTACGGCCTGATCTGAGTTAACGGCACAGGCTATAACATCTCTATCAGTTCCTGAAAAATCGGAAAGCTTTTGATTGACCATGGCATGCTTTATGTTTTCTATGAGGTCTCTATAGGTAGCCGCCTCTTCAAACTCCATCTTTTCCGATAATTCTTGCATTTTTTCAGTAAGCTTATCCACGACATAATCCCTGTCACCTTCGATAAATGCTAAGGCTTCCTGAAATGAGTGTTTATAATCTTCTTCAGATATAAACCCTTGACAGGGGGCGGAACACATATTGATATGATAATTAAGGCAGGCTCTATCAAGTCCTATATCCCTTGGTAGTTTTTTAGAACAAGTCCTTAATTTATAAAGCTTTTGAGCTGACAGTACAAGGTCTGTCGCTACATTTACAGAAGTATAGGGTCCAAAATACTTATTATTCTTATCTTTTTTTAACAGCTTAGTGCTTCGCACCAAAAAAAGACGTGGATACTTTTCGCCAACAGTTGCCTTAATAAACGGATAGCTTTTATCATCCCTAAGCATGGTATTGTACTTAGGTGTGTACTCCTTTATAAGGTTACTTTCAAGTACCAGCGCCTCTACTTCTGAGTCTGTGATAATATACTCGAACCTCACGATACGAGATATCATCTGCTCAATTTTCGGTGATACATGGCGGGAAGGCTGAAAGTACTGTCTTACACGATTTTTAAGTACCTTTGCCTTCCCAACATATATAACCGTATCGTATTTATCATGCATAAGATACACTCCCGGCTTAGCCGGGAGTTTCTTTAATTCTTCCTGAATATCAAACATGATTCTAATCCAATTCTAATTATTCTCTACTTCCTCATCCTTAGGAGTCATGAATCTGTTGACAACATCTACAACACCATCCTCATCATTGGTATGTGTTATGTAATCAGCAATATCCTTAACCTCCTGCTGAGCATTTCCCATGGCAACACCAAGACCTGCGTAACGAATCATGGATATGTCATTAAAACTGTCACCCACACAGATAAGTTTCTTTTTATCTATATCTATGTACTTAATAAGCTTATCAACTGCCATCGCCTTGTCTATGTACCTTGGAAGAACCTCCACAAAGCACGGATCTGAACGAAATACGTTACATTTATCTCCGATTCTCTCAGCAAATATCTTCTCAACCTTCTCCATAACAGCAGGATCTCCACTTAGAAGGAATTTGTTAACAGGGAAGTTAAGCTCTTTTATAAAGTTCTGCGGATTTACTATACTTATGTCACATGCCTTAGCATCCATCTCAATATACGGATTCAAGCCATTTCCGATGACAATCTCCTTTGTAGCATCCTTATAGACGCTGATTCCTACATTAAACTCAAGTGCCATCTGGTATATAAGTTTAAAGTGCTCTTCCGGAATAATCTGATTGTATATACACTCTCCATTCTGACAATTGATAACAGTAGTTCCGTTGTAAGCAATTATATAACCGCCGTACTTCTGAAGTTGTATGGCAGAAGCTGTATGTCTCACACCTGATATAGAGCGACCTGAAGCAATAACAACCTTCTTACCACGTTCCTGGGCACTTATAAGAGCCTCTTTAGTTGCCTCACTGATAGTCTTGTCTGAGCCAACAAGCGTTCCGTCCACATCTAAAACTATAGCATCATAAAGATCACCCTCAGGTTCACCGATTCCCTTTACCTTTCTGAAAATCTTCATGAATTCCTTACCTGTAATAGTCTCATTCTCAAAGAGGTAGTCTGCAAGCTTAGCAAGAGCATCCTGATTATCTTTAATAAGATTATAAGCTTTATCATGACACTCTTTAAGTATCTTCATAACCTCTTCATCTATCTCAGATGCAGTTTGTTCACCACAGTTCATGACTGCTCTTCCATCCAGATAACGGCTTTCTATGGATTCAAGCCCTATAAGACCAAATCTTTCAGTCATTCCGTACTGAGTAACCATAGCACGGGCAATCCTTGTTGCCTGCTCTATATCGTTAGATGCACCGGTTGTAACAGAATCAAATATAATCTCCTCAGCTGCTCTACCACCGTAAAGAGTAGTAATCCTATCAAGCATCTCTGCCTTAGTCATAAGATATTTTTCCTCTTCGGGAACCTGCATGACATAACCAAGTGAACCCATGGTACGAGGAACAATAGTAATCTTCTGAACCGGTTCTGTATTCTTAAGAAGTGCAGTAACTAACGCATGTCCACACTCATGATAAGCAACTATCTTCTTTTCTTCCTTACCTAGGATTCTGTCCTTCTTTTCCTTACCGGCTATAACCACCTCAACAGCCTCAAAAAGATCAGCCTGGTTAACAGCCTTTCTTCCTGCCTTAACAGCCATAATAGCCGCTTCATTTATCATATTTGCAAGGTCAGCACCAACAGCACCTGAAGTTGCAAGTGCAATTTCGTCAAAGTCAACAGAATCATCCATAAGCACATCCTTGGCATGTACCTTTAGGATAGCTACACGGCCCTTTAAATCAGGTCGCTCAACTATTACTCTTCTATCAAATCGTCCCGGTCTTAAAAGCGCTTTATCTAAAACCTCCGGACGGTTAGTAGCACCGATTACCACAAGCCCCTTAGATGTATCAAAACCATCCATCTCTGACAGAAGCTGATTTAAGGTCTGTTCACGCTCATCATTACCTCCGCCATAGCTTGCATCTCTCTTCTTTCCTATGGCATCAATCTCATCTATAAATATAATACAGGGTGCCATGGACTGAGCCTGCTTAAAAAGATCACGTACTCTGGAAGCTCCAACACCGACAAACATCTCTACAAAGTCAGAACCGGTAAGAGAAAAGAACGGAACTTCAGCTTCACCTGCAACTGCCTTAGCAAGAAGCGTCTTACCTGTACCGGGAGGGCCGACAAGAAGCGCTCCCTTAGGAAGCTTTGCACCGATTGCAGCGTACTTTTCGGGACTATGCAGGAAATCCACCATTTCGGTAAGAGAATCCTTAGCTTCTTCCTCACCTGCCACATCCTTAAAGGTTATACCTGTTTCCTTTTGTACATAGAGCTTAGCATTACTCTTTCCGACTCCCATCAAACCGCCGCCTGAGCTACCTTTGAACATAAACTTATAAACCAAGTAAAGACCAACCCAGAAAATAAGCAACGGAAGGATATAAGATGCAAAGAAGTAAAGTATACTGTCTCCGCTTGAAGATATCTCTCTCTTATATGTAACTCCTGCATCCTGCAGTCTGTTTACAATTTCTTCATCCTGAGCTATACGCCCTGTATAGTAGGTTATGCCAACAAGCTCTCCATCATTTTCCTTCGGAACTATCTCAATCTTGGAATCAGTAAGATTAACTGATTCTACTTGACCTTTTTCAAGCATTGAGATAAATTCATTGTATGATATTTCCTTATTTGTCGCATCTTTCATGCGGTTATTTAAAAATATAAATACCAAGAGGACACAGATTGCGATAATAAGTGTAGTAACAATACCTTTTTTCTTTTGATTGTTTTCGTTATTGTCTTTTTTGTTATCGTTATTATCCATAGACATATTCTCCTTTCATAGTATTTCTTTCCTTAAGACTAATTATTTATGATATAACTTCTTATTTTCATACTTAGGCTCGCATGTAAGATTGACTCCTAAAGAGTGGAATGTATTCTCATCAACTACTGAAAGAATTACTGAAGAATGTACTTCTAAGCCAACTATGTTATCAAGCTGCTCGAGAGCTGCTTTTGCATCAGCATTATTTTCAGCACATATAGTGAGTGCAATAAGAGTCTCATTTACATGAAGAAGTGGGTTTAAACTTCCAAAATAGTTTACTTTAAGCTCCTGTATAGGCTTAATGATAGATGGCTCTATTAAATCAACCTCATCTGCAACCCCTGCTAATGTCTTTAGGGCATTTAGGAGCATAGCTGAAGATGCACCCATCATAGAAGTTGTTCGTCCTGTAACTATTCTTCCATCAGCAAGCTCTATAGAAGCCGCAGGCTTACCTGTAAGTTCCTCTTTAACCTTAGCAGCAGCAACCACAGGTCTGTCCTGTATACTGGCTTCAGACTTAGACATAAGCATCTCAAGCTTGTTAAGAGTAGTCGCATCCGAACCACCGTTGACTATCTCACACATCTCTTTATAGTATCTGCGAATTATCTCCTGCTTAGATGCCTTAGAAACTGCTTCATCGTCGATTATACAGTTCCCCGCCATATTTACACCCATATCTGTGGGGGACTTGTATGGAGATTCTCCGTAAATCTTCTTAAACATGGCATTTAGTACCGGAAATACCTCTATATCCCTGTTGTAGTTAACAGTAGTTTCACCATAAGCCTCTAAGTGGTATGGGTCAATCATGTTGACGTCATTTAAATCAGCTGTTGCAGCCTCATAAGCTAAGTTTACAGGATGTGAAAGCGGAATATTCCAAATCGGAAATGTCTCGAACTTAGCGTAACCTGCCTTTACTCCGTGCTTGTGCTCATGATAAAGCTGGGAAAGACAAACAGCCATCTTTCCGCTTCCCGGTCCCGGTGCAGTCACAACCACGAGTGAATGCTGTGTCTCAATATAATCATTCTTTCCAAATCCATCATCACTTATGATGAGAGGTATGTTACTCGGGTAACCCTGTATGGTATAGTGCCTGTAAACCTTTATTCCCAGCTTCTCAAGCTTTTTCTGGTAAGCCACTGCAGAATCCTGACCCTCAAATCTGGTAAGAACTACGGAACCAACGAAAAGACCATATCCTCTAAATGCGTCGATAAGCCTTAAAACATCGAGGTCATAGGTTATTCCTAAATCACCTCTTACTTTATTCTTCTCTATATCATTGGAATTAATAACCAGAACAATCTCAACATCTTCCTTTATCTTAACAAGCATGTTGATCTTACTGTCCGGCTTAAAGCCCGGAAGCACTCTGGAAGCATGATAATCATCGAAAAGCTTCCCTCCAAACTCTAAGTAAAGCTTTCCACCAAACTGTCCTATCCTTTCTTTTATGCGCTCTGACTGCATCATAAGATATTTTTCATTATCAAATCCTATTTTCATAAGTATTCACTTATATGGTAATCAATCAGCTGATTATCATACTTTTCCTTTCCTTTGATATTATATAAATAGCAGTTTTATCAGTACCCCACCTTCACTTTAGCTTAGAGGTGAGGAATTTCTCCGAATGAATTAAATCAAATAATAAATACGGATATCATAATACAATAAAAAACTTGTAATTGTAAACATTTTTCTTAAAGTACACAGATTTTTCATGAATTGATATATAGTTACAATAATTTGTCTATGTACTTTTACTCAGTCTTAGCTAAAAAGTAAATCAGTTTTGTAAATGTATGATAGCTTTTAGGTGAAGCATTGTTACCTCCGGCACTTATCTTACTTCCATCTTCTAACACTGCTTCAAATGTAAAGCTGTACCCATCTAATACATTATTATTGGATTTAAAAAACCCATCCCACGATTTTATGTCACAATACTCCAAAAGAGCCTTTAAGTCCTCATAAGTTTTCTTATCCTGCTTTAAAGGGTAACGTTCATGCTTGTTACCATCAAAATCCTCATCATAGACCTCTAAAGAGGCTTCTCCTTTAGCAAGTACCTTTCCCTCTATCACATACCTTGATGCTCTCATGCCTGTCTCTACAAGCTTAAAACTCTTAAAAGGCAGACCTTTATACTCATGAACCCTATATTCATCATCCACAAAAAGCTTCTTACTTACATCAAGCTGTAATTCGTCCATAGTCGGTAAATCCTCGTATATATCAGCCTGAACCGTCCCGGGATACTTTCCCGTGAAGCAGTAAACCGTATCTCCATAGGACATACCATCGCTACCATCATCATAATAATTTTCGATTAATACTTCTTTATCAACTGTTTCATCATTAGAAAGCTTTAGGACAAATCTTCCACCTGCCATTATCTTTCCACAGTTCACTTTAAATGCACCTTTGTTAGTATCTTTTTCAGTATTCTTATTCTTACCGGACATGTTTTTCTCCTTTCCTTTATTGTCTCCACCGGAATTGATTTCTTTATTATAGACTATTATAATTGATATAAATAAGACAAAAACCACTCCCGTAAATATAACTTTTGTGATGAATTTGGATTGTTTTTTCATGTTAGTTCTCCGTTTCTTTGAAACCAATAAAAAAATCTCAGTTAACCTTTTTCCAGTTTGATTTGTCAAAAATGTTATCATGTACAGTATATAAGTTATATTTATCCATATCGAATGTGTTTTCACCATCTAAGGCCGAAGAATTAAACGTAAAGACCACTAGTTGTTCTTTTTCTTTTTCACTTTTTATACTGTTTCCTGTATATGGATTTTTAGGGTTATCTATAATTTTATTTGTAGCTAGAAACGGAACTTCTGCATTTGTCATAAATGTATCATCAGTTAAAAATCCTGAAGTATTAAAATCTTTAAATAATAATATAGGATTTAGACTTTCTGCATCAGCATTTTCATCAATTATCATATCATCAAATTGTTTTAGATCACCTCCATGATCTGATACTATTATTATTCTAGTATTATCATAAACATCATTTTCCCTAAGAAAATCAAACCATTTTGCAAATAATAAATATGCTGCCATATTAGCATGATAATGAAATTGAGAATCTATAATTAAATCTTGTTTCCCTTTAGCTTTTCTTACACCCGTTTCTAAGTTTTCATTAGATTTACCAGCATCATCTGATGGAACGTAATCATATAACTTTAATTCACATGGATCATGCGTAATACAATTATATAATTCAAAAAAATTATTTGATTCATCTTCGGTTACATGAGTATGATTTTTCAAATCATCAAGAACTGTATAAGAATCTTTAAGTGCATAAAAAGGCTTATATCCTTGTTCCTGATAATATGCAGAAAGGATCATATATCTTTTATCTCCATTGAAGGTTTTTTTTATATGTTTAATCCACTTTTCCATTGATTTTTGTTTATTTCTTTCTTCATCCTGTAATGAATCTGCCTTCTTATATAGAGGCAAGGCTAGTGTACTAACTACAATACTAACTCCAATTATAGCAAATCCTGGATTATTTAATGATTTTTGAAATATCGAAAAAACCACTTCAAGCAAAAGCTGTATGGGATATATAATTATATACCATAAGATATCTGTCATAATTATAAAGCCTCCAAAAAAAATATTATTGTTATTTATTCTCTATCTTGTTTTCTATTGACTGTAATTCATCATGCTTTCTAATCAAATAATCTACTATAACCTCTGAAGAATGCATTTGACAATTCCATCCCTCTTCTCTAGCTCTTTTTCTCCCATCTTCAAATGGATCTGATTCAATAGTATTTTTTATAATTTCTCCCAATTTGTCTAAAGATACATTTGAAATATCCATTGCAATTTCATGTAAAATATCATAACTCCACTCTGGTTTACCAAGCCAAGCTGCATCATAAGTATCTAATATAAGCACATCTTTAAAATATAAAATAGGTTTATCAAATATTACTGCAAATTCATACATAATAGCCGAAAAATCAGAAATTAATAAATCAGTATTAGATAAGACATCAAAATTGTCATTATCTTTATTCCATATTAATTTAGGATTATCTAAATAATGATTAATCAAATTATCCATCATATCATTTTCTGATTTCCACGATTGTGGATGTGGACGTATGGTAATATTATATCCGGTATCAAGAAGCGTATCTATAAGAGAAACTCCATATTTTTTTAGCAACCCCGATTCGCCCCAGCTGGGTGCAAGTAATATATTCTTATTCTCATTTGTCCTGACACCAGATTCTAATACTTTCTTTTCTTTTCTTTCTACCATTGCATCAATATAAGGTAATCCTACAAGACATAATTCTTTTTCCTTTATTCCTCTTAAACTTTCAAGTTTTCTTATGGTTTTAAACTGGAATTTGCCTGTTGTGAGAATAGCATCATAAAAATCTATTCCAAACATCTCATAAGTAGTACACTCACCTAAACAGTGATACATATGAACATACCATTTTACCCATTTAGATCTTTTCCATTGATATACATTTAACCCCGGGGTTGTAGATAAACAAATATCAGCTCTCATCATATTTAACTTAGTAAATGCTGAATTACCGCTACCTATGAAGATACATTCTACATATTCATATTTTTCCGATAAGGCAGGATCATCCTCTGACATTGTCCAATACTCAGCTTTTATCTCTCTCTTTTCAAACTCATCACAGATAAGTTTAAAAGAATTCCAATATCTCTTATCATCACTAAATATTACATAATCAGCTTTTTTTCCATCATCCTTTATTCTTTTACTACCTATTCCTGATTTGAGCTTTATAATTAAACCTTGAAAGAAAAATACAAGAGTAGCAAATATACCTACCAAAATACCAAATAGCATTGAACCTGTACCAGGATCTATATACAGTAACATAAACTTTCTCCATTTCTCATTATAAATTATTATTTTATATTATCAATAATCCAATTGTGAATATGAAACCTTCGGAACCCTCTTCTCTGGTGGAGGTGGTGTCATATAGTCATCATACATATATCTTAAAAATTCATCAGCATCATCAGTACCGTAGAATCTATAACCCTCGAAGTCATACTCTTTAAGATCTATAAACCATCTTTTGGGCATACTGAATCTTTCACCAAGTGGGTTCTTCACATATAGCTTGCCAAATGACGGAAACAGTAAATTTCTAACTCTATTTTCAGTTGTATTACTGCTTCTTCTTCTATACTTCTCTGTCTTTTCATAAACCTTCTCAACTGATATATGCGAAAGACATCTGTAAATAAATTTCTTAATCGGATTAGTATAAGTATCCTTAGCAACTTTTGACCAAAGAATTTTTCTCATAAAATATAAATCAACATCCTGAAATATCTGACCAATAACTGATTTTGAAACATCATCCAAAGGAAAAATATCTATATAAACTCCGTTTTTACAAGCTATGGCATCCTGTCCTGTTCGCATATGCGTCGTACCTGTTTTACGAATTTTTCCGTATCCCCATAAATAGTTTGGATCAGTATTATGATCCTGGAAGAAACAAATCTCCTGATCTAGTTCATCAGCCACCTCTCGAAATTTGTTATAATCCTCTCTTAGCATCGCTATATCTGCATCATCGTCCCACGGAATATAACCCTTATGTCGAACTGCTCCCAAAAGCGTACCACAAAATAGAGAATACTTGATGTCGTGCTTGCGACAAACCCTGTCCAACTCTTTAATCAGTTCCAGTTCCACAAGTTGAAGTCTTCTGAATTCCGAATCAGATAGCTTCTCATCGTCTCTCTTATGTACCTTAACTGTATTTAAATCTTGTAATAATTCATCTTTATTTTGATTCATTGTTACTCCCTTCTAACGATGAATTCGTAATCCTATCTTATTGACTTATCAAACAAGTGTAAACTGTTTTCATATAATCAATCCTCATTCAACTGATACTAATAGATTTAAAAAGAATGTTACCATTATAGCAATATAATCCCGCAACTTATTGTTTAGACAATATCTCGTGGTACAACATATCAATATCATTCAGCGTTAATTCAACAGGATTGTTGTTGAGTCTTATTGGATTGACAGAATTTTTTAATATAGCATATTGTTCCTCGGTAGCCATAGGAATACTGAGTTTCAGTTCTTCTACCAAATTGCATAAATAATCAGTAGCTTCACTAATCGTCTTAAATCCCATTGCATCTGCAATATGCAGAAAAATATCTTTCAGATATCCTTTGCCACGTTCATCCACAGTTTTATCCAAATGCTCTACCATATATGGAAAGAGTATTCTGTTACATAGAGCAGCCGCATGACCATGCGCAATCCCGAATAAACTGGTCAGTTTGTAGCACATAGCATGTCCACCCGTAGTCTGGGTTATATTTATGGCTTTTCCAGCAGTATTAGCTGCGTAAAGCATCGCCAGATTAGCAGATGGTTCATTTTTCAGATAACCATCTTTATTTTTAATGATTTCACGAATCGCCTTCCTAGAGTACTCTCGACTTTTCTCAGTGCTATTCACGGACCAGAAACTCTCAATAGCATGGCTAAGGGCATCCATCATTGTAGACTTCTTCTGATACATAGGAAGAGTTTCGATGGTTGTGGAATCCATTATTACAATCTCAGGTATGCAACTAAGATTATTAATGGACTGTTTTTCCCCTTTATAATATAAAACTGCATATCTTGTTGATTCTGAGCCGGTTCCTGCTGTAGTAGGGATAGCCATCAAATGTATTTCATTTGGAATAATCTTCTGATCCAAATAATTCTGAGACACATCCATATTTGAAAAGAGCTTGATGCACTTAGCCGTGTCGATTGCACTTCCACCACCTACAGCTATTATGCCGTCGCAATTATTCTGATGATATACGTAAACACCTTCAACTGCAGACTCATAATCAGGATTAGGATGAAAATCACAAAATTCTGTCACTCTTATTCCTAATCGTACTCCTAGTTCATCGAAATAATCTTTAATTTTCAAAAATCTTAGCGAATCATCATGAACCAAGAGAATATTTTTCAATTTGTTTTTTAAAATAAATCCATCAATTTCAGAATAGCTTTCAGTCGCCTCTATAATTCTTTGATTAGAAAAAATGCTTTTCTCAACCTTATTATCGATTTTTTTATATTTCTCTTCATCAGAGTATTGATACTCTATGAGTCTTCCTCCATATGATGCAAGAATTTCAAGAACTTCCTGTCGGATTGGTTTCTGAAAACCATTTATCCAATCATCTCCATGAACAACGATATTAGGCTGATATTTTTCTAGATTATCCTTATAAGAGAGAGTATTTTGATCTACTACTCTATAAACTCCAACAATATTTTCAAACATATCTTTACGGTCACTAGCTGGTAAGATTGTTGCTCTCCTGTATCCTGAAATTGCTTCATCGGATAAAATACCAATTGTAAGCCTGCCTAGCCGTCTTGCTTTTTTTATAATTCGTATATGTCCCGAGTGAATAATGTCTGTTGCGAAACACATATATACATCTCGTGTTTCAATTTCTCTCAGTTTTGATGAGATAACCGCCAAATCCTCAGGATTATCTACCTCTCCACAGAGATCATCTTTAACGTCAAGTAATTTGATGTTAAGTTCGAACGCCACTTCATTAAGTGCATTCTCTGCATAACAATTTTGGAAGCCATTTACGCAATATTCGATTATCTTATCCAGCCAAGTTCTCCAATCCTTTTTTGAAAGCTTATATAAAGGCTGTGCAGCCATAGCATCATTGAAAAATTCAATACCAACCTTAACAACATTCCCATCTGATATAACAGCCTTAAAATCCTTCTCTGGAAGTTCAAGAGTAGAACTAACCGTCATACAACTCCCGTCAAAATCCATTACTTTATCTAAAACCTCATTTTCAAATACCAAATCACCATGCATAAGAATTATATCATCATCCAAATACTCTCTTGCGCAGTAAATTGAATATATGTAATTGGTTTCATAGTAAAGGGGATTATTAACAAATGTAATATGTATAGGTAGATTTAAATTATTGCAATAATTAACTAGAACGCTCTCGAAACACCCTGTTGTAATAACTACTTCATCTATTCCCACCTCACTTAGCTGACGTAACTGTCTGCTAAGTATGGTTTCCCTAGGAGATATTTCAGTCATACACTTGGGATGTTCGGATGTGAGAAAGCCCATCCTGCTTCCCATTCCTGAATTAAGTATTAACGCTTTCATAATAAACCTTTCATTTATATTTAAGTTATTCAGATAAATTTTTAGTTCTTTGTCTCATCTATTTAACTGTCGTTTAATAATATTATCTATAATATATTGTGCAGTATCATCTATTTTTTCAAAGGTAACCTTCTTGGGAAGATCTACACCAAATGCCTTCTTTACCTTTTCAATCAGATAATCTGTGTAGATAAGCGTTCCATCAATTACATCTTCAACTCCGTCAAGAGCAATGGATGTCCTGTCAGCTTTGTTCATTTCTTCATAGGTGTAAACAGATTCATCTATCCATGCATCGAGCTTTCCATCGCTGTAACCAATCTGAACCGGGTAACCACCTATGTTTCCAAAAACACCTGGAGTAAATATAAGCTGATTAGTCTTGCTTCTTACAGCCTCAATAACTGCATCAATTATGCGATAATTGCTTGATGCATTCATCATATTTCTCTGCGCATCAACAGGCATTGATATCTTGCAACGCGCGAAAATATCATTCTGATCAAGTTTCTGTTCTTTTCCATTGTAGTAAATCTTAAGTGGAAGTTCAATACCCTCAGTCTGACCCTCCTTGCTGATAACTACATCATGAAAGTGTCCGGCAGCAAAAATAACATTAATATTCCAGAAATCATCAACCCCGAGCATCTCTGCAACAGCAAACTTGATACGAGGAACAAGGTGATTAAGATTACCTGAACCAAAGTCGGGATAAGCCCTACCAGCACTCTTTAACCACGGAATAACCACATCAGAATAAGATGTGTTGATTACTATTGCATTTGTATCTACACTGTCACAAGCCTCCATAACATTTTTCGTAAAACGTATGGCAAGAGGAGTCCAAATTCCATACGCTCTTACATTTGACCAACTGATGCTACCATATTTAAGTCCCGGATAGGCGCGACTTGAATTAACAATAAAATCTGGCTGATGCTTTTTGATTGCCTTCTGAATTGAAACAATATCATTTAAATCAGAACCGTCCTGTATTTCAATCTGCGTCTTATTGAGACCACGAATCAAAGAAGAAACTCGGACAATATTTACATTTTGTTCCATCTTTGCATAGTTTCTTCCTACAACTATAACCTTGACTGCCTCATCATTTCGACTGACAAGATAATCGAGAAGGTAGGTACCTACACTTCCCAAACCTATTATCATAATCTTGATATTGTTCTCTTTAATGTGGTTTTCAACAATTTCAAACCTGTCCCTTAAAGATTTCATTTCGCCTCTTCCTCCCAATATGATAATATTTTTTGATAGTCATCTCTTGTATTACAATTTATCCAACGAGAAAGTCCAATCAATTCAAATTCATCGTCTTTAAGCGAATCTATATAATTCTGAATTATTATCAAATTTGTTCCCGTCTTTTTTTCTTTAAAGAATTCTTTGTTTGCCACTTTGAGTAAATCTGAATTTATAAATTTCCACAGCTGTCCAGAGTTTAGTATCAAGGAAAAAGCTTCATCAATTTTCAATAATCCGTGACTACTGTTAAAAGCATATCTGAATTCTTCATTTTCATTCTTGTACAGAACCACTGCCTTATTGGTATATATAGGTTCATAAGAATATGTCAGAACATTATGTTTCGAACTTACGACCTTTTCAAAGGATTCATTGTCTATATCCAAATCCCCCTCAACAAAGAGAACTTCATCTATATTTGAACACTTTTTGAAAGCCTCATTAATTCCTACATACAAAC
>JAEEJA010000029.1 GCA_016281605.1 Lachnospiraceae bacterium
ATAAACAGCAAGGCCATCTGATGCATTACCATTCCTGATCAGAGCCTCTTTGCCGTTTTTCAGAACAATCTTCTGCTCGTATTTCATCTCTTAATCCCTTCAGATTTAAAGGCGGTAACAGTAATCCTATAGTCACAACCCGGCTCGGGTGAGTTTCACGACTGATTCTACATGGGGCGTGAAAATGAAATAGATAGTCATTCCTCACGTCTGTTCGCACTTTTGCCTTTGAGAACATATCCACCGCTTGACTCAGCATCCAGAAATCTATCAACGAAACTGTAATTCACCGATTGTCTTTCAATCGGCAAATCTTAGCATTGGAAATGCACAGATAAGCATCAGCAGTTCATTATCAACACTTTGAGAAACGGAGATTTCAAAAAAAGGCCGCCAGTCATAATACGAATCCAAGGATGCCGGGATGAGTAGTTTTTCTTGACACCGGGTGATTCTGACAATTTGTTGATTATTACGGTAGAATACCAATTCATCCTTTCCGCAATAAACGATAACAGAATCGTTTAATCTATACTGTCCCCGCTGGATAAAGGTAATCTTGCACACTACACGCTTTGTTTTTTGTTCAATTACATATCGGGAAACACCGGGAATGATTGTATCATCAAAGTAGGGGCTTTCCCAGTTGATACCGTTCCCGGAAATCATAACCCACGGTTTCGGGAGAACGGGGCTTGAAACAGTAACAATCTTTTTATTTCCGTACAAAAAACTGAAGCCAAAATCGCCTGTTACAGAATATCGATATCCAATAAGATTGAAGGATTCCGTTATTGCAGAAATTGTATTCCTTGATTCTTTCTTTTCCTCATAAAAGAATACAAAGCTATTTTCGTCGTTTGAATAGTGGCATATCCCTTTTTCCCGGTCTCCGTGGACAATATAATAGGCATCAAACAAAACGAGGTTATCCGCTTCAATCCAATGTATATTTGTGATATCCAGCTCTCCCTCATAAAAGAGCCCGTTTGACATAAAAATAATGAATCCATGAATATTTATTAAAAAGCACAAATCATTGACAATAACAATATGATTCTTCCCACTTGGAGATGTATTCCGTATCATAAGCTTGTCGCCTTTAGACTCCTCCGTTTGCAGAACAGACAATAATTTCAAGTTTAAATTTTTTGCATTATTTATTATATGTGTGCGCTCAAAAATCGACTGCAGGGCCCTCAGTGATTGATCACAAAAGTATTCTTTTAGGATATCAGTGTTTTTTGAAAAACCATTCATGTGCTGACCTATACCCTTCCTTCATTCATTGATTCTCTTTCTCAATTGCAAAGTTATCTGAATCAAAAAAACAGCTATTCCATATTCACAACCCGGCTCGGGTGAGTTTCACGACTGATTCTACATGAACCGTCCAAGGAAACATATCCACATTACACATCCTCACCACCTCATACCCGCTTTCCTGCAGAATATCTAAGTCCTCTGCAAGGCTTGTAGGCTTACATGATATGTAGACTATACTTTCAACACCATAATCAATTATTTTTTTTAATGCCTTTGGATTCACTCCTTCACGAGGAGGATCAAGTATTATATAATCCGGTTTTTCTTCAATATCATCCAGACATTTAAGCACATCTCCGGCGATAAACTCACAGTTAGTAAGCTTATTGAGAATAGCATTTTCCCTTGCTGCTATTACAGCATCCTCTACTATTTCAACACCTATTACTTTCTTTGATACATCAGCCATCATCTGTGCTATAGTGCCGGTTCCCGAGTAAAGATCATACACTGTTTTGGGTACCTTTCCACCCATTCCTTCATCTATATACTCACGCGCCTTTGAGTACAAAGTTTCGGCCCCAAGCGTATTGGTCTGGAAAAATGAGAAAAGTGAGATTTTAAACTTTAACCCCAGTATTTCCTCGTAAATGTAATCTCTGCCATAGAGAACATCCATCTTATCACAGGAAACCGTATCCGAAACTTTATCGCTGATTATATGTATAAATCCTGAAAGATTATTAATTTTTTTCTGCAAAATTTCAGATAGTTTTATATAATTATAATCTCTCTGAGAGGAAGTCACGAGAGCTACCATCACCTCTTTGCTACTCTCAGATCGCCTTATAACAAGGTATCTTAAGACACCCTCATGAGTTATTTTATTATAAAATTCAATATTATTTTCCTTTGCATATTCTCTTACAATTTCAATAATTTTTATAAAATCTTCATGAACGATTTTACAATCTTTCATATCCACGATATCATAAAAACTATTTCTTTTATGAAGGCCTAAAGCCAAAGGTCCACCCTTATACTCATCTCCAAAAGTGTACTCCATCTTATTTCGGTAAGCATACATATTGGGGCTTCCATATATTCCTTCATAAATTTCATCGTATGTTTTGTCAGATTTTATAACATTTTCAAATATTTTTTTTATCTGATTTTTCTTTAATTCAAGTTGCTTTTCATATTCCATGGAGAGATAAGTACATCCTCCACATTTACCAAAATGCGGACACAAATCTTCCTCTGATTTAGTTTCGAGTTGAGAGCGCGACTCTATCCCAAGAAGTATCCCTGTACACTTTTCTTTCCTGGATTTTTTTATTCTAAACTTAACTTTTTGCCCCGGTATAAGCGGTCCCTTAACCAGAACTCTCGTTTTCTTATCTTCTTCACTTATATCTTTATCTACTATAGTCTCAGGGTTGACATAGCCTCTGTTTGGAAACAATACCTCAACGACTGTTCCTTTACATAAATCTCCTTTTTTCATCATTACCTTTTATTCACTTTCTCCTACATCTTCACCAAGCTGCATATACTGATACTTCCTGCTTATAGATATAATATATCTAAAAAGGTCCTCCAGTGCAGTCTTATTAAACTCATTATTTGCCAGTTTTTTTATGGCAGTAATCTTTTGCTCTTCCCTTTCAGGGTCATATACCTTTTTCCCGGTACTTCTTTTATAATTAGCCACATCATTGGCAACTTCCATTCTTTCCTGAAAAAGTGCAGCTATCTGCTTATCAATTTTATCAATTTTTTCTCTGCTTTCAGCTAAATCTACAACCATTATAATTCTCCATTCTTTTCTCTTAATTCTCCCACTATTTAAGTCAGAAATCATCCTAAATGCAAAAGAGAAGCCCCCCACCTACGCCTTAGCTTGGAGATGAGGATTTCTCCGACTTTTGTCAATACTCGCTTAAATCTAATACAAGTTACTAACCTTAAATTTTCTCTCTGCATCACGTCTCATGTCCTTCTTTGCTATATCCTGACGCTTATCATAGAGCTTTTTACCCTTACAAAGACCAATCTCAACCTTTACGTAACTTCCGCTGAAATAGATTTTAAGAGGTATAATAGTAAAGCCCTTCTCTTTTATCTTACCGATAAGCTTTCTTATCTCATGCTTATGAAGTAAAAGTTTTCTGGTTCTTCTTGGGTCTTTATTAAATATATTTCCTTTCTCATAAGGATTTATATGCATATTATAGATATATACTTCGTTATTTTCTATGCGGACAAATGCTTCCTTTATACTACAGTTTCCTGCCCTTAAAGACTTAACTTCCGTACCCGCAAGACTTATACCTGCTTCATAAGTTTCTATAACAAAATAATCATGATAAGCTTTTTTATTATTCGCTATTAATTTTACATTCTCTTTAGCCATTTTCCCTCCTATCTGAGCACGAAGTGCAATCAATTTTAATCGATACTATTATTTTTCTTCCTGAACAAGGGTAAAATCTATAGTTCTAAGATCTATATTCACAGCACTCACCTTAACTTTAAGCTTGTCACCGGGCCTATATACTCTTCCAAAGTCAGCCCCTACAAGCATATGCGACTCCTCTATATATTCATAATAATCATCATAGAGAGTAGCAAGACTTATCATACCCTCAACAGTATTAGGAAGAGTGACATAGATTCCCCAGCCGGTAACACCGGAAACTGTTCCTTCGAACTCATCTCCTATAAACTGCTCCATATACTGAGCCTTCTTAAGCTTCATCACTTCCCGTTCAGCTTCATCCGCTCTTCTTTCAAGCTCGCTTAACCTTACAACTTCATCCGGAAGAATCTTCTCATAATGATTTATTCTCTTTGATGTTAGCTCACCATGAAGATTTTCCTTTATAATTCTGTGAATCTGCAAATCAGGATATCTTCTTATGGGTGAAGTAAAATGACAGTAATACTTAAATGCCAAACCAAAGTGCCCGTTACACTCTACAGTGTAGCGAGCCTGCTTCATAGAACGCAGAGTAATCATACTTATAAGCCCTTCTTCCGGTTTACCTTCTATGCTCTGTAAAAGCTTTTGTATTTCTTTTGGATGTACACTTTCATCTTTAAGCCTCAATCTGTATCCAAAGCCTTCTACAAGTGATGCAAGTTCACAGCACTTTTCCATACTTGGCGTCTCATGAGATCTAAATACAAAGGGAAGCTCCTGCCAAAAGTAATCCTCTGCGACACATTTATTTGCCGCAAGCATAAACTCCTCTATAACCCTGTTCGCTTCACTCCTCTCATATATATCAACCTCTATAGGAAATCCTTCTTCATTTAAGGTTATTTTCCCTTCCGGAAAATCAAAATCTATAGAGCCATCCTTTTGTCTTGCCTTATGTAAGATATCTTTTAATTCATACATAAGTTTGAAAAATGTAACGAATTCCTCATCTCTTTCACCTTCAAGCCTGTCAGGCTCAAACTCCCTAAAGTAATCAACCCCCATATCCTCTTCTACTATCTTCTTTACTGCAGTATATGACATACGTCTGTTTACTCTTATAACTGCTTCGGATATTTCATGAGAAACTATCTCACCCTTTTCATTGATGTCCATAAAAACGGACAGGGTAAGTCTATCTTCACCCTGATTAAGGGAACAGATACCATTAGACAACCTATGAGGTATCATAGGTATTACTCTATCTGTAAGATAACAGCTCGTCCCCCTTTTAAGAGCCTCTTTATCAATGTTTGAACCTTCCTTAACATACTCTGAAACATCTGCTATATGAACCCCAAGATGATAGTAACCCCCCTCCTTTTCAAGTGTTATGGCATCATCCAGGTCTTTAGCATCCTCACCGTCTATAGTGACCGTAAGTAAATCTCTTACATCCTTACGATTCCTTATATCATCTTCTGTAATAATCTCAGGTGTTTTTTCTGCCTCAGCCAGTACCTCTTCAGGATATTCATCCGGAATTCCATAAGCTCTGACAATTGAAAGTATATCAACACCCGGATCATTTATATGTCCGAGAATTTCTATAACTTTACCCTTGAACTCTTCATTAAGAGTATCCGGGTATTTAAGGATCTCTACCACCACCTTATGTCCGGAAACCGCTCCGCAAGTATCGTTCTTTCCAATGTAAACAGGCTCTGTAAATCTCGAATCGTCGGACTTTACCACACCTCTGGAGCTAAGGGCTGTAAAAGTTCCTACAACTACACTGTGTCCTCTCTCAACTATACCGGTTATTACACCCTCAGGTTTATATCCGTTTTCTGCCTCACGTATTATCTTAACCTGAACGATATCAGAATCATAAGCATTGGCTGTATTGTCGGATTCTACAAATACATCTTGAGTCTCTCCCTCAACTCTTACAAACGCAAAGCCCTTCTTAGTTGCCATAAACCTTCCGACCTTTACATCACTTCCAGCCTTTTTTATGTGACCTCTCTTATCTATAAGAGCCTTACCGCTTCCCAAAAGACCATATATTATATCATTAAATTCTTTTCTCTCTTCCTTTGGAACCTGCATAAATCCGGCCATTTCACGCATAGTCATAGGCTTATACTTTTTATCTTCTAAAAGCTCCTCTATAAGCTTTTTCTTCTCTTCTAATTTTTTTTCGTTATTATCATCATATTCATAATCCTTTTCCATGTATACTCCTCCGTTTTAAGACTCATATATAGACACACATATTAACACATTGTGAACTAAAACCATAAATTCATACATCTTATAATTCTGTACTATCCAAATCAACTGTAAAAGGACCGTCATTTTCAATGCTTACCATCATCTCAGCGCCAAATGAGCCGGTTTCAATCTTTATCTCCGGATTTTCTGTAGATATCGCCCATTCTCTACATTTTTCAACAATATAATCATACATTTCTTCTGCGTGAACCGGGTCTCCTGCCTTTACAAAAGACGGTCTGTTACCCTTCTTACAATCAGCATAAAGAGTAAACTGAGAAACAAGCAAAAGTGAACCCGAAACATCTGAAAGGCTAAGATTAGTTTTTCCGTTTTCATCCATAAATATTCTCATATTTGTAAGCTTTTTTATCATTTTATCCGCAGTACTTCTATCATCTTCATTATTAACTCCTATAAGGACTGCAAATCCTTTATCTATTTCACCCTTTACTATTCCATCTATAGTTACAGATGCATGTTTTACTCTCTGTATCAGAAATTTCATATCTATATCCTTTCTTATATCTTGACAAAATCTTAACTAATAAAGTATAACTAATACGTTATAAAAACCATCAGTTTTATCATTTACCGATGCAGTAACGATTTTTATTATAACAGAATCCATGTAAAAAAGCGAGGACACTATCATGAATTTTTCATTTTTTATGCCAACAAGGGTTTATGAAGAAGAAAATTGTATAAAAAAACATGCCGACTTACTTTCTCAATTTGGAAAAAAAGCCATGATAATTACAGGTAAATCATCTGCCAGGAAAAACGGCTCTTATGAAGATGTTTGCAATGCCTTAAACTTATATGATATAAAGCATGTTTTGTTCGATGATATAGAAGAAAATCCATCCATAGAAACAGTTATGAAAGCAAGAAATGTAGGTATTGCAGAAGGTGTAGACTTTTGTATAGGTATAGGCGGTGGCTCTCCCATGGATGCTGCTAAGGCCATTGCCCTCATGATTTATCACAAGGATAGTGACGCTACTTACCTCTATGACGCTAAAGCCACTTCCGAGCATCTTCCTGTTATCTGCATCCCCACAACCTGTGGAACCGGTTCAGAGGTTACAGGTGTTTCCGTTCTGACAATCCATGAGAAAAAAACAAAGGGCTCCATAAAGCACCGAATATTCCCGGAACTTGCTCTTATAGATGGTCGCTACCTAAAGCATGCCCCTATATCTATTATCAGAAATACAGCGATTGATTCACTTTGTCATCTCTGTGAAAGCTACATAAATACCAAGTCTACTCCTTACAGTCGTATGTGTTCAGACGCCGGTTTAAAGACTTGGAAAGATATTAAGAGTCTTTTATTAGAGGATTCTTTAGAAAGCGCTTCCTATAGTGAACTTGCATCCCTTATGAGGGCATCAGCTTTTGCAGGCATTTCTATCGCACAAACCGCAACCAGCATACCTCATGGACTAAGTTACCCTGTTACTTATAACCTAAATATTTCTCATGGTATGGCTTGCGGATATTTCTTATCAGCATTTATAGAAGCAGCACCTGAAGAATTAAAGCAACACATTTTATATCTAACAGATTTTAAGGATGCAAAAGATATGCATTTCTTTATAAAAGATATTCTGCATTTTATGCCAATATCAGATGATACTTTACAAATTGCAAAAAAAGAGCTTTGCTCAAATCAAACAAAGCTACAATCTGCACCATTTTTAATAAATGAAAGCGTTATAGATTCAATGTACGAAAATATAAAGAGCTGGTCATAAAAATCATAAACTTTTAGATCATAATCTTCTCATATTTACTGTGATTCAAAATACTTTTTACCTTTTTCAGGATTAAAATATGTCCTAATATATCCATCCGTGGAAACGATTACGAATTCGTTGCTCTCTTCTAAGTAATATACATTATCACCATCTTCCTTTTCGGTTTTATAAAGAGAATTTGGATTATTTACTACCTCACTGGCAGCGGCTTCGTAGTCATCCGCATTTGAAAACCCCATGTCTTTTCCATGCTTTTCAAAATGCTCTTTTTTATATTTTTCTTTTCTGAATTTGTAATCCTTTTCTTCTGTTGCTTCGCCTATAAATGTTTCCTTAAGAGGCGTAGAACTGGGAGAAACAGTAGTATTAACACTCTTTTTATTATTACTTGTATTTGTATCATTATTATCAAATTTTGATACTGCAAAAGCAACTATCAAAACCATTATAAGAGTGTAAGCAATTCTAAAAATTCTATCTTTTATATTATTATTTTTTTTATTATTATTATCAGATTTTTTCAAAATATAACCTCATCGTCTACTCTTTATGATATCAGTTTTTAACTCTTCATCGTTTTTTCTATAACAGTAACTATATCACCGGCCTTTATCATAGTATCGGGACCTGCCATAATCGGCTTTGAATCTCTTACTATAGATGCTATTGCTTTACTTCTGGGTATATATAATTCTTTTAAATATTTATCCTTCCAGCTGTTACTCTCATCTATCTTGATTTCCTCAATATATACACCTATATCATCCTTATATTCCATAACACCGATAATGATTTTATCATCTATATGTATTATGGTATCAGAAGTAGGAATTATGGGATTTCTGTTTCTTATGATAGTGATTATTATAAATTCAGGTGGAGTTTTTATGTCTCCGATACATTGCTTAACCCATGGATGATCGTTTTCGACAGTAATCATAATAAACTTAAGATCTTCTCCATGTGAAACCTCTGAAATTTTTTTAAGCTTGGTATACTGCTCTACAAATCCGGCAGATATAATACCTGTAGGGATAGCAACCATACCAACCCCTAAAAATGAAATGATTATCGCAAGCACCTGACCTGCCACAGTAACAGGGTATATATCTCCATAACCCACTGTAAGAAGAGCAGATACCGACCACCATATACCTGAAAAGGCGTTTTTATAAACATCCGGCTGAGCAACATGCTCAACACCATACATAGATATAGAAGCTGCCAACATCATGATAAGTATGAGACAAATCGAAGAAAAAAGCTGTTGCTTCTTTTCATTTAAGACATCTAAAACCACGTTAAATGCATCATACTGAGCATTTACCTTGAAAAGCCTAAATACCCTAAATACTCTAAGCACTCTGAAGGCAACCATTCCATATGGCATGATTAATATAAGATACGGAAGTATGGAAAAAAGATCCACAAGACCGTAAAATGAAAATATATAATAAATTCGAGCTTGAGCAGGATTTCTGTTGGGATACAGGTAAGGAGACGTCCACACTCTTAAGACATACTCCACTATAAAGACCCCTACTGTCACAATCTCAATAGCGCGAAAAATCGGAGTTAGTCTCTTGGGATAATCAAATGTATCAAGAAAAAGAATCATAAGATTAAGAACTATACATATAACAATAAAATAATCAAAAAGTCTGCTTATGATATCATCCTTTGAACCTATTTCCATTATCTCAAATAATCTTTTCTTGGTTCTCTCATATTTACTTAATTCCTTACCCTTATCCTCCATCAAAAAATCCCCGCTTTAATCAAGTATCATTTTTAAGCTTTTTATTAGCTATATCTGAGTAGGCAAATTCCACAATTGCCGCAAATGGAATAGCAAGAAGAATACCGACTACACCAAAAAGTCTGCCACCCACTACGATAGCTACAAGTATCCACACTCCCGGCACTCCAAGAGTATTTCCAAAGAACTTCGGCTTAACTACATAACCATCTATAGTCTGAAGTATTATCGTAAATATTATAAACCAAAGTGCATACCATGGATTTATAAGAACCAAGATAAATGCGCCTATAACTCCACCTACCATCGGACCGAAGGTTGGAGCCAAATTGGTTACACCAACTACGAGAGAAACTATAACTGTGTAAGGCATACCACAAATAAGCATAAATATCGCATTGGCAACACCAACAAATACAGCATCTATAAGACTGCAAACTATGTAGCGTGCTAAAATCTTATTACATCTTAACCAAAAATTAGAGATGCTATTATAA
Source organism: Lachnospiraceae bacterium (assembly GCA_016281605.1). GTDB lineage: Bacteria > Bacillota > Clostridia > Lachnospirales > Lachnospiraceae > JAEEJA01. The sequence goes on from JAEEJA010000029.1 coordinate 9,988, forward strand.
GTGCTTTTCTTTAAAATAAGATTCAAAAATGATTTCAAACCGGATATCATCCGCTTTTTATCGATAAGGAAATATATTGCTAGTATTGAACTGATTACAATATTGATTATTTCCTTGCCTAAGTTAACTGAAATATTAATGGCATTTGAAAGATATCCGGTAATCTTTGTTGAAAACTCCCTTACAATCTTATCAAAAACCTCATTAATATTTTCAGCAACATCTATACCATGACTTTCTGCATAATCGGTAAGACTACGAACCAGCTTTCTGAGTGAACTTGTGTAAGAATCCATGTTCTTAACCATTAATCTTACACTCTCAAATATCTGAGGTATCAGAAGTACCATAATAGTGGAAATAATTATAAGCACTATTAATACTGCTGAAACAACAGAAGCATTATGTGAAAAATTTTCAGATTTAATCTTAAAAAACACCTTTTGTTCTAAAAATTTCACAAGAGGATTTAAAATATAAGCAATTACAATTCCATAAATAACAGGTACAAATATACCGAATATATATGATATTCCCGAAGCAATATTGGAAATATTGGAAAGAATCATATATAAAATCACTGCACTGCAGGTTGCTATACTGTATGCTGCCCACTTTTCCTTAAGTAATTTTTTGAATTTTTCCATTATGTCTATCCTTTGTTATCTTTAATATAATTAAGCTTCATAAACAATCTTTCCATTACAAATAGTATAATAAATCTTGCCGGGAAGCTCCCATCCGGTAAAAGGACTGTTTTCGGATTTTGATACATAGTCTCCTGCAGTCCAGCTATCATGCTCCCCAAATATAACTATGTCAGCATATGAGTCCTCTGCTATACTGCCCGGTACCAGGCGATAAAATCTAGCCGGATTAGTACTCATACACTCGATAAGCTGCATCAAAGTGATATACCCGGGTTCTACCAGAGACTTAATACCCAAGGCAAGGGAAGTTTCCAGTCCTATAACACCACTCGGCGCCTTATCCATGCTCCTCTCCTTTTCTTCCTTTGTATGAGGGGCATGATCCGTCGCAATCATATCTATGGTCCCGTCCTGAAGACCACCTATTATTTTAATTCTATCCTTTTCGGTTCTAAGAGGTGGGTTCATACGGGCATTGGTTCCCTTGAAAAGCACATAGTCCTCTTTAAGCGTAAAATGATGCGGTGTTGCTTCAGCATGAATATCTGCTCCGAGCTTTTTAAAACCTCTTATTATCTCAACTGAATTTCCGGAGCTTATATGCTGTATACATACCGATGCTCCGGTGTGTAATGCAAGCGCACAATCTCTTGCAACCATTACATCCTCAGCAACACTTTGTGCTCCTCCGTAATTAAGTTTGTCAGAAATAATACCTTTATTAACTCCTGCCTGATATACAAAAGCAGGATCCTCCTCATGAAGACTTATAGGTATATCTAACTCTCTTGCCCTTTCCATAGCTTTATATAATAGCTTTTCGTCCATTATGGGCAGTCCGTCATCGGTAAAGACTGCCGCTCCCTCGTTGGAAAGGCTTTCCATATCAACAAGTTCTTTTCCTCTCATGCCTTTAGATATATTGGCTGCAGAAAGAACATGAATCCCCGTCATCTCACCCTTCTTTTGTACATAATGAAGTGTTTCTATATTATCAACAGGCGGCTTGGTATTTGCCATGCATATAACGGTTGTTATACCACCTTTTGCAGCTGCTCTCGCACCTGTTGCAATATCCTCTTTTTCCGTAAATCCCGGGTCTCTGAAGTGTACATGTCCATCAAATAATCCGGGAGATACAACCATTCCTGTAGCATCTATTACTTTAACATTTCTCAGACTGTCAGCCTCTATAGATTCAGCCACATGTATAATTCTGTTACCATCTATCAGTACATCCCTAATTTCGTCCAGATGAGAAACCGGGCAGACGACACGACCATTTTTTATCAGTATCATATACGCCTCCTCTCAAATTGCAAATAAGACAAAAAATCTAATCTGAAATTTACATAAAAGTAAAACTATATTATAAAAAAATTACTTATTTTGTTTTAAAAAAGAACTGGAGTTTTTCCTTAGTTCCGAGCTTGCTGACATAGGTTTTTTTGTATGAATTTTCATTAATTATATTCTTACATTTTTTTGCATCTTCTTTAGAAAGATTACCACTTTCAAGAAGCAAAAGAGCATCATAAAACCTAAGTCTGTCTTTTGCCATACCCACGATTCTTTTATGCTTAAATTTGGTATCTCGGTCATATATTTCCAAAAATCTTATACGATCAAGCCCGCCATACTCTGGATTCATATCTGCCGGAAGAGTAGAATCTGCAGAAGGATTTTCCTTAACATTGTATATAGACATAGTTCCCGGTAGAGATACTACTTTCCCGTAATCAAAGGCTTGTGCCAAAAAAACATAAGACGAAAAAGGAAATTTTAAAACCTCATCTGTCCTGCGAGCAACAGACATGCGTACCAAAAATGATGACAAATGTACCTTATAATCCATGAATATTTCCTCTGGTGTAAGCTGATGAACTGATTTCCACGAATTAAAATTCTTTATCTTTTCGTCTGTAACAATATTATGAACAAGGGTGTTGTGCGCACACACGGCACAATCAGCATTTGTATCCATGTAATCGTACTGAGCCTGAAGCTTTCCAAGGGCACACCACCATTCATCGCCCTCACAAAAAGCAACATAGTTAGCTTCAAATCTTGGAAAAATATTTTTTTCGACTATATATGGTCTTGACTCTATATACTCTTTTTCAAATATAGGTACAATTATTTCAGGGTACTTGTTATACATTTCTTCTATTATCTGCTTAGAAGAATCTGTAGAAGCATTGTCATAAACAAAAACCTTATATCTGAAATTCACCTTTTGACTTGCCAGTCCATTAAGACAATCCTTTAAATATTCTTCATGATTATGAACTATACATATTGTTGCAACGTCTAACTCGTACGTATACATTTATGTGTGCCTCCTTATGTTTAAAAGTATACTTTTAATTAGAATGATTCTCTTCAATTTGTTTAAACATAGTATCAAAAACCACGGACATGCCTACAAATTCACAGCCGTAATTTATCAAACCACTTTCTAACTCTCTTTTTCTTACAATTTTTACAACACAATTAATAGAATTGTTAAGAGAATCAATTTCATCAAATATCAGCCTTGCATTGAAGTAGTAATTCACAGGCAATTCGCTTTCTGAATTAAATCCGATGCCATCGGAACTGATATCAATAATTTCGATCGGTGCATGAATTCCGGTTATATTTTGATGATCCTGATGAAATACTGACGAGACCTCAAGACACAGTTTTATCGGAACTCTCCTTTTTCTTCTTTTATCCTTATCCACATTAACCTCCGGATTTTTGATATACACATAATAATAGCTATTATAAACAAAAAAGTGAATTAAAATGTACCTGACACACCTTATCAACTATGAGAACAATGATGAAAAGTGCATCTCGTGTTCTGAAAATACTTTCATGCAATCGTCACAATAGTATCCCACTCCGTCCAAAGCAAGCTGAACAGCATCATTCTTATTTTTTTTATTTAGCTCACTCTCAGGGTACCATGTTAATGTTAAAGAAGCATTAGACATCTCACCGTTATCTACTATAACTCCACCCTTTTTCATATCATTGTTACAATAAGGACATTTCATATCTTTCTTCTCCTTTCGAAAAAACAGTATCGAACCTCTCTAATAAAACATTGTAGCACATAATGATATAGTGGTCAAAGCATAATTAATAAATCCTTATATTGCCTGCCATCTATCAAGGCTTACAAGCTCACACTTCACTTCACTGTTCATGGTATTTACTTTACCCTTTTCACCGTTTTTATCTGCAAACATTTCAAGCCTGTTTAACTGAAAGAAAAGAGAATCAAACTTTACTCCTGCATATGTACAAAAGCTCTCTATAACTGTCTCAGGCTTGATATTTAACACAGAGCCGTGGGTAAGCCTTATAAAAAAGATTGGTTTGTAATAATCATAATCGAAGCTTTCATCAGTGTAAGTTAACCCGGTCTTTTCTTCAAAGCTCTTTTTATTACTTTCCATGTAATAGATGTTATCTTTTATATCCATAACTCGCTCAGATTTCTTGGTTTTCTTTGTTACTAATATTTCCTCCTGAGCTAAATATCCTTTGATATTATCTTGTAATTTTTCAAAAAAATCATTTCCAAAATGTTCTGATTTTTCCGGCTTTATGCATACGGTATAGTCAGCAGCCGCTAAAACTGCCATGGATGTTTTAGCAAAGTCTTCTAGCTTCGATACTCTTATAACGCCGATTTCATCGTTCATAACCGCATTTAGCTCTTCCCTAATATAGTCGGTTTCCAGATCACCTGTAAGCTCTACATCCAGATAATCTCCCGTAGTCATAAGACCTATACCAAGAGGCGATGCAAATGAAATAATCTGATGTGGCGAAAACCCTTCACTTAATCTTACTTCAATATCCGTTCTTCTGAAGGCTTTTTGAAAGTATCTCATAACATCCAGATGCCCTATAAATTTCATAGAACCTATCTTAAAAAATTTAATTCTGTATTTCATCTATGCCACTCCTTATATTTAGTTAATCCATTTCTTACAAAATGAATTCTTAGCATCATACTTCATAATTCCGCAACCCGAGCACTTATCCCTGCAATTAGGTGTCACAGCCTCTGCCTTTGCTCTCTCATTTTCTCTCCATAAAAATTCTTTAGTTACTCCGGAATCTATAAAGTCCCATGGAAAAAGCTCGTCCTTTTCTCTTTCCCTGTCTATATAGAAATTATAATCCAGATTACAACTATCAAAGGCTTCAATCCATTTATCATAATTAAAGTACTCCGTCCACGCATCAAATATACATCCTGAATTATAAGCATGCAGTATTACATCACATAACCTTCTGTCTCCCCTTGCAAGCACTCCTTCTAACTCCGATGTAAATGTGTCGTGACAATTATATTTTATACTTTTTTGATTGAGTTGCTCTCTAACCTTCCCTTTCAAAAAATCCCTTTTTTCTCTTGCTTCCTCCTTCGAATTCATCCTGGCCCACTGAAATGGAGTAAACGGCTTCGGTACAAATATCGAACTGCTTGCAACAATCTGAACCTTTCCTTTTCTCTTTTCCTTCGGAATATTTTCATAATAAGTAACTGCAACCTCATTGGCAAGCTTTGCTATTCCCTCTATATCATCATAAGTTTCATAAGGGAGACCTAACATAAAGTAAAGCTTTACCCTATTCCATCCACCCTTAAAGGCTTTAAGGGCACCTTCAAGTATATCCTGCTCAGTTAGACCTTTATTTATAACATTCCTCATGCGCTGCGAACCGGCTTCCGGCGCAAATGTAAGGCTGCTTTTCCTTATATCCTGCACACGACTCATGACATCTAAAGAAAACTCATCTATTCGAAGTGATGGCAATGCTACATTTATGCCTTTTTTGTTAAATGTATTGATTAAGTAATATACAAGTTCTCCCAAATCCTCATAATCACTCGAAGATAACGAGCTTAAAGTAATTTCCTCATGACCGGTAGACTCAAGCATGGTCTTAGCGTATTCCTTTAGAACTTCTACATCTCTCGGTCTTGTAGGTCTGTAAAGCATACCTGCCTGACAGAATCTACATCCTCTTATACATCCTCTTTGTATCTCCAGCACAACTCTGTCCTGAGTAACCTTCATGTATGGCACAAGTGGTTTTGTAGGATAATATGTATTAGTAAGATCCTCTTCTACTTGCTTCTTTATTACTGTAGAAGCCTCCTTTGTATTTGGAATAAAAGTCTTTAGTGTTCCATCCTCATTATAAGTAACATCATAAAGAGACGGTACATAGATACCCTCTATCTTTGCTGCTCTTTTTAAGAAATCAAGCCTTTCTTCTCCATTTTTCTTCCACTCCTTATAAGCATCCATTAACTCAAAGAAAACTGTCTCTCCCTCACCTATATAAAATAGATCAAAAAAATCTGCGATAGGCTCAGGATTATATGAGCAAGGTCCGCCTCCTATAACAAAGGGCATGTCCCCGTCTCTTTCGGAAGCCTTAAGAGGTATCTGTGAAAGATCAAGTATCTGTAGTACATTGGTATAACACATTTCATACTGAAGTGTAATACCTAAAAAATCAAAATCCTTTATAGGGTCCTGGGATTCCAAAGCAAATAAAGGAAGACTTTTTTCTCTCATAATTTTATCCAGATCAGGCCAGGGAGAGTATACTCTTTCACAATATATATCATCTCTTGAGTTAAACATATCATATAAAATCTGTATCCCCAGGTGTGACATACCTATCTCGTAAACATCCGGAAAGCACATACAAAATCTTATATCTACTTTCTCAGGATCCTTCTTAATCATATTTATCTCATTACCGATATACCGGGCCGGTTTTTCAACCGAGAGTAGCACATCATCACTTAATGCAAGTTTTCTAAACATATTTTCCTCCATGCACTGTTTGAAAAACCCGGAGAGTTAAAGCACTCTCCGGGTCTCCTATCTGTCTTGAATTCAATAATTCAAGTCTTTTTAGTTTATACCTGTAATCTCAAATGTTACGGAAATTGTCTTTGCTTCCTCTCCGTTTGGAAGATTGTACTTAATGGCATGTGTTGAAGAATCATATGAAACTTCATTAACAACACTACCATCCCACTTTCCGTTGTAGTTAGCCCATCCGTTTAAAGGATTACCTGTATCAAACTGATTACCATTATTCTTATAAGGAGAAACAGGTGTATAATCGTCTCTTAAGGTGTAAACAGTATCATTTACCTTAATCTCCTTAAACTTAAGGATAGCATCCTTATAAACAGGCTCTGTCTGAGATGGATCCTGTAAGTAGACAGCTGTAACACCTTCAAGTGTCTTCTTTGTCTTACCGTTAGATGCATCATAAGTAAATGTATAGACTCCATCACTATCAATCATCTGTGTAGCGGTTTTCTCTTCAGTTGCATCTTCATAATACATACTTAAGCAGATATTAAGAGCCTTCGAAGCATCCTTTATTCCGCCCGGCTTAGAAACGACATCAACTAAGATATCCTTTGTAAATCCACCAACTGCTGTCATAGTAATAGTTACTTCACCATCTCCGTCACCAACAACTAAAAGCCTTCCTACACTGTCAACATAAACAAGTTCAGGATCAGATGATTTGTAAGTAATATCATATTCATCACTATCAGAAATATCTTTATCTGCAACAACTTTTGCGTTTAAGAATGCAGGATAATTCTTTGCAATCCTATACTGAGGATGTTCAGTAGTTATGTCAGTAACTGTGAAATCTGTATCTACAGGCACAGGCTCAACAGTGAGCTCTAACTTAGCGCAAACCTCATCATTGTAGATAGAACGAGCTGTAATAGTAGTTGTTCCAGGTGATACAGCTTCGATAACTCCATCCATGTTAACAGTAGCTACAAGCTCATCATCTGAAGACCATACAGCAGCGTCATCATTATCAGCAGGTGTTAATGTAGCTGCAACACTTTCTCTGTCTCCAACCTTTAATGTTAAAGAATCTTTATCAAGCGCTATGCTCTCAGCCTTAACTAAAGCATCAAGTGCCGCTTCTACTTCCTTGAGTGTAGAACCATATCTGCTATCCAGACCAACTCCATCCTCATCAGCATAATAACCTCTGAAAATTGCTTCTATAACTTTTTTCCAATCTGTCACACCTTCAGCATGTCTGTCAATCATATTTCCTGTATCCCATGCACAGATTGTAATTCTGTTCTTCTTAGCTGCATAGTTAAATGCTTCATACTGATATGGTTGCTGAAGTCTCTTATCTTCAGCTTCTGACCACTTACCTGATATGATATTATAACTACCGTACTCACCAACGATAACAGGTACTCCATTATCAACATACTTCTCTCTTAATCTTCTGTACTTACCCATAAGTGTACTTGTGTCAGTTCCTGATGTCTTAGGTGGTGAATTATAATCATGAACCGATAACATGGTTCTTGGGCTATCTAATGTATCCTTTGGTAATTTAAAACCAAATTCATCATTCATAACTACATCAATACGAGTATTGAGTGGAGCGACAAGTACCCATCTGTAAGCATTATTTCCCCCACTGTTACGAACAGTATCTAAGAAAATCTGGTTCATATTCATAATCTTTTGAATTGTTTCTTTACAATTTTCAGGATTCTGATCATATCCATCACCCGAACCATCTTCTCTTGTAGTATAAACCTCGTTCATACTCTCAAAGATTAAGTGTTCATCATAGTTCTTAAATCTGTTAGCAATTGTATTCCATGATTTCTTATAAGCAACATAAACAGGATCATCCAGATTATCAGCATCCTCTATGGTTGCAGGACGAATAAGATTCTGATATTTATAATTATCAGGAGCTCCGTCATGATGTACATTAAGAACTACGAACATACCTTCTTCCAAAGCATAGTCAACTAACTCCTGTACACGTGACATACGAGCTTCATTTATGGTTCCCTCAAGATTAAGTCCCCATGTTACAGGAATACGTATAGTTGAAAAACCAAGGTCATGAACATGCTTGAAAAGCTTCTTGGTTGTAACTATTTCCTGCCATGCAGTTTCACTTACACTGATTGGATTGGTGAAGAAGTTAGAAACAGCATCCATGGTATTACCAAGATTCCAGCCTGTTCCCATAGCATCGATAATTTCTTCAGAATCATAATCTCTGAATGGTAAAGGTGCATCCTTTACTTCTATCTCCTCCGCATAGGTTGCAGTTGAAACACCTATAAGAGCAGCCTCTGTTGGCTCCGGAACGGGAGTCTGTGTCTCTTCAGGTGCAACCGGAGCAGTAGTTTGTGCTGCAGGAGGAGCAGTGGTAGCTGCGCTCTTTGTAGTAGGTGCAGCTGTAGGTGCTGCTGTTGTTACACTCTTAGGTGTAACAGTTACTATGAGCTTAAGCTTCTTTGAAACCTTTTTCTTTCCGCTCTTGTAGGTCACCTTTATAATAACATTGGTTTTTCCTTCTGCCTTACCGGTTACATTAAGGTTAAGTTTTTTTGCTGTAACACTTGCTACAGCTTTTTTCTTTACTTTAAGCACCTTAACCTTTGCACTCTTTGCTACATTCTTTACTTTTACCTTTGTAGTAGCTCCAACCTCTACACTTACCTTGTTTTTAGCAAGTTTAGGTGTCTTCGCCGCTGCTGCGTCAGTCGCTCCCGTCACAACACTTGTCATAACAAGTGCAGTAGAAAGAGCAACAGATAATACTTTTTTTAGATTTTTACCCATAAGTAATTCTCCTTTTCAAGTTGTTTTCACATATAAAATATTATACCAAATATAATATATAATTCAATTAAAAAATACTTAAATATTTAATTCACAGTAAATAATCCGGAAAAAACAAACCCCTTAGCGATTCCTCGCTAAGGGGCTTGAAAGCTCTTATTTTAAATACATGTATTTATTTTTTAACATATGATTATTACGGAGTTTAATCAACAGTCTAAAAATTTTTTAATTATTTAACTGTAACCTTGCACTTAGCTTTAGCCTTACCAAGCTTAAGTGTAAGTGGCTTAGTACCGGTCTTCTTTGTAGCCTTGATTGTAACGATTGCTTTGCCCTTCTTAACCTTTACGCTCTGAACCTTAGCAACCTTTGCAATCTTAGCAGCCTTCTTAGCAGCCTTAGCAGCCTTTGCGAAGAGATCTGTAGCAGCAGCCTTCTTGTTCTCAGCTGTTACCTTGAAAGTAACCTTAGCCTTCTTACCCTTCTTAACAGTTACAACCTTCTTAGCTGCCTTAAGCTTCTTAGCCTTGTTCTGGATAGCAACCTTAACGATCTGCTCTTTATCTCCAGCCTTAACTGTAACCTTAACAACCTTACCTTTGTTCTTCTTAGCTGCTGCTGTAGCAGTAACCTTAACAACACCTGCTGCTGTAGCAACAGTAACAAGCTTCTCGTTAGCTGATGTAGCTGTGATAGCACTGAATGTAGAAGGATCAACTGTAACCTTAACATCCTTTGTCTTACCGGCTGCAACTACAACCTTCTTAGCAACCTTAAGTGAAGCTGCTGCAGGAGTTACAACTGCTGCCTTTGTAGCAACCTTTGCAGGAGCCTTTGTAGGAGCTACTGAAGCACCTGTAGAAGGATTAGTTGAAGGATTTGGAGTTCCATCTCCTGGATTTGGAGTTCCATCTCCTGGATTTGGAGTCCCATCTCCCGGTCCTGGGATATCTGATCCACCTGGATGAACAGTTGGCTCAAACTCAGGAGTTGTTGTCATGTCGTCAGTTAATTCTGTAATACCAGCTGAGCTAACTGTACCGTCACCAGCTTCTACTGTAAACTTAATGAATACATGGTCACCCTCTTCATAAACGATTTCAGAAGGAAGGAAATCAGCACCTGTCTCAGGAATTAAGTTAACGAAATCAGCATCTGATCCGTCTCCGTCCTTATCACCTTCAGCTGTAACCTCGCCCCAAGCATCCATCTCTTCATCATCTGTTAAGTAACCAGCTGCAGCATTGTACTTATTAGCAAGGTTATATCTAACACCCTTCGTAGGCTCTCCATCCCAGTATGTATACATAAGAGACTGATCTTTAACGAATGGATATGCAGCGATTTCTTCACCTTCTTCGTTCTGTACATAGATACCCTTCCATGTAATCTTAGCATTCCTAGCAAATTCTCCAACACTAAGAATATCGTCATCAGTATAGTTAGCAATGTTTGTATATGCAACATCTACATCTGTAACACCTTCTGAAGCGATGAACTCAAATGCATAGTCACCTGGCTCAGCGATATCTAAGTAGTAAGCATCATCAGCATCACCAGCTTCCTTAGAACCTAACTTAGCATCACCGATGAACTCCTGATTCCAACCTGAGTTGAAGTTTCCACCGATATAAATCTGGAATGGAGTGAACTCAGCAGGAGCTTCATCAAATTTAAATGAAAGTTCAGCACTTTCAATAGCTACTTCCTCATCATTAACCGTAAGGACTGCTTTCCAAGTACCAACACCATGACATATAACTTTAGCAGTTCCATCATCTGATGTAGCCATTACATCTCCATCACCAAAGTTCCAAATATTTGGAAGATCAACACCATAATAGTTTTCTCCGAAAAGAGCAACTTCATTTTTCTTATAGTTTCCTGCTTCATCTTTCTCCGTGTCTGAAGCTCTTTTATCAGAAACAATATCTCCAAAACTGAAAACATAATCATTATTTACAGTTACGGTAACATCTTTAGCTTCAAAATTGTAGTTACTCTTGATGTAACCGAAGTTACCACTCCAGTCACCTGCAAGAGAACCTGTTGCATCATAAGTATACTCTGCAGGAGCTCCCTTGAAATCTACCTCTTCAGCATTGATTGTGATAGCATTTGGTAATTCATCTCCCGCAATTGGCTCAACATCATCCGCATTAACAACAGGTGCGAATGAGAAAACCATAGCAGAAGCAAGAACTGCAGAAAGAGCTTTTTTAAAGTTCTTATTAAGTCTCATCACTTAATTCCTCCTTTTAAACCGTTAATATTTTTTTTAAAAAAAATTCCGCCAATAAAAAGCAAGTCCCAAAAGCAAGGGAAGCTCCGTAACAACCCTCAAAGACCCTACTTTTTTTGACTAATGAGATTCTAACATAACAAAGTAAATAAATAAAGAAAAAAATTCTTACAATTGTATTAAGTGGAATGATAAAGTAAAATTGAAACGAAGTAAAAAGGATGCTTAGAGGGCGTAACTCCATCAAAGCATCCTTAATCTTTTTATGTTATTGAATTACCTAATAGATTATTTAGTAGGCATATTGTAGAAATAAATACCTGTAACTATAGGCGCATTAGCAAATGTGAGATATATATATCCGTTACTCTTAGCAAGCTTAGGTATCCTAACAGCTTTCCCAAAGAAATCATTGAAAGGTATTTTAGCAGCATCACTTGAGTTTCCGTTCACCTCGATACATGAACCGAGAGTCATATCTCCGATAACACCCTCGTCTGTAAGAGGTTCTTCACCTGTTCCATCGTCCTGTTCAGATGCAGGAAGGAAGGTTACGTACATGTACAGATTATCATAATCCTTAAAGTTAATATGAGGGAATGCCTGATAACCCCATGAATTAAAGTCCATCATTGATCCATCGGTACAGCTGTCTGTAATAACAAAATCACCCTCATTGCCGGCTTGATTTCTATATTGACCTATCGCACCACTTCCGTCGTTTTTATACCATGTTCCTTCCCAGCTAAATACAGGTTCAAGACCATCAGGCACTTCCATTGGATCCGGATCATAATCTACAGGACCCGAAACAGCTTCGGCTGAAGTATCACCATGACCACCTGTAAGGTTATTATAGAATTCAGCTACATCCCTGTATCTTATAAGGTTATTACCTCTGTCAAAGTACATATGCTGAGCATCCCAAAGAACAGGAACAAGTCCATACTCTGCTGAAATCTCATGCATAGCTGTAAAGTAATCAACTACATTGTCATGCTGAGGAACACAAACACCAAATTCACCGATTATTACACCATATCCTGCATCAGTAAACTTACTCATCTCACCAAGATGACTTCTCATTTCCTCGATACCATGATTTTCACTGTCTCTGTCCCATGTAATTGTAGTTGTATCATCACCACAGTAATCCCATGGTGTGTAATAGTGAACAGATACAAACATCTTTGAAACACCATTTTCTTCAGTATCTGTAGGCATTACATATCTGTCATCACAAGTATCCTCTATATTTGTTCCAAAACCTGCGATTAGAAGGTATCTCTTATTATTATTTCCACCCTGGGAACGGACAATATCCACAAATGTCTGATTTATCTTATTTGTAGTTTCATACTGCTCATCTTCTGTAAGATTACCTCTGTAACCCATCTCACCGGTCTTTGGCACATAACCGTCAGCCGCTATAGGATCATTAAGCCTGCCACAAAGCTCTTCATTAGCTGATTCGAATATAAGCTTATCTGAGTGATTCTTGAAGTTCTCACCTATCTGAGTCCAAAAAGCCTTATAGCGCTTCCAGGCTTCAGCTCTCCATGCCTCAGATTTAGAACCGAACTGTCCCCACCACTGAGAATCCCAATGAATATTTATGATTGCATACATTCCATCTTCGATAACCCAGTCAACTATTTCCTGAACTCTCTTCATGTAAAGCGGATTAATCTCATATGTCTTATCATCACACATGTTTGACCAGCCTACAGGAATACGAACTGTCTTAAAGCCATAAGCTGCAATACTGTCAATAGTTTCTTTTGTAACAAGCTTTGAGCCCCATGCTGTCTCAAAATCAGAAGGTTTTGTAGCTGTTTTTCTTGCATCCTTGTCAAGTGTTGCCTCAAGATAGTTTCCGATGTTGATACCCGGAGACATCTCATTTGCAGAAAGCTCCTTAGCAGTCTTACTATCATCAAAAGGAGCAACTGTAGGAACCGGATTAACAGTTGGTGCTGCTGTTACCGCAGCCTTGGTAGTAGGTGCTACTGTAGGAGCAACTGTTACTGCCTCTACCTTAACATTAGCCTTAAGAGTCTTCTTAACCTTTTTACCTTTGTTCTTATAGGTAACCTTAACTATTACCTTGGTGTTGCCCGCTGCAACAGCTTTAACAACGCCCTTCTTGGTAACTGTAGCTACTTTCTTATCTTTTGATGTAAAAGTAACCTTTGACCCCTTTGGCTGATTTTTAATCTTAAGCTTCTGCTTTTCTCCCACCTTTAAACTAATAGATTTTTTAGCAAGTGAAGGAGTTTTTACCTTGGTCTTTGCAGATGCTAAATTTGCAAAAGTGCCACAACTTAAAACCATAGCAAGTGCAAGCACGAAGGTAATTGCTTTTTTTAATGTGTTTTTCATAAGCTTTTCCCTTTCTTTTATATTTTTTCTTTGCATAAAACCACAGGATTACTCACTTTATATAGCATCATGAATAATCCTGCTGTTCATGAAAAATCAACATTGGTATGATTTTATCATATATTTTTTAAAAAATTACTTTAAAAAATAAACTATTTTTACTTACTTTTTCTAAATCTTATAAAAAACGAAATACAATTACTTAATAACAAGTTTTACTATAACCGATTTCGAGCCTATAGTTACTTTAGCATTGGTCTTACCTTTCTTAAGTCCCTTAACTTTGATCACTACCTTTCCTGCCTTCTTAACAATCTTTCCAAGCTTAGCAATCTTCTTTAATCCGGCAACTTTAACTTCATCGGTAGTAGCCTTGCTATTATCTGTTGCTGTAACTTTGATAACTATTTTTCCATTCTTACCCCTCTTAATACTTGTCTGTTTCTTCATTGCCTTAATAGATGATACAGGATTATTAGTATCTGTAGCGGGTGCTACTGTTTGAGGCGCAGGTGTTGCAGAAGTCTGAGGTGCAGGTGCTGCCGGTGTAGGAGCAGGCTCCTGAGATGCATCCGGATTTGAAGAAGGATCTGTACCGGGTTCTGTAGATGGTTCTGTAGATGGTTCCGGATCATCCTCTACTCCTACCAGAATCTTAATGTCTATCTTCAATCCATCCGATGTAAAGGCATGTACATAAGTCTTACCCTTACCTGTAGATGTTAAAGTAGTATATACATTACCGTCCTCATCAGGAGTTAAAGCCTTAGAGTCAACCATGATAACATTCATATCATCTGATACAAATGTAACTTTTTCGGTTGTGTTAGCAGGATTAACAGTAATTGTTAAACCTTTTGTTTCACCTGCATCTTCCATAAATATTTTATATCCATCCTGAGATTCTAAAGATGTAGCAGGAACAATCTCTTCTTCAACCTCTCCTAAGAAGACAATTTTATCAACTGCAAATGTTACTTCAAGCTTCTGTGGATTATCCATACCATCAAAGTAAACTTCATGATTTGCATTAGCTGTAACTCCATCGATACAGCTTCCGTCCCATCCGTTTATAGGATTACCTGAGTCAAATACATTACCCTTGATAACGTTTTTCTTTGATGTATTGATATTCATACTGACGCCATCCACCTTTATGGACGTATATCTGATAGTACAACTCTTAAGTATAGGATTACCTTCTGTCTGCTTGATGTATATAGCCTGACAACCGTTAAGACTAGGGAGATCACTAAGTTTTGAAGCATCAAGTGTAACTGTGTACTTGGCTCCAACTTTATCTGTAAGAGTAATAGGATCACCTACTACAGTATAATCACCATAAGTATTAAGAGCTACATCTATCTTATTTTCAGATTTCACAACATTTATCTTAACAGTCTTCTGGATTCCGCTTTCAGTCTGAACTATTACATAAGTTCCACCGATTTTCTTACCCATTACAAGACCGTCATTTGAAACTGTTGCTATAGTGTCATCTGATATGATATATGATATCTTATCCTTGCTGTCTGAAGGAACGAGCGTTGCATTAATCTGGGCTGTATCACCCTTTCCTATAGTGATTTCTTCGCTTTCAAGGTTAATATCAGTAGCAGTTGCAGTATCAGGCTTTCCTACGATTATCTTAATTCCTGCAATTTCAGAACCACTAAGCGACTCTGCCCATACAAAGGTTGTTCCCATCTTCTTAGCATGAAGTCTGCCCTTCGCTACTGTTACCACACTGTCATCATCGGTCTTCCATACAAGTAAATCATCTCCCATGTCAACAGTGTACATGTCATTAAGAGAAGCTCTTTCTCCTGGTTTCATGTTAAAAGTCTCTTCTTTAAATACAAGATTCTTTGCTTCCTTGATAACCGGATCCTTAGAAACCGAATTATCGCTTGTATCACTGTGTCCGTAGCTCTTGTAAATATCTGAGAGTATAGTGCTAAGCTCCTTGTCTCCGTAATTTGTATCACTGCCTCTTATCATAGCATCAGCTATATCTTCAAATGAACAATATGATCCCGGTCTGTTCCAGTAAAGGAATGTGCCGGTTCTCATATCCCCACCATTATTATAATAGTTATCTATAGACTTATAATCATCCGAAGAACCACCCTGATCCCAAACAACAGGGATAGCATCATAATAATTGCAAAGAGCATGTACATACTCAGAGTAAAGTGCTCTTTCTGCGTTATTGTAGCCTGTTTCACTACCTGTCTGCTTCTGATTGGCAGTTCCGTACTCTCCTACATAAAGAGGCATATTTTCATCAAGCTTCTTTACGTTGTTAACAGAATTGGTAAGAGAATTTTTGAAATCATTAAGATCACCACTGTATGTCCATCTGGTACTATAACTTCCCTTGTAGATATGAACCGAGAACATAAGTCTTGTTGTTCCTATACTACCCATGTCAGCAAGCTTATCCTGTGGCATCTTTGTTCCTGAACTAAATGCATTGAAACGACCTGTAATAGCAAGCCATCTCTTAGTATTGTTAGAACCTGTAGCTCTTACAGTATTTATAAAGAGCTGATTTAAGTTGTTAAGGACTGTTGTATCCTCATTTGGAGCTGTTCCGTGAGCATCAGTTACTTCGTTCATATCCTCAAAGATAAGATGCTCATCATAATCCTTAAATCTTTCAGCTATAGTCTTCCAAACACCTGCAAACTTCTGATAAAGACCTTCGATATCATCTGCATAGGTATTTAACCAGCACTGAGGATTGTCTCCTCTGTTGTCATGGTTTGCTGCACCGTCATGATGGATATTAATGATTGCATACATATCCTGATCCACACAGTAATCAACTACTTCCTGAACTCTTGCCATCCAGCTTTCTCTGATGCTGAAATCATCATTTATGTAACCATTCCATGTTACAGGAATACGAACTGTATTGTATCCTGCATCATGAAGGGCTTTGATATATGCTTTTGTTGTTGTAAATGACTGCCACCCTGTCTCAGATGCATTGGTAAGTCCACCGTCAAATGTATTACCAAGGTTAATTCCGGCCCCCATTTCATCTACAACCTCTGCCTTAGAAAGGATTCTGAATTCTTTTGGAGAAGCCGGCTCTGTTGACATATTTGGAATCAAGCGAGCACGAGCAGTTCCAAGTGTATCTCTTATCCCTTTATAGAGAAGTCTGGAACCGTCTATATCATTTCTGTCATAATTAGCATTCAAGTCTTTCATATCTGCTTCTGCATTAGCTATGGCTGTTTGTAAATTATCCCAGGACTCCTTTTCATAATCAGCTTCCTTATATTCCTTACATTTATCTATCGCCATCTGCAGATAATATCTGGCTTTTGTTATTACCTCATCGGTTATCACGCTTTTGATTACTTCGTTGAATTCTTCAAGCGCTTTCGTAAGACTTTCAAGCGTTGCAGCATCACCCTTTAAAGCAGCTTCAGCTACAGGAATAGCTTCCTGTATGTTATTATAAGCTTCTTCAGAATCGCAATCATCTACTGTAAGAAGCTTTGCCTTTCTAATGTTACTCCAAAGCTCTTCTTCTGCTTCATAGAAAAGAACCGTCTCACTCTTTGGCTTTTCATCAGAGGCATCCTTCTGTACAGACTCTATAAGCGAAGAATCAGGATTCTCAAAACCACACTCTAAACCTGTATAGTTACCAGCTTCATCATAAACCGCCTTAAAGTTTGCATTCTCAAGAGGAACAGTCTTATTTCCATCTGTATATAAATTTATACCAAGAAGTTTAACTTTAGTATCCTTTGTCTTTACAAAGAGCTTTATGGAAGCAACGTCTTCTTCCTGACCACTCCACCTTGAACCTGTGTCCTTTCCTTTGAATTCATAAATACCGGTTCCCTTTGCTCCGTATCCTTCTCCTACATGCCCTGTACCATATCCACAGTGAACCACGCCCAGTATCGTTCCGCCGGTAGTACCGTAAATACCAGTAAGAGACTCATTAGATGCTCCACTTCCGTAAACTCCCACACCAAAAACCGAATAAGTGTGAGCCTGAGATACCTGCACATAAGCCTTGTAATAGTACTTGGTATTGGCATAATTTTCAGTAAGCGGAGATTCAAGACCGGCGTCGTTAAGCGCTTTTTTCATATCAGCTACTGTTGCATTTACAACAAATGTTGTATCGGTTACTGCTTCTGCATCGGAATTGTATAGCTCAGCCTTAGAAGGCTTATCAATTGCCTTAAGAGCATACAAACCGTCTAATCTGATATCATAATCAGTATTAGCGAAGCTTAAACTTATATCATCACAATCCACACCCGGCTTAAACATATCCTTAATGTCAAGAACCTTGACATATGCAGTATATACTCCGGCCTCATCATTGTAAGATCCTGCACCGAAGTGCACATGATACTCTTCATCTGTTTCTACTCCCTCTGCGCTAGGAGTAAATACAAACAATTCATCACTGTCCGCTCTTAAAGCAGCATTTTCTACTTCATATACCAGCTTATAGTAAGCTGTTGACTCAATTCCCAACGATTCTTTTATGAGTGACTCACCATCATCGGAGTCCATCCCCTCCCACGTATCATCAAAGAGATTCTCAACGCTATAATCGTCATCGTTTACATTAAGTACAGTTTCAGTATACACTTCAGCCTGCGCTTCCTTAGTTGCTGCCGGTATCGATATACCGGTCACTATCATAGCCGCAGAAAGAGTTGCGGATATGACACGTTTGCTTAATTTGCCTTTAACAAATTTCCCCTTAAACATAAATACCTCCTCTATTTTGTAAAGATTTATTGAAAATAAACAGATTATTATAATTATAAAGTCATATATATGAAGATCATAACCTTATTATTTTCAATACAGCTAAATCCAATTTGAATTATACAATTTTAACAATAAAAGGTCAAATATTATTAATAAATTTGTAAAAAATTAACAATTATCAAAAAATCTTTATATTTCAATAATATCAAAAAAAACGGAAATAATATAATTATAAATCATATTATTTCCGTTATTATTTAATATTATTTTTAATATTCCATTATTCCTTTTGAGATTTTTTTTCTAGCAACAGTTCATCACAGAGAATAATAATATCCTCCACAGTTTCCGCCTCATTTATACGTCTTCGAAAAGATGCAGACCCTTTAAGTCCTGTCAAGTACCATGAAAAGTGCTTTCTCATCTCTCTTATACCCGTATATTCCCCCTTAAAATCAACCAACATCTTTGTATGTCTTTTAATTGTTTCTACAATTGTAGAGATGTTAGGTTTGTCTCCACACTTCCTTAATTCATCGTAAGTTACTTTTCCGGAAAGAAGTTCTGATGCCTTTGAAAATATCCATGGATTTCCACGTGCTCCACGAGCCGCCATAACTGCTTCTACACCTGTAGTTTTTATACAATCGTACACATCTGTAGATTTAAATATATCTCCACTTGCAATCACAGGTATCTTTAATGCTCTTTTTACTTCTGCAATTATTTCCCAATCTGCATTTCCGCTATAGTACTCTGTTCTTGTTCTTCCGTGCACAGCAACAGCATCAGCTCCCGCATCCTCCATTGCTTTGGCAAACTCTACTGCATTAATACTATCTTTATCAAACCCTTTTCTCATTTTAATCGTCACAGGTTTTTTTATAGATTTTTTTATTTGAGAAACTATCTTGTAAGACAGACTGATATCCTTCATAAGGGCAGAACCCTCATGATTATTGACAACCTTTGGGACAGGACACCCCATGTTGATATCAAGAACATCAAACTCTTTTTCCTCTATCCTCTTTGCAATCTCAGACATGATATCAGGATCCGAACCAAAAAGCTGTAGTGCAAGAGGTGAATCCTTCTCATCAGTCGCCCAAAGAAGTTCTGTGTTTTTATTATTATAAAGTATCCCCTTTGCACTTATCATCTCCGTATAAAGGTAAGAAGCTCCCGCTTCCCTGCAAAGCAAACGAAATGGCAGGTCTGTTACACCTGCCATAGGTCCGAGCACGAGTCTGCCCGGTATATATACATTACCGATATAAAATCCATTATTATCCATATGCATTCCTTTGATTTGTATTACTGATTCTTCTGTTTTTCATATATTATCTGAAGCCCCTTAAGAGTAAGATCCGGATCATAAACCTCTATTTCCTTAGTATGTTCAGATATGATTTTACCTAAACCTCCGGTAGCAACTACTCTTATACCGCTTTCTCCAACTTCCTGCTTCATCTGATTGATAATATACTTTGACTGACCTACATTTCCATAAAAAAGACCTGCCTGCATGGATGCCACAGTTTCCTTGGAAATAATCCTGTCTGTAGCCATAAGTTCGATTTCAGGAAGATTTGCCGTATCGTCCCAGAGCGCCTTAGCAGCTATCTTCATACCCGGACAGATAACTCCACCACAAAAAACTCCATCCTTTGATACATAATCGTAGGTTGTCGCTGTTCCATAATCAACAACTATCACAGGACCTCCATAAAGCTCGTATGCAGCTACTGCATCAACAATTCTATCCGGTCCTGTTTCACGAGGATTAACTGTAGCTATCTGAAGTCCTGTTTTTACTCCAACACCAACCATAACAGGATCGCAACCGATATAACGAACTATACCCTTTCTAAATGAATACATAATCTTTGGAACAACCGATGCGACTATACAGCTATCTATGCTATCAACACTCAACCCCTTCTGATTTATGATACTGCATATAAGAACTCCGTATTCATCCGAGGTTCTAGGTGATTTTACCGAAAAATGAAATCTGGTAACAAGTCTTTCTCCATCAAATATACCGAATGTAACATCGGTATTTCCTACATCTACAGCTAATAGCATAAAAAATCCTCCGTTTGTAATAGTCTTTTAAATGATTAATTGATGCCGTTCTTGGCTTTATAATACATCTCTAACTGAGAAAACAGCTCTTCTTTTTCTCTTCTCATCTGTTTAATCTTAAGCTCACTACCTATATCATCATAGTAAACATCATTTTCTCCGGCAGTTACTATAAGATTTAGATTTCCATCATCATCAAATACACAGGTAAGTATTCCTCCAACATCCTCAGTAAAGAGAACGCACATTATCTGAAGCTCTTGCTTCACTTCCTGTGGCAATTCCCGGAAGTTTTCCGAAAGGAAAAACTTTTTTTCATAGGATGAAGCAGCACATAATATCTTCGATTCATCTACTTGTCTGTTACTCATAGAAAACCCTTTCATTTATATTGATTAATAATAATTTCAATAAATCATGTATTTCTTATGGATACTTCACCGGCTATAATTCTCTCTGTTTTTTTAGTATCATACATATCAACCAGCAGTGCTCCATCGATATCAATACCCCGGGCCTTTCCACGCCTTACGCTATCCGGCTCTATCTCCTCTACCAGTCCACCGTAAACCAACACTTCTTTTGACTTATTGATTAGATTATCATCATAATCCACCATAAGACTCTTCATTGACTTATCAGCCAAAAATATATCATAATACTCAGCAAATGCTTCAAGAATATCAGCAATTATCGACTGTCTGTCAAAATTTTGATTTGTTTCCATAAAGAGCGATGTTGCGATACTTTTTAATTCATCAGAAAAAACTTTATTATTGACATTAATTCCAATTCCGGTTACAACATAGGTAATATAATCAGATTCGCAACTCATCTGAGTAAGTATACCGCATAGCTTTTTCTCTCCTATCCATATATCGTTAGGCCACTTTATACCAATCCTCTTTGCTGCTTCCTTATAACCAGACTTATTTAATGATTTTTTTAAAGCCTTGCAAACCGCCATCGCCGCAACAAGAGTGATACAACTTACACTCCCGGGATCAATCTTGGGCCTTAAAAGAATACTCATATATATACTTTCTTTCGCAGGCGAGTAAAAGCTCCTGCCACGCCTTCCCAGACCAGATGTCTGATGATCGGCTATAAGTACCATATTTTCAGCATCTGTAGTGTATGCCTTTTTTATAAGTGCTTTATTAGTTGAATCTATAGACTCAGTATACTCAATCCTGTATCTTATAGCTTTCCCTTCCAGAAGTGATGTTATACCTGCAGAGCCAAGTATCCCTTCATCAGAGCGAAGTATATATCCCTTCCCCTTTACGCTTTCGATGTCATATCCATCCTTCTTTAAAGAGTTTATATTCTTCCATATTGCTTGTCTGCTGATATTTAATTCTTTGCAAAATATCTCTCCTGATACAAATCCATCAGAATTCTTTAACATCCTTAAAATCTTTGCTTTATTCATGGCTTTACTTAAAGTGCAGCGCCCAAAGTAGCTGCCATAACAGCCTTTATGGTATGCATACGATTCTCTGCCTCGTCAAATACTATGGAAGCATCTGATTCAAATACTTCATCAGTAACTTCCAATTCTTCAATTCCAAATTTTTCATATACATCCCTTCCCACTAAAGTCTTCAAATCATGATAAGCAGGAAGACAATGCATGAATTTAGCATTAGGTCCGGCATTCTTCATAATTTCTGCATTAACCTGATAAGGCTTGAGAGCATCTATTCTCTCCTTCCATACATTAACATCTTCGCCCATTGAAACCCATACATCAGTATATACGATATCTGCGCCTTCGCTTCCCTTCATAGGGTCCTCTTCAAGAGTCACACTTCCACCGGACTCATTCGCAAAACTCTGAGCCAAATCAACCAGCTCCTTCTGTGGGAAATACTCCTTACATGTACAAGCAGTAAAGTGAAGTCCCAGCTTCGCACAAGTTATCATAAGGGAATTTCCCATATTGTAACGGGCATCACCCATGTAACAGAGCTTTAATCCCTTCAAAAATCCAAAATACTCTTTTATAGTCAGCATATCAGCTAACATCTGTGTAGGGTGAAACTCATTTGTAAGACCATTCCAGACAGGCACAGATGAGTAATGAGCCAACTCTTCAACTATATCCTGACCATATCCTCTGTACTCAATTCCATCAAACATGCGAGAAAGTACTCTTGCTGTATCAGCTATACTTTCCTTCTTTCCTATCTGTGAGCCCTGTGGATCTAAATATGTAACTCCCATACCTAAATCATGAGCAGCAACTTCAAATGAACACCTTGTTCTGGTACTTGTCTTTTCAAATATCAGCGCAACATTTTTTCCCTTTAAAACATCTACAGGCTCCCCTTTTTTCTTCTTTGCCTTCAGCGAACCCGCAAGCTCTATAAGATATAATATTTCTTCAGGAGTATAATCCTTAAGAGCTAAAAAATCTCTATCTTTTAAATTAACTGACATATCTTTTCACCTTTCATAATTTGATTATTTTATCGAACAACAAATTATTATCCCCTGTTTTCAAAACTCTGTTAAGTATTCTACTTCTCAGTATCCTTTGCAATCTCTGTAAGAGATGTTACGACACCCGCAAGCGACTGCAGGTTGGATGGAACTATAATCTTTGTAGCCTTACCGTCTGCAGCTTTCTCAAATGCTTCTAAGCTTTTAAGCTCTATTACCTGCTGTGAAGGAGCAGCTTCATTTATCATACGGATACCGTCAGCTGTAGCCTTCTGCACTGCAAGTATAGCCTCTGCCTCACCTTCTGCTTCTCTGATGGTTGCTTCTTTTAAAGCTTCAGCTTGAAGAATCTTAGCCTGCTTATCAGCCTCAGCATCAAGAATCGCAGCTTGCTTTTTACCTTCAGCAACAAGAATTGCTGACTGCTTCTCACCTTCTGAACGAAGAATAGCCTCTCTCTTTTCTCTTTCTGCCTTCATCTGCTTCTCCATAGCATCCCTTATAGGTGCAGGAGGCATGATATTTTTAAGTTCTACTCTGTTTACCTTTATTCCCCATGGATCTGTGGCTTCGTCAAGAGCTGCTCTCATCTTTGTATTGATAAGCTCACGTGATGTAAGGGTTTGATCAAGTTCAAGATCACCAATGATATTTCTCAATGTAGTAGCTGTAAGATTCTCTATCGCATTGATAGGATTGTCCACTCCATAGGTATAAAGCTTAGGATCTGTTATCTGGAAAAAGATAAGTGTATCAATCTGCATGGTAACATTATCCTTAGTAATAACCGGCTGAGGTGGGAAATCTATAACCTGTTCCTTTAGACTAACCTTTCTTGAAACCTGATCTATCATAGGAACCATAAAGTGAAGTCCTACATCCCATGTATTTTGATAAGCTCCCAGTCTCTCTATAACATAAGCGTGTGCCTGAGGCACAATCCTTATACAAGAAACTAATACAATCAATATAACAGCAACAATGGCAATTAAAAATGGCATAATAGTAATCCTCCTTAATAAAATATGTCAAGACTTACTTGTAAGTCTTAGATTTCACCTGACCACGGAACCACCATAACCTTAACTCCGCTGATTTCCTTTACTTCCGCGTAGCTGCCCTCTTCTATGATAACATCATCCACAGCTCTCGCAGTCCACTCAACACCGTTTATTAAAACCTTACCCTGGTTCTTATCATTATCGATTGTCTCAAGAACCTTCACTCTGGAGCCCTTTATACTGTCCAAATTAGTTTTCTGCCTGTTTGAGTTAAAATACTTTTTTGCAATAGGTCTGGTAAATAAAAGCATTACCAAAGACACCGAAACAAACAAAGCCACCTGAACTATAAGGCTTGCACCAAAGTAAGATGCAACACCGGCAACGAGAGCACCGGCAGCAAACCAAATAGTAATAAGTGCACTGGTCATAATGTCCGTCAAAAGAAATAACGCAAGAAATACAACCCACATTATCTGTTGATCTGTCATAAAAATCATCTCCATCCGTTTTCAATCAACTAAATTTCCAATCGACTAAAACTGTATAATTAGTATTTAACTTATAAAACATTCAAAAAACGCTTGTAATTCTTTGCACCGACTGAGTTAAAATTAATGATAACCATCCGGGTTTTTACTCTGCCAATTCCATGAATCTCTGCACATATCAGCTATATTTCTCTTAGCCTCCCAGTGAAGCTCTTCTCTTGCCTTTTTAGGATCTGCATAGCACTCATCTATATCTCCGGGTCTTCTCGGAGCAATCTTATATGGAAGTTCCTTACCACAAGCCTTTTCAAATGCATGAATAACATCTAAAACGCTATATCCTGTTCCTGTTCCAAGATTATAAGTAACCAGTCCCGGATTTTCTTCTAATTTCTTTAGAGCTGCATAATGAGCTTCAGAAAGGTCCATAACGTGTATATAATCTCTTACTCCTGTTCCGTCAGGAGTATCATAATCATCTCCAAATACATTGATACACTCAAGCTTTCCGGCTGCAACCTTTGCTACATAAGGAACAAGGTTATTAGGAATTCCGTTTGGATCTTCTCCTATAAGACCACTTTCGTGAGCTCCTATTGGATTAAAATATCTGAGAAGTGCAATATTTAAAGACTTATCAGCTTCATATATATCGCGAAGCATATCCTCTATAACAAGCTTTGTTCTACCATAAGGATTTGAAACCGAAAGCGGAAAATCTTCTCTTATAGGAACACTCTTCGGTTTTCCATAAACAGTAGCAGAAGAACTGAATACAAGATTCTTAACTCCATGTTTCTTCATGGATTTAAGCATATTTATGGTACTCTTAAAATTATTCTCGAAATAATTAAGAGGAATCTGACAAGATTCACCAACCGCCTTTAGTCCTGCGAAGTGTATAACGCTGTCTACCTTTTCATTGGCAAATATATCATCCAAAGCTTTTTCATCTAGCATGTCAACATTGTAAAATGTAACGCTCTTTCCGGTAATCTGCTCAACTCTTTCGAGGGACTTTTCGCTTGAATTAACAAGATTATCAACCACTACTACTTCTGCACCGTTTTCTAAAAGCACGACACAGGTGTGACTTCCTATAAATCCCGCTCCGCCTGTAACTAAAACCTTCATCTCTTCTTTCCTCTCTTTCCGGTCTTTTAAAGACACAAAATCGTGTATTCCTTATTATATTCGTTTTAAAGCCTTTTGACAACTGTTTTTTTATATGGTTAACATTCTGTAATTATAATTATGTCAAGACTCGCTTGCGAGTCTTGCGCGCGCCGTGATTCAAAGAGATGTTTTACATCTCTTGGCTGCATTTAGCAGACATTTACCTATCCGAATCCAATAGTTAGCAAAGCTAACTATTCGCATCACTCGCGGAGCTTTTGTAGAGTTGCGAAGCAACTCTTGCAGTCAGGAGCTTGAACCCCGACTTAGTATAGTTTGTCAATACCCCCACCTACGATCTAGCTTAGAGGTGGGGGATTTCTCCGACTGAGTAAAAAAAACTTGACTTTTATCTTATATCCCTTATAATTCCTTTGTGGAAAATATCGAAAACACTACATGTTATTTATGTAATTAGGAGGAAATCAATAATGATTAAGAGAAAATTATTTTCAGTTGTTTTAGCTTGCGCACTTTGTGTTACAGCTCTTACAGGATGTGGAAACAAGGAAGAAAAGGCTACACCTGCTCCTACAACAAAGGCTACAGAGGCTCCTGCAGAGGATACTTCTTCAGAAGAGACTTCAGAAGAGACTTCAGAAGCAACATCAGAAGAGTCTTCAGAAGAGTCTTCAGAGGCTACTTATGTAGATGGTTTCTATGCAAACAACGGAGAAGGAACAGACTTCATGATTGCTTTCTATGAGACAGATAATGGCGATCTTTGCTATTTAAACAATGGTGAATCAGAATTAATCGCAGAGTACACTGTTGAAAATGCAGAGACAGATAATGGAACTGCTTATCTTCTTGTAACTGTTACAGCTGCTGATGGTGCATCAACACAGCTTGGTTACTATGAGACAGACGAAGGAGAAATCTTCATTGTAGACGAGACCGGTGACATCTTCGCAGGTGGACGTCTTTCAGAAGAAGAAGCTGATGAGATTTACAATGCTGTAGTAAACGGATAATCATTTTTCATCAGTAACTATAGATATAAATATTTAAGAATACTACATATTACTAAATAAAACTTAGATAAATTATACTAAGCGATATTAGCGATATTAGCCACATCAGTAACATCCATGATGTAATTCATGGATGTTATTTTTTATATTTTTATTTGTTTAATATTGTTCAATAATCGTAACAATTTTCCTCTTCACAATATAAATAAAGTATGCTAAAATAACGAAGATTTGAGTCTTTTACTATGAATTCAAATGTAAAAACGCTGATACACTCTAGTGTTTTGGCATCTATTATTATTTTTTAAGAATGGAGTAAATATATGAAAGGTATTATTCTTGCCGGTGGTTCCGGCACAAGGCTTTATCCACTTACTATGGTAACTTCAAAGCAATTGTTACCTGTTTACGATAAGCCTATGATCTACTATCCACTTTCAACACTCATGCTTGCAGGAATCAAGGATATTCTTATTATTTCAACACCGACAGATCTTCCAAACTTCGAAAAACTTCTTGGTGACGGTTCAAAATTCGGAATCAATTTATCTTACAAAGTTCAGCCTTCTCCTGACGGACTGGCCCAGGCCTTCCTTATCGGAGAAGAGTTTATAGATGGCGATTCATGCGCCATGGTTCTCGGCGACAATATATTTTACGGAAGCGGACTCAGTAAGCATCTTCGTGCAGCTGCTTCAAGAGAAAACGGTGCTACAGTATTCGGTTATTATGTAGATGACCCTGAGCGCTTTGGTATAGTTGAGTTCGACGAAAACGGAAAGGCTATCTCAATCGAAGAAAAGCCTGAAAATCCAAAATCTAACTATTGTGTTACCGGTCTGTATTTCTACGATAACAGAGTTGTAGAGATGGCTAAGCGTGTTAAACCTTCAGCAAGAGGCGAGCTCGAAATAACCGATTTAAACCGTATGTACTTAGAAGAGGGTTCACTCAATGTTGTTACTCTCGGAAGAGGTTATGCATGGCTTGATACCGGAACTATGGATGCTTTAGCTGAAGCTACAGAGTTTGTTAAGGTTATCGAGAACAGACAAGGAATCAAGATTTCAGCCATCGAAGAGATTGCGTATAAAAATGGCTGGATCTCACGCGAAAAGCTTATAGAATCAGCAAATGCCTATGGAAAATCCAATTACGGAAAGCATCTTAAGCAGGTTGCTGATAATAAAATATTATATTAATCAAAATTTACGGAGGAAAGAAAATGAACATTATTGTAACGGGTGGTGCCGGTTTTATCGGAGGAAACTTTTGTCACTTTATGGTAAACACTTATCCGGATGATACTATCATCTGTATAGATAAGCTCACATATGCAGGTAATCTTGAAACTCTTGCTCCTATTATGGATAAGCCTAATTTCAAGTTCTATAAAACAGATATCTGCGACAGAGAAGGAATCTACAAAATTTTCGAAGATGAAAAGCCTGATGTTGTTATTAACTTTGCTGCAGAAAGTCATGTTGACCGTTCTATAACAAATCCGGAAATCTTCCTTGAGACCAATATCATCGGTACCTCAGTTATGCTTGATGCATGTAGAAAATATGGTATAAAGAGATATCATCAGGTATCTACAGATGAGGTTTACGGAGATCTTCCGCTTGACAGACCTGACCTTTTCTTTACAGAGGAAACTCCTATTCATACATCATCACCTTACTCATCATCAAAAGCATCTGCAGACCTTCTTGTTATGGCTTATATGCGCACCTACGGACTTCCTTGCACTATTTCACGTTGCTCTAACAACTACGGTCCTTATCACTTCCCTGAGAAGCTTATCCCGCTTATCATTGCTAACGCACTCAATGATAAGACTATCCCGGTTTATGGAAAGGGCGAAAATGTACGTGACTGGCTCTTCGTTATCGATCACTGTCGTGCTATCGACCTTATCGTAAGAAAGGGCAAGGAAGGTGAAGTATACAATATCGGCGGACATAATGAGAAGACTAACTTAGAGGTTGTTAAGACTGTACTTAGTGCTCTTGGTAAGTCAGAAGATCTTATTACTTATGTTACAGATCGTCCGGGACACGATATGCGTTACGCTATCGATCCTACTAAGATTCATAATGAACTTGGATGGCTTCCTGAAACCAGGTTTGAAGATGGTATCAAGCAGACCATAGATTGGTACTTAAACAATAAAGAATGGTGGGAGCATATAATCTCAGGTGAGTATCAGAATTATTATGAAAAGCAGTATGGAAACAGATAAGCTTATCGAAAAATATCTAATCTTATAATATGTAAACCCATATCTAATAATACAAACTATTAGATATGGGTTTTTGTTTTATGTTTTTATATTTTATGTTGTTTTATGATGATCATTCTTCTTTCCATGATCCTTACTTTGTCTTTTTTTAATCTTATTCAATTCATAAGGTGTCTCCTGGTAAACATAATAATTTAACCAGTTTGAGTACATCATGTCACAGTGAGCCCTCCAACGAAGAAGAGGCTTCTCATGAGGATTATCATTCTTATAATAATTAACCGGAATTGCCGTATCCAGCCCCTTCTTTTTGTCTCTCTTATACTCCTGATCAAGGGTTATCCTATCATACTCAAGATGGCACATAACGAAAAACTTGCTTCCATCTTCACTCATAAGCATGACATCTCCGCACTCTTCTGAATCAACCAGAACTCTTAAACCATCACCATAAGCGTTTTCTATATCCTCGTGACTTACTCCTGTATATCGGGAATGAGGTGCTAAAAACACATCATCAAACCCTCTTACAAAAGGAATTTTTCTATGAATCACATTATGATCATAAAGCCCGAAAAGCTTTTTTTCGAATTGATACTTTTTTACTCCAAAATAATGGTAAAGCGCAGCCTGTGCACCCCAGCATATACAAAGTGTAGAGGTTACATTGGACTCTGCCCAATCCAGTATCTTGGTAAGCTCTTTCCAGTATCCTACATCTTCAAACTCCATCTTCTCCACGGGGGCACCCGTAACTATAAGACCATCAAACTTCTGTCTTCGAACTTCATCGAAGGTCTTATAAAACTCATCTAAGTGACTTGCAGGGGTGTTTTTTCCCTGATAAGATGCAGTTGTTAAAAATGTTAGTCTTAATTGCAAAGGTGTATTGGATAAAGACCTTAAAAGTTGTACTTCTGTATCCTCCTTAAGTGGCATGAGATTTAATATCGCTATCTCTAAAGGGCGTATATCCTGAGTACTTGCTCGGATCTCATCCATCATAAATATATTTTCCTGCTCCATTATCATCTTGGCAGGGAGATTATTTTTAACCTTAATAGGCATATCTATCCCTCTTTTCTCTATACTCCGTTTTTGTCAATACCCCCACCTACGATCTAGCTTAGAGGTGGAGGATTTCTCCGACTGCGTTAATTCAGGTA
>JAEEJA010000030.1 GCA_016281605.1 Lachnospiraceae bacterium
CTGTTGGACAGATTATCGATTGGATCACACTTAACTGTACAGAAGATGGTCTTCAGTATATGTGGGCTAACGGAACTATGAATGGTGACGGTGGTACAAAGGACGTTGTTGCATCTGAGACAGTTATGAACATGTCAGATGGTACACTTGATTTCCTCGGCGGACAGAATATGTTCGAAGTATTTGGTGAGGCTAACAGCTATGCAAATGGTAAGAACCTTACACAGTACGATGAGACAATCAACCAGTACTGGAGAGATCAGGTACGTATGTACACAGCAGGCGAGAAAGATAGAGACGCTGCAATCAAAGACTTCAAGCAGCAGGTACAGGATAACCTTGCAGTAGAAGTTGATTAATAAAGTTTCTAACAACTTATAATTCTAAATATATGGGATGATGAACTGCCTAGTTCATCGTCCCATAATGATAAATAAAACTAGTAACACTTATTCAGAGGAGTCAATATGAAAAAGAAGAAAAGAACCGGCGAGGTTAGATATGCCAAGTATGGTTATATATTTAGTCTTCCTTTTGTAATTGCCTTCCTTATATTTCAACTATATCCAATTCTTTATACGGCTTTCATTGGATTTACAAACATGAAGGGCGTAATCCCTCCAGAAGTACATGTATTAGATAATCCTTTTGAAAACTTTCAACAGGTATTAAGCAGCAGTACTTTCCAGACTGCTCTTAAAAATACATTTTTCATTTGGATTATCAACTTTATTCCACAGATTGCTTTAGCACTCTTGCTTACAGCCTGGTTTACGGATAGAAGATGGAAGATAAAGGGGCAAGGAATATACAAAGTTTTAATCTATATGCCGAATATTATTACAGCGGCAACAATAGCTATTCTTTTCAAGGCATTCTTTGATTATCCTACAAGTCCTGTAAATGATATATTGCAGAACATAGGAATACTTAAAGAAGCGCATAATTTCCTAGTTAGTAAGGGAGTCGCTAAAGGAATAGTTGCATTTATACAGTTCTGGATGTGGTATGGATATACCATGCTTATACTTATATCAGGTGTTCTCGGAATTAATCCTGAGATATTTGATGCGGCAGAGGTTGATGGTGCCAGCCGTGTACAGATATTCTTCAAGGTCACACTTCCGAATATCAAGACAATACTTCTGTTCACACTCGTTACATCACTTATCGGTGGACTTAACATGTTTGATATTCCTAAGCTGTTCTTACTTGGTGGACCTGATAATGCAACACTTACAACAAGTGTTTACATTTACAATCAGGCATTCAGTGGAAGCTACCTGTATAACAGAGCTGCAGCAGCAAGTATGATCATGTTTGTAATCATTATGATCTTCTCATCATTACTGTTCTTACTGTTACGTGAGAAAGACGCAGATGGTTACGGAGCTGATATAAGCAAAAAGATCAAGAAACAACAGAAACGTGATAGAAAATTAGCTAAAAAGGGAGGTCTTGCATAATGGCAAAAGTTGTTAAAGAGATGTCATATGCTGACATCCCAAAGAAAAGAAGACCTAAGAGTCATACAGGTAAGAAAACCTTAATTCATATCGTATGTATCTTTCTTAGTATTCTGAGTATTTTACCTTTCTGGGTAATGATAGTTAATTCGACCAGATCGACGCCGGAGATTCAGCAGCACGCTTTATCTCTTATACCGTCTACCAATTTGGTTAAGAATTTCCAGATTCTAACTGGTAAATCGTTTAACCCTCTTACTGGTCTTATGAATTCGATGATTATATCTGTAGGTGTAACCCTCCTTACAGTATACTTCTCATCATTAACAGCATATGCGCTTGTAGCGTATGAGTGGAAGTTAAAGAATGCATTTTTCAAATTCATCGTTGGTGTAATGATGATTCCTGCACAGGTTACAATGATCGGTTTCTATCAGATGATCTACAAGGTAGGAATGACAAATCATCTTTCTGTACTTATACTTCCTGCTATAGCTGCTCCCGCAACGGTGTTCTTTATGAGGCAGTATCTGTATCCTACATTATCAATGGAGATAGTTCAGGCAGCACGTATAGATGGAGCAGGAGAATTCCGTATATTTAATACGATAGTTCTTCCTATAATGAAACCGGCTATAGCAACACAGGCTATATTCTGTTTCGTTAATAGCTGGAACGACCTGTTTAAACCTCTTGTACTGCTCACAGACAGTAAGAAGTATACGATGCCTATAATGGTATCTCTTCTGAGAGGAGATATATATAAAACAGAGTATGGTTCCATATATATGGGACTGACGCTTACGGTTGTACCTCTTATAATTGTATATTTGTTACTTTCAAAATACATCATCGCCGGTGTTGCACTCGGTGGTGTTAAGAGCTAAAGATTTAGGCGTACGCCATTATAATCTGGTGAAGGTTAAAGAAAGGCTACTCATTTAATTGAGTAGCCTTTTGTCTTGTTAAGAATTATGAAATAAGAATTAATAGGAGTTTGTTAAATACTTTCTCCGTCAGAATTCTCATGTGTTTTGATCCTGAGCTTTTTATAATCACTTGGAGAGTACGTTGTGTATTTTTTAAAAGCTCGGCAAAATGATGGAAGAGTGTTAAAACCACTTTGAAAAGCTATATCTGTAATCGGCATATCTGTCATAAGCAGGTCTTCAGCTATCGTAATCCTTTTAAGAGTCAGATAATCATGGAAGGTATATCCGGTCTGAATCTTGAACAGTCTAAGAAAATGATATTTGGAAAAACCTGTAAACTCTGCAGCATATTCCGTGGAAATCTCTTCAGCGTAATTTATATCGATATACTTGAGAAGAGCATTAATTCGAGAAATTGACTGCGAGGAGTTAAGTGTTTCCTTCTTAACTTCATTTTCCGAATGCTTCGCTATCTCAGCAAAAACCTGATACATCTTTATATATATCGTAGTTTCCCAGAAGTTTGTGTTAGTAAAATATACAGAATTCATATCCATAAATAGCTTATATACATCATCATAGATATCCGGACAAGTCTCATTATTAATGAGAAGAGTATTAAAAAGCATAGGCTCGATAGTTTTATAATCCTGTGATTTATAAAAGCTATTCATTTCTATAAGGTATATAAATCTTATTCCATAGCTGTCATTTACATATTCATGAAGCATATTCGGAGGAATGATCAGGATATCACCTTCCTTTAAAACATGAACTGTATTATTTGCATGACATTCGTATGTGTTCTGAACACAAATACATACTTCAAATGCATCGTGAGAGTGAAGTGCATATCCTTCTGATTGATTGTTATACCAAATTCTTACATGAGAAGTAGCATTATATGTGACAAATTCCTTACTGTTTCTTACAATTCGACCAGTAAATTCAGAATCGGGTTGTTGATACTTCTCCGGAACTTCCCTATATTCTAAATCAGCCATTTAATAACCCCTTTTCTTTATACTTTTCATTTTACTTTATACTTTAATTACAAAATAATAAAATACTTTTAAGCTTCTTCTTCATCATCTTCGTCATCAGGAGCTTCAAGCTCTTCATAGAATCCTGCAAGGAACGTGGAGCAAATATATGCAAATACTGCAGTAAATAATAAGCCCCATAAATACCATGTATATATCAAAGCTTTAATACTTACATAGTAGAGTGCAAATGGAAGAGCCCAGATGAAAAATATCCTGAACCATATTCCGGGTCTGGAAAATGCCAGAAGCAAAGAATTAAAAATAGTTCTTCCAGCGGTATTGTCATATCTGGCAAGCAAAGGAAACTGAAGTGGAAAAGCAAATGCAAAAAGGAAAAACTCAGTTCCAACCAATATAAATAATACTTTTGATATCTGATCTGTATGTCCCATACAATAGATATATTCCAAAACCATCATTCCTATATAAGCCAGGTCGATAAGCCATATTATAGTTGCAGGCTTAAAGTTTTCTTTGAAAGCTTTTATATAAGTCTGGTGAATAGGACCTTCCTCATTATTCACCATCTTATTTGTAACAGTGTATAGAGCAGTAAAGGCTGCTCCAATTGTTATTATCGGAATACATGATATAGTAAAGTATACATTA
The DNA here is from genome assembly GCA_016281605.1 of Lachnospiraceae bacterium. Lineage (GTDB taxonomy): Bacteria > Bacillota > Clostridia > Lachnospirales > Lachnospiraceae > JAEEJA01. The sequence goes on from JAEEJA010000030.1 coordinate 4,054, forward strand.
AGAAAGAAGAGGTCTCCAAAACGCTGGAACATCTTTAATAGTTTTTGGGGGAAAGTAAGCACCTCTTCCTTTTCTTCTTCATCTTCAAATTTTCTTTTTTCTTCAGTCATTTTATATTTCCGTCCTTATGTTTTGATACATTTCACATTATACTTAAAATTTGCTTTTTTTTCAAACATCTATATATCCTTATTTTTGATATAAATACACCCCAAAACTTGAGTTTTAACGTTATACGCTGTATAATGCACTATGTAGTTTTATGTTCTGAAACAGATATATATAAAACTATTTAATTTGTTTTATTAGAGGAAAAACTTATGAGTAAAGGCTTCAAAAGAAAAAGAGATTTAGATAGATATGGAATTCCAAGTCTATATATTGGAATTCCGGTATGTGTCATTGTTGGATATATTTTTCTGATTTTATCTCCACAATTATATGAAAAATTATGTCTAATTCCATATAACGTTGTAATTAAACATGAATACTGGAGACTTTTCACATGGATATTCACAGTTCCATACGGTATGGATCTTCTTACCTTTATCCTTTTACCTATTATGCTTTATTTCTATTATTCTATAGGTAAATCTCTAGAACAATTATGGGGTAGATTTATGTTCAACCTCTATATATTCGGAACTATTATTCTGACAGACATACTTGTCCTGGTTGGTGCTCTTTATTATTATCGATGGGGACCTATGGCTCTATCAAACTCTATTGATTTTAACTATAACTGGTATGATCTGATTCAGACAAATTCCGACAGTATATATGCAGGATTACATATAACTCATTATTTTCTTATAAGCATTTTCCTGGCATTCACAGTTATCGGTGGGGATAGTATGGTTTATCTCTATTTTATTATCCCACTTAAAATGAAATGGCTGGGTTATATAGATCTTATCTATATGGTTTATCTGTTTATAACCGGAGGCTTCTTCAGTCGTCTCATTATCATTGGCATGCTTGCTAATTATTTCATTTATGCCTTCCTGAACAGGAAGAAGACAGCGCCAAGCTTTGCTGACCTGAAACGGCGAGCGAAGTTTAATAATGCTATGAAAAGAAGACCGAAGAATACATATAACGAGGATGGAACCATTCAGTTCAGAGGTAATTCCAGAGTTACTTATTCTCACGATACTGCACAGCAGGCTAATGCTATTCACAGATGTGCTGTGTGTGGAATAACTGAGCTCGACAGTCCAAATATGGAATTCAGATTCTGTTCAAAATGTGAGGGTAATTACGAATACTGCAAAGAACATTTATATACCCATCAACATGTCAGGAGTTAATTTAATCAATGAAAAAAGAAATCAAAAAACTAGTTACAGATATAAGTGCTGATATAAAAAGAGAAGAGGCCATTATTAAATATCAAAAGCTTCTTGCAGCTGCTTTTACAAAGTATGCAACTATAAAGCTTTCAATGAATCTATTTACCCTGTACGAGATGTCAGAAGAAATAGATCTTGAACGAAGAGAAGAGATAGAAGGCTATATAGATACTATTAATACAGCAATCAGAGAGATCTATATAGAAAAAAGCGATGTAAGCTGTTTAGAGGACGTAATAGGTGCAAGAGATGTAATAACTCACAGAATGAAGGTTCTTACTGCGTATACTGATGCACTTGAGATATATGAATATATCTTAAACAGAAGAGAACCTTTAGTTCTGGATACGGTAGATGAGAGTATCGATACAGATCAGCTAGCAAACAATATGTATGAGTTCGTTTTTTCTGATAATGACAAAATGCTCATAAATACCCGTATTCAGGATTTTATAGCACAGCTTCCTGTCAGAATGGCTAAAAACAGATTCTTTGATATAATCTCAAACTCTTTATTTATATATAAAGGTGGAGAAAAGAAGGCGGCGGCTGATTTTGCCGACACGATCAGAGACGGAGCACTGCTTAATATGCCTGAAGATCAAGGTAAGTATTATCCAAGAGTATATGAGATATATAAAGCTCTTAA
>JAEEJA010000031.1 GCA_016281605.1 Lachnospiraceae bacterium
AAACATCAATGGTCCATCATATCGGATCAAAGACCAGTTACAGTATATGAGTGAAGAAGCGTAAAAAATACTAAATAAAAATGTAGGAAATCATACATTTTTATTTAGTAAAAAAACTACATTTTTATCTTGACTTTTGCAGTCCGATTCTGTTTTAAAGTTATTTCTATACAGTTTTGTATAGAAAGTCGTCGTTTTTCCTCTCATTATCCGGCTTTGGAATGGGAAATAGTACCATTTTAGTACCGGATGTGAGGAGGTGGATTTACCAGTCCATGGGGTTATTATGGAGCATGTGAGGTGAAAAATCAATCACCTATTTCCCAATACCCTAATTATTATGCAAATTAATCAGTAACATCTTGATTCTTTTCTATGTACCTATTAAAATCGATTACCTTCGCAGGCTTTCTTTGCTGTATTATTCCTAATCGTTCCATATCCAGTTTGAAAAGTTCAAAGGGATACCCATATGCTTCAAATCCTTCTGGCTTACAAATATCTCTATTAAGATATTCACTTAATCCCCATTGATATTTTTCATCCTTTTCAAGTTTCTTATCATAATATTGAGCTTCCAGCACCATTCTATTAATTCCACCAACAGATTTTTTTCCGTGGGTCTTTGTCACTGTTGTATCACCAGACATTTTGAAATACTGATCTATTTGATTATCAGTATAGCCCATTTTTTGCATGGCAAAATGAATTACACGCCAGATATACAACGTATAATAATTCCAGTTTCTCGGCTCAATATCAGTCATTGCTATCGTATAACGATTACTTGCATTTACTATAAACAACACATTTCTGCCTCTTTTTTTTGCCAGATGCGTGTCCCAACAAAACACCAGATCATCACCTCTTATCTCTTCGATCTGTGTTGTTTTAATTCTGTCTTTAACAATTTTCGTTACTCCAATCTCCATACTTATCCCCTATGCATTTCAAGTGTTCTTTGTACATCCTGCTGCAATTCTTCACTGAAGTCGGACAAATCAACAGGCGATATCACCTTATGTCGGATCAGAGTGACAATATCCCACGTTGCTTCTGATTTATTCAGTTCCATAATAACGCCCGGATGTTTCCTGTCTTTCTTTATTCGTTTTTCCAGTTCCCAGAATTTATACGATGCAGCCTTGTCATCCTTGCTTAGAAAGACAATATACTCCCCAACAAGTTTCTCCATGTATTTTTCCTGCCATTCCGGTAGTTTCTCCCTAAATAACTTCCAATCACTTTTTGATATCATAACCTCATCTCCGTTTTGTGTTTTTTCATTTGCTGCTTCTATTCAATTCATACGTAATTCTTCCACCCCTTACGACTCTTCATACATCTCTTTACATGTGCGTATTTCCGACATAATCATTTGCGGATAAATATCTATATAACTCTTGCATACCCGCTTGAACAATTCAAGCATTCTTTCATCATTACATATTCCCACCATATAATCCAGCAAGTGTTCCACTTCAGATTCAGGTGCTTTTCTTGTGCATATGTCATCGACTATTGGCTTGTAAGTAGTATATGCCATTTCATTTATGTCCATAATCATGCATACCATTTTCTTAATGTCATCATCCATAGATTGCGCCATATCATTTTCCTCGCTGGGTGCTACGCAGATTTCATTAAACATAATCGTTTCCCATATTCATATAGCCTTCTGGAATCTGCAATGTAGTCTGTGTGTATTTCTATAAAACCACTATGCACATGTTGCGGTACAAGCAAATCTTCCATATGCACCTTCAGCAATCTACTCAATACATACAGGTGATCAACCGATGGTAAAATGCTCCCCTTAAACCACCGATAAATCGGTTGCGGACAAGACAGATGCAATATGTTCTGTATATCTTTAACCGTGTAACCGGCTTTCTCAATTGTCACTTTCAATAAGAGTCCTGTTTTCTTCATGTCAATATTTTCATACATAAACAATCAGCTCCTTTAGCAAAAGTCTCCTTCGGTCCAATCAAATGGATAATCCGGATCTTCCCAGTATTTCACCCCAGACCAAGATCTTTCATATACTTTAAAACGCTTACGAGCCTGCTTTTCTTTTTCTTCATATATTCTATGGCAGAACGGAATATGTATCTCAGCCTCCTGCTCTGTACAGGGTACAACGTGCAATGTTGGTTTACTATCCTTAAAAAACGGATTTATCTCGTAAACCCACTTAAATGGCTCCGGCTGACGCTGGCTGTGACTATACACTCTGTCAAAGTACTGCTGCCAGGAATACTTCCTGCCATATTCATCATAAATACCCACGGCATTATTGTTGTTCAAGCAAAATTCTTCCAGTTCCTTAAACGTCTTAATTGTTTTATGTTTTTGGAATAACGGACGCCATCCTGCACTCAGTTTATTAAGATGAACCTGATAACCCAGATATGGTTCATCTACAATTTCATATTCTTCATCTGTAATGCCGTAATCTGTTTCAACTGCAAAATACTCTCCCATCAGTTTCTTGCTTTTACTCATCAGATAATAATTTGTTCCCATAAGATATCCTCCACCTTTTTGATTGTATGATATACTATGGAAACAATTATTGCATTGGACTGTTAGTCCAAAATAGGAATCACTCAGTATTCCTTATTGTCTCATTAATTTTTTCAAGTCTCACGTAGTCTCATCTACAAATGAGACTAACTTGAGACTCATTTCCTTTTATTCTTTCGAAAATGCTGATTTTATCGCATTTCTGCCACTTTATCCAGTCTCATCCAGTATCAGATCTCATGAGACTATGTTGAGACTAACTTGAGACTGAGCAAAAAAGTTATATTTTTAATTACAACGTCCATGTTGAAGTACTTTTATCATACACAGCCCCTGTAACCTTTTTGATTTTTGCATAATCTCTGAAAACAGTAGCTCTGGAAATATCAAGTTCTGCCATTACCTGTTCAACCGACAAGTGAAGATTTTCGCAAATCATATTATATATTTTTTGCTCTCTTTCGGACAAAGACTTCTGCTCTATCGCTTCTTGGGCGGCCACCTTGTCCAAAGGTATGTTTATTCTAAACACATCATCTTCAATCAATTCCGGTTTACCACCATCAGAATAAATCGGCGTATATTTATATAAATTTCTTACACCGGAACCAATCGTATCAGTTCTGCCAATATTTGCGAAAAATTGTTGAATCAATGGATTCTTCGGATATGGAGTAAATTCGTCACTCATAATATTCCCATGGCGTCTTGGTATACACCAATTCTCTGTTTTCAGACAATCTTTTTCAATAATAACCTTTGCCGGGAATGCACTTGAATTCCTGATGAAAAATCTTTTTCCCATAGACCTGCGCTCTTCAATATTTCCTCATCAGACATCTCCAACCAAGAATGATCTGGATTTTTGCTCTTTGCAAGATTTCTGACTTTATCCATTAAGTCCATTCGCAAATCTTGCGTTGTGACGTATGGAAATATCTTATGTTCCGCATAAGTATTGCTCTTTCTATTATACATATTCTGCAACTGAATCGGCGAATCTGTAATATCCATATCACCATCTTCATTCCTGTCATAAATCCTATTTGCACATTTTTCTACTGTAGATGTCGGTGGCACATATACCCACAGTAGCAGGACTCCTTCATATTCAAGTTCCTCTATTGAAAGATATAATGTTGGTGACATCTTATCCGGATTATTGAGCTGATTTACAAAGTTCTTCTTCATATCCTTAATCATATTTCGGTTAATACCAATCGGAGTGCCATCATCCTCTACCCCCATAATAATATATCCGCCATATCTATTAGAAAAAGAACATACCGTTTCATACACATCTTCCTGAACACCATACTGGCAGGTTTTGTATTCTACTGTAATTTTTTCATCTTTTCGGAAGCATGGTTTCCTGACGCAAGAATATTCACTTGCCACAATCCCTTTTTTCGTCTCAGTTACACCAGACATTATTTAACCAATTTCAATACACGGGTACGCACCGTTCTGTGCTGCAATATCATCAAAGGATTTCTTATCCATCCTATAAATCTTTGGAAATTTCATGCCCTCTAAATCCTTAGAATAGATTACATCATCCGTATACACTATCCCGCAATTAGCTTCGTACACATAACAACAAAAGTTTCGACTGGATTGATAAACATTACAACTATAACTTCCTTTATCTGCACCTTGGTAGAAAATTATACTTTCGCCTGGTTTCACTATTTGAGGCCAATTACTTGCAATTGCATTCATTCCTGACATGTACTGAAATATATTCTCACCTTCCATTGCTCTTATTCTAACAGCCATTCCCCCTACTGTTGGATCAATTCCAGAATTAACTACTTCAGAAAAACATTCCTCAATTTTATAAGCTCTTACCAATTCTTCATCGAGATCCTCTTCAAGAAATTCCCCATTATCTGTACGTGTTATAGACTTTTTACCCTTTACATCATCTTCTGAAATCAGGCTTTCCAACCTTTTGAATTCATTATAGGCCTCCCACGATCCAAGCCATGCCACTTTGCAATTTCTAAAGACCTGTTGGTTCTTAACTGAAATGAGTTCCCTGGTGTTCTCACCGCATTAAGCTATAATAAACTCAATTGCGTCTTCTTCAGAAGAAGTATGGATTTTAAAAGCAACGCTAAGAATCTCTTCCAGGTTGCCCGAACTATTTGTAACATTTCTCAATAGTTCTGCCGCCTTATTTATATTGTTTCCGGCATAACAAATAACAATATTAGGTGAAACAATAATACTCTTCATTAATCCAATTTGTGCGACTAGGCGCTTTTCACTTTCTGAGTGCCATAGTTTCGGCACTTTATCTTTTATTCCAATTTTAGTGTCAGACATGATTGAAAAAATCACATCATTCAAACTCTATATTAGCATCTGTATGTTGTGTTTTCATCATTTGCCAAATTGAACATATTGTGGTTTTTCTATAAATATTTCAAATATTTTTTGGAGTTCACGATTTTTTGCAACGATTTTGCAACGGATAGGAAAAATCCTTTTAAAAAAATTAGAGCCATGTCTTACGACACAGCCCGTATAAAACGTATTTCGTTTTTTCATGTAAGTAAATGAAACCCTTTTTAAAACCATATGTCTATGCATTTTGATAAAAAAAATAAATTTATTTTAATCAAGTCATTGTTATCATAATATGTGATATTCCTATTAATTCTGTCTCTCAAAAAATTTCCAAATACTGGTGTTACTCTTCTCTTCATAAGCTATGGGGAACATCTCTATCTATAATGTTAGTATAAATGGAATTATACTTTCCGTTTCCGGACAAAAATAAGGGATATCACAGTTACACCTTAATGTGTAACAATGATATCCCTTAAATTATGTATTATCCTTCAATAGCTATATACTGTTTTTCTGGAAGTTTCTCTGCTTCATTCTTAGGAATTGATAATTTCAAAACTCCATCTTCGAACTTAGCCTTTACATCTTCCTGCTTAACTGCATCTCCTACATAAAAACTTCTCTGCATAGCACCTGCATAACGTTCCTGACGGATAAGTTTACCCTTCTTAT
>JAEEJA010000032.1 GCA_016281605.1 Lachnospiraceae bacterium
AACCGGGCAAAACGGAAGCATTATTTCTTCTATGGGAGAGTTGTGCCTTGCTTTAGGCATTTCTTTTACATGAGCTATTTAGCTTACATAGGGGATTTAGAACCATGCTTTCTTTTGCTCGGTTCTTTTTTTATGTTTTTTTATAGCTATAACTTAAATTGCCCCTCTCAGGGGTAGTTTTGATGATATCCACCCTTGGGAAGACCACTTTTTTTAAGCCTAATGTTGTATGATAACTATCAGGATATGAGCTGCTTTTTAATGTCAAGCACTGACAGTGTGGAAGGATAACCATGAGAGCATTTAAGTTTTGCTTCCTATGGATATACGATTGTAACATAAGTATATTTGCTTCTTGAATTATTTGCCGGTATGGGAGGATTCAGATAGGGACTTACAGGCGAATAATTGAGGAAACAAGAAAAGTTTTCTCGTAACTAATTCACAAGGGTTGCGGTTTGACCGCATTTACCGGTAAATGGTTCCCTGATCAGGAACCAATCCTTTTTGGCTATAAGCCGGAAAGGAAATCAAAATGAAAGACATTAAGACATTATGTAGTGATGATAGATACGCTATCGCAGAACGTATCGTTAATCTAAGGAAGGAAAGCGGTTACAAGTCCAAGGATATCGCACAGCAGATGGAGATCAGTGCCAGTGCTTACTCAGACATTGAGTGTGCCAATACCAAGCTCAGCCTTGATAACCTCTATAAGCTGTGCCAGATATTCGATGTTTCTGCGGATTATATCATTTTCGGTGAGACTGAGGATGCGTATATATCTGAGATCAGAGCGATTTTCAGGAAGCAACGGCCAGGGATGGTTAAAAAAATTGTTACGGGCTTGAAAGCAATGTTTGGATAAATGGATTTTGTGTGTTAAGATTAAAGACGGTATATTCGATATGAATATAAGGGCTTTAAGGAGGAGGTATGATGGTATGGCTGGCTTGGAATATGAAGTATCAAAACGCATTTATGAGCGCAATAAAAAGAAATATGATTCCGGTATATCAGCGGGACGCCATGGATATGACGATAAAACGTTTGTAGATGCTATATACAAAAGAGTAAATAATGTTGTGGAATCTATTAAAAATATTGATCCGTTGTTTCCGTTTGCTCTTGATACAGAACACTTTACGTTAGAAGAAATCGTGTTTTTTATAGAGTTTATTCTCGATTTGCTTAACTCTACGGATAAGAGAGTATTAAGAAAAATGGATGTGATAGAATATTTTTCGACAGAAGAGACGAAGGTGCTTCCTAACAATAAATTGCTATCAAATCTTAAAAAGGGTAGTGCAGAGGATGAACTTGATGAACTGATTAAGATAATGATAAAGCGAGGAGATGAATACTTTTATAAAGATACATTTCAAAGAGATTTTGATTATAATCGTACCCATTATAATATAGATTCCAATAAAGCAAAAAACAAATATATGAATATCATACGGACAAAAGAACCTAATCCCAAAGTGGTTGCAGCAAGGAGTTTTGAGCGATTTAAAGCCGAATATTGCTACAATTTATCCAATAGGTTAAATGAAGTAAGAAAAATTTCCCCTATTCAGTATGATGTTCAAGAGGCATATTATCTTGTTTATGAGGAAATTGATGTTTTTGAATTTATAATTATGCAATTTATTTTATATCAGATTATGAGTAATGATGATTTAAAGCATGAACAGAAGATTTCAATTTTACAAGATATAGAAATGGCTTCAAGTAATTTTAATGGGGAATTTAACACGAAATCGAATAAGGCAGCTAAGCAAAATATATTTTATTCATTTGCGCTGTACCTTATGTATCTTACACTGCGTAATGAATATGAAGAGTATGGAAATGTTATGGAGGCATTGATTTCTCAAATGAAAGAACCGGGATATACTTTAAGAGTTCCCGAAGCGTATAAATATGAGCCGTGTTATATAACAGATATGGATACATCCATGGTAATGAAATATATTTTAGAGGGGGAAGGAGAGAGAAAAGATAGATTTAAGAAGAGCCTTACAGACTGTCAACATATGATTTCTCTATTGGATTCCATTACGGGGAGAGTGCTATCAGCGGAGTATTTGCAACATATAAAAGTTGCTTATAGGGAGCTGATTCTTGATAACTTGCAATACAACAGTAAGACAGCAAGAACCGTAATGAGAAAAATTGAAAGCAAGGATTATCCATATTTTGAGTATATTAAAGATTCTATGTTTGTAAGGGAGAAAATATCACGAGGACTATACAGAGAAAAAGGCTTTGCAGATATGTATGAGCTGAAGTGTAGAATACAATATAATTTGCAGGATTCTCTAAAAAAAGTCTTTGCATGTTATGATGAAGTCAGGATTGCGAGAGATTTTAATTCTGTTTATAAGAGATACAAGAAAATCATATTTGATGTCATAGAGAAAATATAGATGATTTAAGTTGAGTATGGTACAGGTATAAAATCTGGAATAAAAAAAGCCATCAGTGCGCAGGTTTGCACTGGTGGCTTTTTTGACAATTTTTAAAAAAACCTTTCCGCTTACAAAAGAAAAACCCTTTATTATAATGAAACCGTAACATGTGAAATGGGATTGCGGAGAACATTCCGCTGTTACCGGTAATAGGCTCCCCGATCAGGAACCAATCCTTTTTGGCTAAAAGCCGGAAAGGAAATCAAAATGAAAGACATT
>JAEEJA010000033.1 GCA_016281605.1 Lachnospiraceae bacterium
GGGAACGGTCAGTTTGAAACCAGAAGCGTGCCTAAGTACAAGACAGAAACATATACAGAGACCTATCAGTCACCTGTGTACAGAGATGAGCCGGTGTATGCAACCAGATATTATTACGATATAGACAGATGGAAGGTGGTTTCCCACGTAAAAACTTCAGCCGATGACCATGAGCCAAAGTGGGGAACTCTACCGAAAAAGGTTATTAGTGAACCTGAAAAGATAAGAAACCCTGAATATGGGTATCAGAGAGAAGGAGAACATACAGAGAGCTATTATCTGAAGATTAAGAGGAAAAGAGCCAAAGAAAAAGAGCTTAAGTATGATTATAATAAGTGGAGTAAGCTTAAAGAAGGTGACAGCATCACATATAAAGAAAGACTCTTTTATCTGATATTTGGACTTTAAGATACAGAAAGGAACTGCCTTCTTTTATAAAAATACTTTACAAATATAAAAAAATGTGTTAGTTTAATTAATAGACAAAAGCTGAGACGAGGAGTAGTAGTCGTAGGAGCGGGTTATAGAGAGCTGCCGGTTGGTGGAAGGCAGTCGAAGCTTTGCGGTGAACTCACCTTTGAGCCGGTGCGCTGAAATTATTAGTAGGTGCATCCGTAAGCCCTACGTTACAGGGGACAGATGTTTTTTCAGCATCGGATGAGTGCATGGAATTTCCATGAAGTAGAGTGGTACCGCGTATATTATACGTCTCTGTTGATATAACAGAGGCGTTTTTTTCTTCCTGACTTGCTTGAAAAGAACTGCTGTAAGGAAGATATATTATACCCATGTGCTGTCAAGCACTCTTACCGAGGTTACAACAAATAATGCTACTATTCACAGTCGTTCCGCCTGTGAAAGTAACGGGTTTTGCCATTCAGAATCGCTTCGCGATGGGCCCAACCCATGAAAATCCGAGTATGTCACGCCGTAAATGTGCAGTATATGCACATTTCGGCTGTGAATAGTAACCAAATAATCGATAAATTTACAGATGAAAGGTATGGAGGTCATTATGAAAGGATTTGAAAAGTATACGAGAAGTTATTTTCTTCCGCCGGAAAGTTCATTTGACTGGACAAAAAAGGATTACATCGACAAGGTTCCGGTTTGGTGCAGTGTGGATTTAAGGGATGGTAATCAGGCACTTATAGAGCCTATGAGTCTTGAGGAGAAGATTGAGTTTTTTAAGCTTCTGGTAAAGATTGGATTCAAGGAAATCGAAGTTGGTTTCCCTGCTGCAAGTGATACAGAGTTTAGATTTTGCCGTGAGCTTATAGAGAGAAATCTCATACCGGATGATGTAACTCTTCAGGTTCTTACTCAGGCTAGAGAGCACATTATCAGAAAGACTTTCGAAGCTGTTCAGGGCGCTCCGAATGCTATAGTTCATGTATATAATTCTACTTCTGTTGAACAGAGAGAACAGGTATTTAAAAAATCCAAGGATGAGGTTAAGCAGATTGCGGTTGACGGAGCTAAGCTTCTTAAGGAACTTGCTGAGAAAGAAGGCGGAAACATTCGCTTTGAGTACAGCCCTGAGAGCTTCCACAATACAGAGATTGAGTATGCACTTGAGGTTTGTAATGCTGTTCTGGATGTATGGCAGCCAACAGCCGATAAAAAGCCTATTATCAATCTTCCGTCAACAGTTGAGACAGCTATGCCACATATATTTGCAAGTCAGATAGAGTATATGTGCAAGCACATTAAGTATAGGGAAAATGTGGTGATATCCCTTCATCCTCACAATGACCGTGGGTGTGGCGTTGCCTGTGCAGAGCTTGGAGTACTGGCAGGTGCAGACAGAATCGAAGGAACACTCTTTGGTAACGGTGAGAGAACAGGTAATCTTGATATACTTACAACAGCTATGAACCTTTTTGCATATGGAATTGATCCAAAGCTTGACTTTTCCGATATGCAGACTATATATAATACCTATGAGCGCCTTACACGTATGCAGGTTAGTATGCGTCAGCCGTATGCAGGAGACCTGGTATTCACGGCATTTTCAGGCTCTCATCAGGATGCTATAGCTAAAGGAATGGCTTTCATGGATGAAGGAAAAAGCGGAAATAAGTGGATGGTTCCGTATCTTCCTATAGATCCTAAGGATGTGGGGCGTACCTATGATTCTGATGTTATCCGAATTAATTCACAGTCAGGACGAGGCGGTGTAAACTATGTTCTTAAGCAGAACTACGGTATAACTATCCCTGACAACATGCGTGAAGAGGTAGGTTATCTGATGAAGGGGGTATCCGATAAAAATCATGCTGAGCTTTCACCGGCAGATATTAAGGAAATCTTTTATGATACATATCTGAATGCAGAGAAGTCATTTAGTATACCGGAGTGTCACTTTAAGCAGGAAGACGGAATTATAGCAGAGGTTAGTATAAAGATTGAGAAAGACGGCAAGGTAGAAGTTGTTGAAGCCAAGGGAAATGGACGTCTGGATGCAGTAAGTAACGCTATAAAGAAGTATTTTAACATAACTTATACAGTTGAAGAGTATTCTGAGCAGTCATTGTCTAAGAAATCATCTTCACAGGCTCTTGCCTATGTGGCAATTGCAAAAGACGGTAATGAGAAGCTTATATGGGGTATCGGAAAGAATGATGATATCATAAAGGCAAGTATTCAGGCTATCTCGAATGCAGTAAACAGAGGTTTCTTTAGCTAAAATAGTTTTATAATAATAAACACATGGAGGGATTTTAACATGGGTATGACTATGACACAAAAGATTCTGGCAGCACATGCAGGACTGCCGGAGGTTAAAGCAGGACAGCTTATTGAAGCAAAGTTAGATATGGTTCTTGCAAATGATATTACAGGTCCTGTTGCAATCAATGAGATGAAGAAATTTAACAAAAAAGAAGTATTTGATAAGAGCAAAGTTGCGCTTGTACCGGATCATTTTACTCCTAATAAGGATATAAAATCAGCAGAAAACTGCAAATATATGCGTGAATTTGCACTTGAGCAGGGTGTGGAAAATTACTTTGAAATCGGAGAGGTTGGTATAGAGCATGCCCTCCTTCCTGAAAAAGGACTTGTAGTTGCAGGGGATACTGTAATAGGTGCTGATTCACACACATGTACCTACGGTGCTCTCGGCGCATTTTCAACAGGTGTGGGAAGTACAGATATGGCTGCAGGTATGGCTACGGGAGAGGCTTGGTTTAAGGTGCCATCAGCCATAAAATTCAATCTTTCCGGCGAGTTACAAAAACATGTAAGCGGAAAGGATGTTATCCTTCATATAATCGGTATGATCGGTGTTGACGGAGCACTTTACAAGTCTATGGAGTTTGCAGGAGCGGGTGTTAAAGCTCTTAGCATGGATGACAGATTTACTATTGCCAATATGGCTATCGAGGCAGGTGCTAAGAATGGTATTTTCCCGGTAGACGAGCAGACCATAGAGTACATGAAAGAGCACTCAACTAAGGAGTACAAAGCTTACGAGGCTGATGAGGATGCAGAGTATGACGAGGTTTATGATATCGATCTTTCAAGCATAAGACCGACAGTAGCATTTCCACATCTTCCTGAGAATACAAAAACAATAGATGAAATTTCAGATATAAAGATTGATCAGGTAGTAATCGGCTCTTGTACAAACGGTCGTATATCTGACCTTAGAATAGCTGCTAATATCCTTAAGGGAAAGCATGTAGCTAAGGGTGTTAGAGTTATCGTAATCCCTGCTACTCAAAAGATTTATCTTCAGGCTATGGAAGAGGGTCTTATAAAAGATTTTGTACTTGCGGGAGCTATCGTAAGTGCACCAACCTGCGGACCTTGTCTTGGTGGTCACATGGGAGTTATGGCATCTAAGGAAAGGTGTGTATCAACCACAAACAGAAACTTTGTAGGACGTATGGGCGCAATTGACTCAGAAATTTACCTTGCTAGTCCGGCTGTAGCGGCTGCAAGTGCCATAAAGGGTTATATAGCTAATCCGGAGGAAGTTTAAGATAGTCGTAGTTTAAGCTACGAGTGAGTCTTGATAAGATAGTCTTAATAAAAAGAAAGAAGGTAAGATATATGAACGCATGTGGAAGTGTTTTTAAATATGGAGATAATGTAGATACAGACGTAATAATCCCTGCAAGATACTTAAATGCAACAACAGGTGAAGAGCTTGCTAAGCACTGCATGGAGGATATAGATAAGGATTTTGTAAATAATGTTAAAGATGGAGATATAATAGTTGCCAACAAAAATTTTGGGTGTGGTTCTTCGAGAGAGCATGCTCCGATTGCTATTAAAGCATCCGGAGTTTCATGTGTAATAGCCGAAACATTTGCAAGAATTTTTTATAGAAATGCAATAAATATTGGTTTACCAATCATAGAGTGCAGTGAGGCAGCAAAGGAAATCAACGCCGGAGATACCGTCGAGATAGATTTTGACAGCGGTCTTATAACTAATAAGACCACAGGAAAGACCTATCAGGGACAGGCTTTCCCACCGTTTATGCAAAAGATAATCGAGTCTCAGGGACTTGTTAATTACATAAATCAAAAAGCCTGACAGCGCATGCAAAGCACGAGTATAAGGAGATATAGATGTACTATGGTATAATTGTAGCGGGTGGAAGTGGCAGCCGCATGGGTGGAGAGATCCCTAAGCAATATCTGATGCTTGGTGATAAGCCCATACTTGTTCATACTACAGAGAAGTTTTGCATGGTAAATGAAATAGATAAAAACTTTATTCTGGTACCTTCTGACAGAGTGGATATGACAGAGAAACTCTTAGATGATTATCTGGATCCTTTTTTTAGAGAAAAAGTGAAAGTACTTTCCGGAGGAGACAGTCGTAACGAAACCATTATGAATGCTATCAGATATCTGGAAAAAGAAGGATTTTTAGACTCTGATACGGTTATTATTACTCATGATGCAGTACGCCCTTTTGTTACTGAAAA
>JAEEJA010000034.1 GCA_016281605.1 Lachnospiraceae bacterium
CATTTGTCAATTTTATCAATAGATAATCAGTATTCTTAGCGTCAGCTATAGGATTATTACTAAGTTCTACAGGGGTAGGATTATATTCATCAGTTCCAGGGACCTCCCAACCATTAACATTGACACCATAACCTTCAACGCCTTTTCTGTGAGAACCTACGCAGAATCTGTAATAATTATTGCCTTCTGCATTAGTATATATTACAGTAGGTGCATCCGTAGGCTCCGGTGTAGGAGTCGGTGTAGGCTTTTGGGTAGGCTCCGGAGTTTCGGTCGGCTCAGGAGTAGCAGTCTGACTTACTTCTTCCTGCTCGTTATCAGCATCTGTAACCTCTTCACTGTATGTTGTCTTACCCGGAACACTATAGATAAAGTTATCTTCCTTCTGTCCCTTTATGTAAGCTCTGTAATTAATAGTATCTCTCTTCTTAGCCTTCTTAACAACATTACCTGCATCAAGCTGATAAGCATTGATACTTGAAGCATCTGTTACTGTAGAAGCACTAACTGAATCAATACGTGTTAACTTAGAAGCACCTGAAGCTTCAGGATTTATATCTTCTTTATCAGTTACTTCAACTGATGGCTCTGCATACTTAGCTGCCTTAGATGCAACCAAGGTATTTACAAAGAGTTCAACTTCTCCTTCGGATACAGATGTTCTTAATGAAATACCTGAGAAAATAGTATTTCCATATGTATACAGATAATAGTTGTTCATACCATCATTAGGTGATATACCATAGGTAGAGTGTGTCCAATCTGTACTTGTAACCTTTACATCGTAGAAGTTATCATCTACTTTATCGCTCTTTGTATTAACAGCATTTTCACTGTAATAATCACCTGCAAGGCAATACCAGACAGTAGCGCTTGATGGGATAAGATTTAACTGGAATTCCTGCGCTGCAACACCGGAAACCTTCACATTCTTATCAACCTTATAAGGGAACGATGTGATTCCACCTATATTAGTTCTTGAGATCTGTCCTGCTTTCTGATTGATAGAAGTTTCATATATAAACTTAGTTCCATTTGTGTACTTCCAATTGCTATCAGAGTACATTCCTTTTCCGGTATCAGCATTTCCACCTGCTTCAACTATATTGTAGTATGTATGCTCATTTTCCAAACTTCTGTCATATGTTTTGGTGCCTGATACAACTGAATCTCTGTTAAGAGCTGACTCATCTGTAAATCTACTCTGACCTAAGCAGTCCTTAATAAGTTTCAACTCATCAATCTCAGTTTCATCAGTAATTGAATTAACACCGTCAAATACATCTCCGGTATAAACTATACTTGCACCCTTCTGTGAAAGATATGCAAGATAAGCTACGGCACTCTGGTTTTTGTATGATGAACCAAAAACATCCTTAACAGGTGCAGAGAATACAACCATATCATACTTTTCGTTATTATTAACTATATCCCAATCATTTGGACAGAAGAAGTTTTCTTCTGTTTCATCCTCATCTCTGTCAAAGTTAATATAGTATGATTTGTACCCTGCCGAACTATTATTGCTGTCAGGCTTAGAAGCAAGGAATGAATCTACAAATTCATCAATTGAAATTGATTTAACAGTTAATTTATCATACTTTGATGTAAATACATCAGAGTTAAGTGTCTTCTCATAGAAGATACCCTTCTTATTTGTTAACGATGATTCGAGTGTCCATCCGTTATCCTGGTCAGATTTTGTTACAATCTGAAGAACCTTAATTTCATTATCTTCTATCTGCTCATCCACATGAATCTCATTATAAAGAGTTTTTCCGATATAGAAATCTCCTTCTCTTGTATAAGATTCGCCACTTATACCTGTAAACTCAAGTCTCCACTTAACAACACCTAACTTAATAGAATTACTTATACTGCTAAGGTCAAACTTAAGTATACCTATATCATTAACTCCAAATGTATATGCTCCACTCTCATCCTCTGTGTATCCACTTATCTTAATTCCAGAAGTAGAACCTGCTGATGTAGAATCTCCGGAGTTATATATAAGCTCTGAAGCATCGGATGAATTTTCAATAATACCATTATAGTTCTTATCGAGGTAAAGCTTAACTGTGTACTTAGGATCTGCTGCTGCAGTTACCTTAGGTTTATTTACGGTAAACTCAAACTGAAGAGTCTTATTTGTAAATTCCTGTGGCTTACCATCCTCATCTGTTGTATAAGCAGATGGTTTCTTATCAATAGTTATAGGATCGTCAGCAAATAGCGCTATACGATTAATATTAACATCTTTTCTATAGTCATACCATGTTGTATTATTCTTGGTTCCGTAATTATTTAAGAAAGTGTACATTCTAGCCTTAGGATCAACCCAGTTCTTATAATTTGTAACAAGGTTTTCATTAAGGGTTAAGAATTTATAATTATTTCTAGCATATGTAATAAGCTTCTTCTGCATATTACTGGTTATATCATTACCTGAAGAAACAAAATCACCATATGTATCACCTAAGTGAATATATCTGTAATTCTTAGATGAAAGAATATTTGACATAAACTGAATAGCATCATCCTTAACATTATACTTACCTATGTTAGCACCAATGTAGATTATGTCATACTTAGTCTCAAGATCGTCACGAAGAGTATTAAACTCCATGGTAGTCATATAATTAAACTTAAACTCACCCTTATATGTTGACTTTGGTAAGTAAGCTCTAACGAAAGTCTCATTAAGTGAGAAATCATTACATGGCTCAATCTCTAAGATATCAAGCGTTACGTCCTTAGTTGGATCATCCTCGTTATTACCTGTATTTCTCTTATACTTAAGAAGATACTCTATAAGACGTGCTATAGAAATACTACCTGAAGAAGGATCATAACTTGTACCCTCTGAATCATCAGACTTAAACCAATTATTAACATCACTAATACCAACATTGGTTGAATCAGATGTTATATACTCATCTCCAAATATAGTTGTCACAACATTGTTGGAATTATAGAAGAAAGCTGTTCCAAGGACACCTACGTTTCCGCTCATCTGACCACTTAAAGCAAACCCAAATGAACCCCACTCGCTTGTAGCACCAAAGAACTTATAATCCTTAGCAAAGTTAACATCTGCTGTTGAAAAATCACTTACTTTTTTACCATTTAAGTATGTACCTGTAGAGTCAGTATATACAGAGCTTCCATCAGCCTGCTTCCACCAGAATCCGTTTGATGTTCCACCCCATCCGCCTATATTATAATTATATGGCATAAATGTATCCATACTCCAATATAAAGCAGCATCATCACTTGTAGCCTGATGTGATGTACAAAGACCATTTCCGGCGCTATCCATCTGAATTACAGGTGTACCTGTTGAAGCTCTTGGATTATTAAAGAAGAAGTTATAAAAATTCTCCTGATCCATAAGACCTTCCATAAGACAGAATTTATAAATATTATTATTGTAACCTGTCGATGTATACTTACCTTCTGTTACAGGAGTAACAAGAGTTTCATCCATAGTGCTGTAATCAAGATAACGTCCTGTCACAGACTTAGAATCATAACCCTGTCCACCAGCCTGAACAAGTGTCGCATTCATTATAACAGGTGCATAGTTACCATCATACAATCCAAGTGAATTACACTTCATAAACATTCTTCTGGCAACATCGAAGGTTATATCATTCTGCTTAGTTGTATAATCATAAGCATAGCCATACATATTAGTTCCCTTATCACCCTTACCAAAGCGAATACCTGCATATGTACGAGATCTGCTATAATCTACCCTAAGAATATCGGCATCGATTTTTCCGGCATCAATAAATTTCTTAACAGACTGTACAAGGTTATTTCCTTCAGAACCATTGTAACCTGTCTCATCTGCATTATGAAGATAAATAAGGTCAGCCTTGTCTACCCACTCAGAATTCTCATTTAATTCCCAAGGCTCTACACACTTATAAACTATAGAGTAATCCTCTATCTGCTTCTTACCAAATATCTGAAGACAACTAGTAAAGAAGTCATTAAGACAAACAAGCTTTTTAACATAATTGGTAGATTCATAACACTGAGTAGCTGTTCTATATGTATACTCTCTGTCACCAAGTGCCCAATTAATGCTTCCGGTTTCACTTGAAGCAGTCTTATTGTAGTTTCTGTAAGTTTTAACTCTTTTTACGATATTTGCAGGAATCTCTGTAGTATCAGTTTGAGTTGTTACCCATATAAATGAGCCTGAACCCATGGCTACCTTCTCAAATGTAGGACGATATATGGTATCATCAGAGAATGTTTTAGAATTATCTGCTGTAAAACCTGTGCAGTTAAAACATCCCTGATTCTCTCCTACATACTCATAGTAACCTATGGCACTGATATTTTTGTCAACCAAATTCCAATTTTTTGTATAATACTGAGCATTAACAAGATTACTGGTCTTACCATCGTAATTAGCAGCCTCATACTCATGCTCATCCACGAAGCACTTATCAATATTGGCATACTCATTACCAATATTAGCAAGGGACTGCCATGGATTTCCATTATTCATCTTATCAGGAGTATTCTGAAGCCAAAGCTTACCCATATCCATAGGCTGGCATCCGTCAATCATATAACCAAAATAAGAATAACGAGAAGTAGGAACAATTTCCAAAACAACAAATGGATTATCAGCTGAACCTAATGTAGATTCATAGGAATTATTTCTAACCCATGTATTGGTATTAGTATCCTTAGTCATATCCTTCTTAAACTGTGACAGATCATTAACAACACCCCTGGTTACATAAGGATCTGCTTTTGAAGAAAAGATATGATGAACATAATACGCAGCAAAAGAAATAATCATAACAGCTACTATAGCCAATGCAAGCACTATACGATTATGCTTCTTTGCCTTAACAGCTCTTGCTTTTCTATACATAGTTTAAGCCTCCTTGTCTTAACTTAACTATTATTTATACATTACAAATCGGTCAAATCAAACGAAAATAAACGCACTTTAACCAACAACTGCTTTTATTATAAAACTTAAATTTATAATTTGCAAGATTTTTTTATAAATATTTTATAAATATTTTATAATTTATAAGGATTTTCTTTTTATACTATATAACCTATATATTATGGTGTAGTCGTAGGCTCCGGAGTTGCTGAAGCCGAAGGACTAACTGAAGCATATACATTCTTAGAAGCATTTCTAAGCTTTACAGTAAACTTATCACCAAAGGATTGACCTTCCTTCTTAATCCTAAAGTCTATAACTACAAGTCCACTGGAGTCAACCTTGGACACATCTACTGAAAAAGTATCAACATTTTCAGCCATAAGCTTACTATCATCTCCCGAGATACCGGTTACAGCATGTGACTTATTGGAAAATTCATCATAGTACAATGCTTTTTTACTACTGGAGTAAACAACAACCTTTTTCATAACCGCATACTCTTCACCATACCTGTAATCAGTAGGATAAGGAGTAGTTGTAGGCAGAGAAGCCGCTGTTAAATCATCTAAAATCTGAGACTGGGTTTTAGGAGAATAGAATATAATATTATCTCCATCCTTCTCAACCTCCATTGATTCCTGGACCAACGTTGTAAGCTGCATAATAGCAAGCTGTGCATCCTTCTGTATATCACTGGATATTTTATTCCTTCTGTAGTTTCTCGATCCTGTAACCATAAATACGAGAATAGCACTGGAAACAACAGCAAACATAGCCATAGCAATCATTAATTCAACCAGAGTAAAACCTCTTTTATCTTTTATAATCAATTAAATCACCTCCAATTAAACTAATTCCACTGTTCGTTTACCTGTTGCCCCAACTAACTTAATAGCATAATCTGTTCTACCATCAATAATAATCTGATCAAAGTCAACTATTGCTGCTGATTCGTCATCTACATTCTCGGATTTATTGGCAACCATCTTTCTACATGTAAATGCACCTGTAGTTCTGTCAAACTTAATCTTAATCATGCCATCCTTAAGCTCAGTCTTAGTTCCGCCCTTACTTACATAGATCTTAACATCATCATTAGAAAGAGATCTTGATGCTTGATAAGCTTCCTGACAAAGCTCATAAAATTGAGAATATCCATTTCTTCTTTTTTCTAGTGTTCTGGGTACTCTTTTTCTTTTTACACTGCCTGAAGGATCCTGAACTTCCGATTCCTTCATAGTCCACATAACATATATTATATCCTTGGTTTTGTAATCACGATATATATACATATATTCATCACCGCGCTTGGTTATGTTATCGGTTTGAAGATTGTTTAATTTATCATTTATGGCATAAGCAACCTTCTTAGCATTCTGTTGACCGAGTATAACAACATTTGCAACTATAGCTGAAGCAAGTAATCCCATTATCGCAAGAACTATAATTAGTTCAATAAAAGAAAAACCGCTTTTATTATTACGAAATTTCATGCTTTAACCTCCTTAAATGATTATTTATCAAGACCATTCTTAACCCAGTTAAGAGTTTGTACATTACCCTTATTAGCTTCATCTCCTGACTTTATGCTGGCATCTACTGAAGCTCTAAAGTATTCATTAAATGCTTCATAAACTACCGGACTGTCCTGAGAAGCATCCCAGTTAAGAGCAACATCTATGGCATCGGAGTTTGCATTAACACTTATTCCATCACTCTCGATAATAATATCTTCACCAGCAATTATAAGACCATTAAAGCTTTGCTTAAGCTTAACATTCTTCTGAGTTACAATTATACCACAATCAACTACTTCTCCTCCGATTGTACCGTCATAAGTAATATCCGAATCTGAAACCCATATACCAAATTTAACAGATGTTCCATCATTTAGTGTTCCGTCAGCTACTGTAACTGAATTTGCAAGCTTGGATCTATCTAATATAGTATCAAACATATTAGTCTTTTTCTCACCTGCTTTGTTACGACCTGATTTTGAATAATTATCTTCATTTATCTTAGCTAATTCAGTATTATCATTATAAAGTCTGTACTGTCCCTTACCAACTGCCTCAGTTGCAACGGCATAGTCAGTAAGAAGAGACATCTGAAGTGACATATATTCTTTATTAAGTGACTTGGTATAACTTGTAAGTGATGAAGCAGGTGAATC
>JAEEJA010000035.1 GCA_016281605.1 Lachnospiraceae bacterium
CTGAGAAGTATTACCTTCCAATCCGGATCCGGAACTGTCAGGTCGCTAAGTATCCTTTCCAGATAAAGCTTTGTAGTTCCGTATGGATTCGTTGTTGATAATGGAAAGTCTTCCGTGATAGGACAGCTCTTCGGTGAACCATAAACTGTTGCTGAAGAAGAAAAGATAATCTTCTTGCAGTTATACTTATCCATCAGTTTACACAGATTGATAGTTCCTGAGATGTTGTTCTCATAGTACTTAAGTGGAAGCTGTACTGACTCTCCTACAGCCTTAAGTCCTGCAAAATGTATGACAGCATCAAAGGTGTTCTCCTTAAAAATCGGCTCCATCTCTTCAGGACAAAGCATATCGGCCTTATAAAACTTTGGTCTGATTCCTGTAATCTCTTTTATATAATCAAGAGTTACTTCTTTTGAATTGTATAGGTTATCAAATATAACAACTTCATGACCGGCTTTGATCAGCTCAACTACTGTATGTGAGCCTATATAGCCGGTTCCACCGGTAACAAGTATTTTCATATCGACCTCCGTATTTGAGACATTTTATTTCTAAAAATCATTTAGGTTGTTGGCTTATGAGGATTATTTTGAACCTCGAGATTATCTGTATCCTTGTTAGTGATGAAGTTATAGATATTCATCATATCATTTGTTGTAAGTGAATACTTTCCGAATGCGTACTCACCGTTAGATGCAGCGTTTATCTTGTAAGAATTATTATCCAGCTTAAGCTCGACTATCTTTGGATTTTCAAAGTCAATAGGATTGATACACATATTACCCTTAACATATCCACCCTGAGTACCCTGGAAACCAAAATAGCTTAAGAATTTACCCATATCATAGCTCTGTCCGTCTTTTGTGCTGACCTTAGCACTGTTAACAGCAGCTGTGAAGTCTTCAGGATATTCTTTATCACTTACCCATGCTCCATCACTTCCTACATAATACTTACCGATCCACTTTTCTGTCGCAAGAGTGCCATCCTTTGAAAGATAGTAATCTCCTGCCCACTCACCTGATGCCATATAACCATCAGCCTTAAAGTAATACCATGAGCCGTCTATCTTAAGCCATTGATTAGATGGATACCAGCTTCCTGACTGGAACCACCAGCCATTAGTATCACTTGCCCATGAACCATTCCATGCAGAATTATAAAGTCCGTCTCTATCCATCCAATAACCATCTATGTATTCGTTTTTAGCATATTCATTATTTGAATATCTGAACCACCATAAACCGCTTCTACTGATCCAGGTACCATCTGGGGTCTTGGCATATGAATCAGATCCGCTAAATGTAATAGCAATAAGTAAAGCCGCTAAAATAGTTATCATACAAAAATGTTTTTTCATCATGTTTTCCTCCTTTGTTGACACAAAACTTACGTTATGATAATATCATTTTTGTTCAGCCGGCGTGTTGGAATTGGCAGACAAGGCAGACTCAAAATCTGTTGGTGGCAACACCGTGCGGGTTCGACCCCCGCCGCCGGCAATATGTTATAAACTTAGGTCTCCTGATGGGGACTTTTTTTATACCTCAGTATCTTCAAGACCTTCAGCATATTCCTCTATCTGTTCCATCTCTTCATCAGTAACCTGCTTACGATTTAAGACCTGCTTAAGCTTATCAGCAGCCTCAGGAATCATCTCTATTACCTTTGCAAGACTGCCTTTTTCTGCATTTACATTTATTATCTGTGAATAACCATCCTTGATAACAATAATAGCTGATGGAGAAAGCTTTCCTCCCATTCCACCTGAAGTTGCTTCACTTCTTTTTCCGCCAAATGCACCTGCTCCAACTGAGAAGTTTACATCGCATAGTGGTATTATTGTTGTATCGCCAATACTTATAGGATCTCCCACTACAGACTTAGAAGTGAGAAATGCGTCCATTCCTCTGAATAAAGAACCTACAGTTGCATTGAATTCATTTCCGTTAGCCATATATATTAACCTCCATATTGTTTATATCTTTTTAGCGAGCTTATATGTTCGCCAGAAATCACGACTTATTAAAAGTCTTAGAGCCGGACCTACTATCCTGAATATGTATATCCTTCCCTTTATATCTACATTTCCTTCTATAACCTTGTGATAAAAATCAGGTTCTATTTCAAGCCATCTTCCGTAAAGTGGATATATCCTTGCCAGTCTTCCGAGCATTTCACCGGTACTGGCAGCTGAGCTAAGTCCAAACCTTAGATATCCTTTGCTCTTTTTAGGCTTTATAGTACCAAATAATCTTTTTATTATTTTTAAAACTCGTTTAAAGGTTTTTTGAACAAAAGGTTTTTCGAGAAATTGTTCTACATGATCGATTTTCTTTACTATTTTATCGTACTTCTGAGATAGCTCGTCCATTTTAATGCCTATTTTTTCGAGCTTCTCATCTATCTTATCTAGTACAGACTCATCACCCTTGGCTTGCTTTTTTTCTTCCTTTAGTCGTTTCTTTTCAGCTTTTAAACGTTTCTTTTCAGCCTTTAGAAGCTTTTTCTGTTCTTTCTTCGTTAATTCACTAAAGCCTTCTGATTCAGTGACAGAGGTAAATGTATCTAAAACAGCTACTTCGCTTGCTTCTGATACAGAAGAACTATCAGCTTCATTTGAAGCCTCATCAGAAGCTTCACTAGAAACTACATTAGCCGGTTCATCAGAAACCGCATTAGCCGGTTCATTAGAAACCACATTAGCCGGTTCATCAAAGAAACCACTTTCGGAAAAATCATCGTTTGGATCAAGGTCCATCACATCAATTCCATCTTCATCATCTGGAACATCTTTTTTATCTTCAGAATTAAGCAAAGTGAAGAATAAAAACTTGACCTTGTATTTGAGTCCTTCGCCTTTTACAAAGCTTGCGACTGATTTTACAAATATGTACCTGATTTTTAAGTCTACATTGGTA
>JAEEJA010000036.1 GCA_016281605.1 Lachnospiraceae bacterium
AGAACCTCCTCGATCGTAAGCCCAAGGCTCTTTCCGGTGGACAGAGACAGCGTGTTGCCATGGGTCGTGCAATCGTTCGTAATCCTAAGGTATTCCTTATGGATGAGCCTCTTTCAAACCTTGATGCTAAGCTTCGTGTACAGATGCGTATAGAGATTTCAAAGCTTCATCAGAGACTTGAGTCTACTATCATCTACGTTACACATGACCAGACAGAAGCTCTTACACTCGGTACTCGTATCGTAGTTATGAAGGATGGTGTTATGCAGCAGGTTGCTACACCTATCGATCTTTATACAAAGCCAAATAACCTCTTCGTAGCCGGTTTCATCGGATCACCTCAGATGAACTTCCTCGATGCTCAGGTTATCAATGATGGCGGAGATGTTAAGCTTGTATTTGGTTCTTATTCTATTACTCTTCCTGAGTACAAGGCAGAGAAGGTAGTAGAAGGCGGATATGTTGGTAAGGAAGTTGTTTTAGGTATTCGTCCTGAAGATATTAAAGATGAGGAAATCTATGTAAGTACAGGTGAAGACAATGTAGTTGAAGGAACTGTAAGAGTTTACGAAATGCTTGGTGCAGAAGTATTCCTTTACTTCAGTGTTGAGAATCATGATATTACAGTTCGTGTTAATCCACGTACTACAGCTCGTCCCGGTGACACAGTACCTATCGCTTTCGATACTTCTAAGATTCATGTTTTCGATAAAGAGACAGAGAAGACTATCACAAACTAAAGTAAACAACTTTTATAAGTTGATCGTGGAGTGGCCGCTTTTGCGGCCACTTTTACTATTTTAACTATTTAAAATATATTCAACTTTTGAAAGGCGGTGTTTACAGATGTTAATGCTACTCATGAAATCAATTCCTGAAAGCATCAGAAAAAATTTTGGTACATATATACTTTTAACACTCTTTGTAACGGTAGGAATGTATCTTGCCTCTGCTACGGCTGGGATTACATATTCCTATGATACTGCATATAAGGAGATTGCTCGTGTGTCAAATATTGAAGACGGTCAGTTTCAGACGTCTGAGCAGTTGGAAGATAGTAAGGAAAAGCAAATCATTGACGAGGGAGCAGTTCTGTATGCCTTTGGATATAGCGGGATAGAACTTACACTTGAATTTATTGGAAAGTTGATTGTTTTCTCAATAATTTCGGCGGCGGTTTGTCTTCCGGCTGGATATTATTTTTCAAAACTAATGATGCCTGAGTTTGTTGCTTCGACCCCTATCGGACTAATGATTGATTATCATATGTCAGAGTATCTAATCAATTTTGCGATTGTAGTTATTATTATAGGACTATCTGCGATTCCGGGATTGATAAGGATAATAAACACTAACAGTTTATATTATTTAAGAAGCAGAGAATAAGGTTTATAAGACGATTAGAGAATATAAGAAAATCTAAAATTGTTGAATTAGAATATTGAGAGTGAGGAAAACGCTATGTATCTTGAAGTAATAGATGTGAAAAAAAGTTATGGAAAAGGTGAAGGAAAACAGCAAGTTCTCAAAGGAGCAAGCTGTTCATTGGATAGAGGAGATATGGCTTCAATTATCGGATCCTCAGGTGGTGGAAAATCAACACTTCTTAACTGTATAGGTGCTTTAGAGGTTATTGATGAGGGAGATATAAGAGTAGACGGAAATTCAATTAAAGGTTTGTCTAAAAAAGATTTAACTAAATTCAGACGTGATAATATCGGATATATCTTTCAGTTTTATAACTTGCTTACAAATCTGAATGTTCGTGATAATATCAGAACAGGTGAAAAACTTACAGATCAGCCGATGGATTACGGAAAATTAATTGAATCACTTAACTTAAAAAATCTAGAAAAAAAATATCCGGGTCAGCTTTCCGGAGGACAGCAACAGAGGGTTGCGATTGCAAGAGCATTAATAAAAAATCCCAAACTCCTTCTTTGTGACGAACCGACAGGAGCTTTGGACTCGGCAACAGCCAAGGAAACACTTGTTTTATTGGAAAAGATTAATGCAGAGTTTGGAACGACTATTCTTATGGTTACGCATAATCAGGCGATTCCTGCCATGATGAAGAAGAATTTTGTCATGAAGGACGGAAGAATCATTGAGCAGATAATAAATGAGAACCCCGCTCCGGCAGATACTCTTGAGCTTTAAGAATCTTTATAATCATATATAAACAAAAAGCTTGACCTGTGGATATTAGAATGATAGTATTCAATATGGAAAATGCTATTTTTCACATAGTTTATAAGAGGGGAGTGCTTATGAAGATATTAGTTACAGGCGTGGCAGGGCAGCTCGGTCATGATGTGATGAATGAGCTAGCCAAACGTAAGATAGAGGCTATCGGAAGCGACCTGGCAGAAAGCTATTCTGGAATACAGGACGATAGTCCGGTTGTAAATATGCCTTATGTTTCACTGGATATTACCGATAAAGAAGCTGTTTTAAAGGTGATAGAGGATATCAAACCTGATGCGGTCATTCACTGTGCAGCTTGGACTGCGGTTGATGCAGCAGAAGATGAAAATAACAAAGCCAAAGTATTTATGATTAATGGTGATGGTACAAAAAATATATCTGATGCATGTAAGAAAATAGATGCAAAGATTATGTACATAAGTACTGACTATGTATTTGACGGACAAGGAGAAAAACCGTGGGAGGCTGACTGCAAGGATTATAAGCCGCTGAGTGTTTATGGTGAATCCAAGCTTCGAGGAGAACAGGCTGTATCCGAAACCTTAGATAAGTATTTTATAGTACGTATAGCATGGGTGTTTGGACTTAATGGAAAGAATTTTATTAAAACCATGCTTAGCGTTGGAAGAAGTCATGATGAGGTAAGAGTGGTTTCAGATCAGATAGGAACTCCGACTTATACCTATGACCTTGCAAGACTGTTAGTGGATATGATACAGACAGATAAGTATGGTTATTACCATGCTACTAATGAAGGTGGCTATATCTCATGGTATGATTTTACGGTTGAGATTTACAAAATGGCAGGACTTAAGACAAAGGTTATACCTGTATCAACAGCAGAATACGGTATATCAAAGGCTGTCAGACCGTTTAACAGCAGGTTGGATAAGTCTAAATTAAGAGAAGCAGGATTTACACCGCTTCCTGACTGGGATGATGCGCTTAAGAGATACTTAGAAGAAATAGATGAGATTTAACTCAGTCGGAGAAATCCTCAACCTCTAGGTTAAAGCGCAGGTTGAAGGATTGACAAACTATAATCAGTCGGGGTTCAAGCTCCGAAAGAGAATCCTACACTTTTTATGTAAAGCTAAGGTGGTGGATAAAAAACATGTCTCTAGAGCGAGACTTGAATATATATAAAGAGGAAAGAAGAGGGAAAAATGGGAAAATATTTTGGAACAGACGGATTTAGAGGTGAGTCAAATGTAAATCTCACTGCAGAACATGCATTTAAGGTTGGAAGATTTCTAGGTTGGTATTATGGAGAACTTAAGAAACAGAATAATGACAACTCCAGAGCGAAGGTAGTTATTGGAAAAGACACCAGACGTTCGAGTTATATGTTTGAATATAGTTTAGTTGGAGGATTGGTAGCTTCCGGAGCAGATGCCTACCTTTTACACGTTACTACAACTCCTTCAGTAGCCTATGTAACAAAGATTGATGATTTTGATGCGGGTATCATGATTTCTGCAAGCCATAATCCATATTATGATAATGGTATCAAGCTTCTCAATGCTCATGGAGAAAAGATGGATGAAGATACCATAGCTCTTATAGAAGCTTATCTGGATGGAGAACTCGAGCTTTTTGGTGAAAAGTACACAGAGGTTCCTTATGCAAATCGCGACAGAATCGGACGCACGGTAGACTATGTTGCAGGCAGAAACAGGTATATCGGATATCTGATTTCCCTCGGTATACATTCTTTTAAAGGTAAGAGAGTAGGCCTGGATTGTGCAAACGGTAGTGCATGGAACATCGCAAAGTCAGTATTTGAAGCACTTGGAGCAAAAACATACGTTATAAATGCAGCGCCGGACGGCTATAATATCAATGACAATGCAGGCTCTACACATATTGAAGTGCTTCAGAGATACGTAGTAGACAATAATCTGGATGTTGGATTTGCCTATGATGGAGATGCTGACAGATGTCTTTGTGTAGATGATAAAGGAAATGTTATAAGCGGAGATCATATACTTTATATATGCGGACTGTATATGAAGGAGTGCGGAGAGCTCCCTCATGATACAGTAGTTACAACTGTTATGTCTAACTATGGCTTATACAAAGCATTTGACAAAAAGGGAATAAGATATGCAAAAACTGCTGTAGGTGATAAGTATGTATATGAGTACATGAGTAATAATCACTGCTATATAGGCGGAGAGCAGTCCGGACATATAATCTTTTCAAAGTATGCAACAACAGGTGATGGTATACTTACCAGTCTTAAGGTTATGGAAGTCATGCTGGCAAAGGAAAAGCCACTTTCAGAGCTTTATGATGGATTAAAGATATATCCTCAGGTGCTTGAAAATATCAGAGTTCAGGATAAGACACTTGCCCAGGACGATCCTGACGTTCAGGCTAAGGTAAAGGAAGTTGAGGAAAAATTAGGTGATACCGGACGTATCTTAGTTCGAGAGTCAGGAACCGAGCCACTTGTAAGAGTGATGGTTGAAGCACCTGAACTAGACACCTGTAAAGAACTTGTAGACAGTGTTATCGAGGTTATCAAGGCTAAGGGACACGCTGTTGAGTAAAGATAATAAAAAAAATAGAGAAAAAAGAAATGGAAACTTCTACTCCCCTAGTGGATTATGTAAAAAACTACATAGAGAAAAAGCCCATTAGAGCTCATATGCCGGGACACAAGGGAGTGGATATCCTAGGTTTTGAGAAGTATGATATAACAGAAATTGCCGAGGAGCTCTGTCTTTATCAAAAGCCTGAAGGGGTTCTAAGGGAAAGCATGGAAAATGCTTCGTACATGTTTGGCTCAGGCGCGACGCTGTACAGTGCAGAAGGCTCAAGCCTTGCTATAAAGACTATGCTTGCAACTGTACTTACGACTTATGATAATAAGAGAATAGGCGAAAGTACTAAGGTTTCTCGCAGACCCTATATACTCTCGGCGCGAAATGTCCACAAAGCATTCTTAGATGGATGCGCACTTCTGGATTTGGATGTAACATTTTTGTATCCTAAATCAGGACATATATGTGAAAGCAACATAAGTCCGGAGAGTGTGGATAAAGCCCTTGAAGATGCAGGAAATAGCCTTCCGATAGCAGTTTATGTAACTTCTCCGGATTATCTTGGATGTATAACAGATATTAAGGGCATAGCAGATGTCTGCAAGTCGTATGATTTGCCATTACTTGTTGATAATGCTCATGGAGCTTACCTTCGATTTTTGGACGAATCCATACATCCCATACAACTGGGAGCGGCGATGTGTGCAGACTCCGCACATAAGACACTTCCGGCAATTACCGGAGCCGGATATCTACATATATCGGGAGAATATGTAGATAGATTCAGGGATGCTGCTCATGAGTATATGGGTATGTTTGCATCCACAAGCCCATCATTTCTTATAAGTATGTCTCTCGACAACTGTAATCGCCTTCTTTCGAAAACGTTTAAGGAGGATTTGATGCAGTGTATAAACAAGCTTAATCAGCTGAAAACAAAGCTTTCAGAGCAGGGAATAAATGTTAGAAAAAGTGAGCCTCTTAAGCTTGTTACAGAGCATAACATGGGAAAAGAAAATGCTGTAAGAGAACTGAAAAAGTTCAGTGTCTATCCGGAGTTTACGGATGATAACTTTGTTGTTTTTATGATATCTCCGTATAATAGTGATGATGAGCTTGAAATTATAAAAAAAGCACTTATAGCTATGAATGAGTGCAACAGCAAAAACAATTATTCAATTCCCATATACAGGGCTCATGAAGCAAAGAGAGTAATAAGTATCAGGGAAGCTGTATTTTCTAAAAAAGAATTAATCTCTGCTATCGAATCTTTGGGAAGAATATATGCAGACACATCCGTAAGTTGTCCACCGGCAGTTCCCATAGCAATATGCGGAGAGTTGATAGATGAAGAAATGATAAGAGCATTTCAGGATTATAATATAGAAAACGTAAGAGTTGTACAACTTAAATAATATAAGAGGAGGGTTTAAAGCAAATGACAGAAATAAAAGAGTTTGGTGTATCTAAGGATGGGAAGAAAGTAACCAAGTACACAATTAAGAATTCCAAAGGAATGGAAGTGTCGGCCATTGATCTTGGCGCTGTAATTACTAACGTAATTGTTCCTGAAAAGGACGGAAAGAGCCTGGATGTAGTGTTGGGTTATGATAATTGTGAGGGTTATAATACCAATGTTCCCAGCTTTGGAGCGGCAGTGGGTCGCTGTGCCAATAGAATTTCAGGCGCACGCTTTACCTTGAATGGCAAAGAGTACAAGTTAGATGACAACAATAAGGGTAACTGTCTTCATAGTGGCTTTAACCGCTTAAACTTCTTTATGTATGAAACAGAGACAGGAAGCAGCCAAAAGGGAGAGTATGTAAGATTTCACAGAGTAAGCCCACCTGAGGAGCAGGGGTTTCCCGGAAATCTGGATTATTCCATCACTTATACATTAACAGAGGAAAATGAGCTGATAATAACTTACAACGCTACTACCGATGAAGATACTGTATTAAATATGACAAATCACTCCTACTTTAATATCGGACCCGGTGGAGAGGCGGGCGAAGAAATATTTGGACTTTTATTAAAGGTTAATTCAGGTTTCTATACTCCTGTAGATGAGAATATCATCCCAACAGGCGAGATTAAAACCGTAGAGAATACACCGCTTGATTTTACAGATTTTAGAGTCATAGGAGATATGCTTGAAAAATATAAGGGAACTGATTGGGAAATTGCAGGCTACGATCATAACTATGTCCTTAACAATGATGGAAAGCTTGTAGAGGCAGCAGAAGTCAGAAGTCAGGAGACAGGTATCTCCATGAAGGTTTATACAGATTTACCGGGTGTGCAGCTTTACACAGCACCAACTCTCTACGAAGAAGGCGGAAAGGGAGGAAGAACTTATAATAACAGTACGGCAGTCTGCTTAGAAACCCAGTACTTCCCCAATGCTATCAATACAGAAGAGTTTGAATCACCTGTATTAAAAGCCGGAGATAAGTATGAATCTGTAACTATTTACAAATTTGGTTTGTTTTAATGGCTTACTATATTAAATTGTTACAAATATTAACTAAAAATGTATAAAATTTATGATATTTTTTAATAAAATTCACACAAAAAACACATAATTTCACAAAAAAATGTCTAGAAATAGGCATTTTTTTGTTGACAAGCCCAAGCTGTATTGTTATAATGCCTTATGTAACATTTATGTAACAATTATAAAAATTGGAGGATATCATGTCTAAAGTAATAGTGAGAAGAGCAATTGGGATAGGCGCTGCTTTAACACTTTCTTTGGTATCATTTGCAAGTTTAAGTGATGCTACAGCATCTATGATGTGTACCGAGACCGATATGGCCGGTATAGGCGTAGCATTGGATGATTACTATGTAGCACAGTATGGTGATGAAGCTGCTACAGGTTCTGCAGTAACTGAAGTTACTGAGGAAGAAGAGCAGGTTGATGAATCTGCTTCTCCAAGTGCAGAGGCTATAGAAGTTGATATTACTGATGCTATTGACAAAGCTAATCAGGAAGATGATGTTTCGTTAAGTGAGACAACAGAATCTGTTACTGAGGAAGATAAGGAAAGTAAAGAAACAACAGAAGAAGTCAAGAAAGCTGATAAGGAAGAAGCTGACGTAGTAAGTCCTGCAGCTGTAAAAGACGATTCTAAGGACGAAGAGGATAAGAATTCCGATAAGGATGATAAAACCGGTCCGGGAAGATTTATTACAGAGAAGCGTTTCGAGGATGTTGGTATTTCTATCGCAAGCAATTATGTAAACGTTAGAAAGAAGCCATCAGAGAATGCTAAGATTAAAGGTAAGCTCTATAGGGGCTGCTCAGCAGTTATCAAGAAGAGTGAAAAAGGCTGGGTAAAGATTGAGTCAGGCGATGTAAAGGGTTATATCAAGAAGGAGTTCCTTGCTATAGGTGAGGATGCTCAGGATATAGCTGCTCAGTACATGAAGAGATACGTACAGGTTAAGGACGGAGTTGTTACATTGAACGTTCGTTCAAAGAAGGGTACTAATTCAACAATTGTTACCCAGATACCTGAAGGTGAGATGTACGAAGTTAAGGGAAGTGCTACACATTGGGTTAAGATTGACCTTGGTGACGGCGATAAAGGATATGTAGCTAAGAAGTTTGTTAAGTGTAAGGTTAGATTTAAGCATGCTATATCTCTTAAGGAAGAGAGAGCAAGACTTAGAGCTAAGAGAGCAGCCCAGAGAGCTGAGAGAAAGAGACTTGCAGCACTTGCAGCACAGCAGGCGGCAGCTCAGCAGGCAGCAGCTCAGACACAGACTACAACAACACAGACACAGACAACTACGACACAGACACAAACCACTACACAGACACAGAGTTCTACAGCGAACAGATCAAATCCTGTTGGTTCAGGTGGATCAAGCAGTTCAAAGAGTTCAGGAAAGCCGGCTCCTGTAGCAAGCTCAAATGTTGGAGCAAGTGTAGCAAGTTATGCACAGAAGTTTGTTGGTAACCCATATGTATATGGTGGAACAAGTCTTACAAACGGAACTGACTGTTCAGGATTTGTTATGAGCGTATATGCACAGTATGGATATTCACTTCCAAGAACTGCAGCAGCTCAGGCAGGAGCAGGAAGATCTGTAAGTCTTTCAGAATTACAGCCTGGTGACCTTCTCTTCTATTCAAACGGAAGTTATATTGGTCACGTAGCTATGTACATAGGCGGAGGTTCAGTAGTTCATGCTAGTAACCCAACAGATGGTATTAAGATTTCTACATACAATTATAGAACACCATCTTGTGCAAGAAGAATTGTAGGTTAATGTATTACATAAATGTATATTTTCACCGGAGGGCGTAAGCCCTCCGGTTTTTTGTCTATAGTCTTTCAAGATATATGGATAAATCTGTAACGAGACCATCAGCTATACTATTTTTATTATTTCCTACTGCTCCATGCTTCCGTCTGCTTTATTGCTTTCAACTGCTTAATGCTCGACTACTTTGTGTGTTTATGTAGCATATCCCAAATTATGACCGCTCTGGCTAACGCAAGGGCGAAAAACAGGGGTGGCGTTAGCCACAAAACATGATTTTAACTCAGTCGGAGAAATCCCCCACCTCTAAGCTAGATCGTAGGTGGGGGGTATTGACAAATTATACTTACAAAAGCTCCGTGAGTGATGCGAATAGTTAGCTTTGCTAACTATTGGATTCGGATAGGTAAATGTCTGCTAAATGCAGCCAAGAGATGTAAAACATCTCTTTGAATCACGGCGCGCAAGACTCGCAAGCGAGTCTTGACATCAAAAACCGACTGACCCTGCTAACGCAAGGGCGAAAAACAGGGGTGGCGTTAGCCGCTCCTCAAGTTACAGAAATTGAAGAATTGTGTAGACAATTAAATGCAAAAAAAATATATTAAATAATAGTTGACATTTAAAAAATTGTGCAAATATGACAAAAATTCGAGAATTAAGAATATAGTGTAAATCAAGAGGAATGTCCATTTTAACGAGCTTATAGAAGTTTAAAAAATACAATTAACGCATTCAAGGGAGTTATCCACAATTTTATTCACATTATCCACATTTTTAAGGCTTTGTAACAAAGTGTTAATATTTTAACCGAAAATATGTTTTGTAAAAGTTGCCGAATTTTTATTTTTTTGAATTAATATTTGGATTTATAATTGTAATACAATTCAACTCAATCGTAGTTCAAAGTCCGACTTACTTTGATTTCCGTCCCACAGCCAGAACTTTTGACTAAACCCTTCAAAAATTCTGGTCCGTGCAGGGTGACAGAGGGGAGAGAACCATCCTAAATCGCAGATTTTCTTAAAAGGGATGGTTCTGGGGTAACCTCAGGTGGGAGAGAACCATCCTAAATCGCAGATTCTCTCAAAAGGGATGGTTCTGTGATAACCTCAGGCGGGGGTGAACCCTCCAAAATCACAGATTTTCTCGAAAGGGATGGTTCCGAAGCTAAAATTTCCTACCTAGATTATTCTTGCACAAACTTTTAATAAGTAATATAATAGAGAAGCATATAAGTTTCATCTTGTGTGACGGATAAAAAAGGGGAGCTTGTATAACTTGCTGAGAGGAAGGTGTTGCCTTCGACCCGGATAACCTGATTTGGATAATGCCAACGGAGGGATCATAAATAATATAAATATTATTAGATATTTATATCTTATGGACCGCGTAAGCGGTTTTTTTATGTCAAAGAACGTTATAAGGTAAATACAGTTATGTAAGAGAAATCTGATATAGTTGAAAAAACTTCAATACGGAGGTAGTGTGAAAAATCACGCTGATGCGATGAATTTTTCGCAAACAACAAGAGGTTGTTTAGCTATTTGTGCCGAGCCAAATAGCTAATGATCCCCACGAGAATTTGAGAATCTCGTGTGGTAACTCATACCAGGTGCTCGGTATGGAGGAAAATATGGTAAAAATAAACGGTGAAATGAAAGATTTTGCGGGAAAGAACATAGCGCAGATGCTTTCTGCTATGGAGTATAATGACAGCAGAGTTGCTGTTGAAGTTAATCTCGAGATAGTGCCTAAGGCTGAATATGATGCGCGAATTCTAAAAGACGATGATTCAGTAGAGGTTGTTAGATTTGTTGGAGGAGGTTGATAGGCTTTGGAGACAGGAGATAACAGGATACCAACAAGAGAAGAGATGTATAAAGCCCTTGAGGATAGGATGGGCAGTGAATTGCAACAAAAATTTTTAAAGGCTTCAGTGGCAATCTGTGGCTTGGGAGGTCTGGGATCCAATATTGCCATATCCCTTGCCAGAGCTGGTGTAGGGCATCTCCACTTAATAGACTTTGATGCGGTTGATATTACAAATCTAAACAGACAGCAGTACAACGCTGATCAAATAGGGATGGAAAAGACCAAGGCTCTTTCAGAAAACCTAAAGAAAATTGCGCCCTACTGTGAAGTAAAAGCAAATCATATTAAATTAACAAGAGAAAATATACCAGATAATTTGTCGGATGTGGATATAATTTGCGAAGCATTTGACCAGGCAGAACAAAAAGCAATGCTTGTAAATACTGTAATTGAAGTATTCCCGGAGAAATACATCCTTTCCGGTTCAGGTATGGCAGGGATGCAAAGCGCCAATAGCATAAAAACCAGAAGAGCAATAGGGAAATTATACATATGTGGAGATGAAGTGACAGATGTGGATGACGGAATTGGATTGGTGGCACCCAGAGTGATGACCTGTGCATCTCATATGGCTCACATGGCTCTGAGGATTATTGCAGGAGAGTGTGAACCTTGACCTAAAAAACATATTCATTTTAGAATCATATAAGGAGAACAAATCATGAATAAAACAGATGATAAATTAATACTCGGAGGGCATGAGTTTACCTCCAGATTTATACTTGGTTCAGGCAAGTATTCACTTAACCTTATCAAGGCAGCAGTTGAGTATGCAGGGGCTCAGATCATTACCCTGGCAGTCAGAAGAACCAATTCCAAGGAAAATGAGAACATATTGGATTATATACCCGACAATATTACGCTTCTTCCTAATACTTCAGGAGCAAGAAATGCAGATGAAGCTGTGAGGATAGCCCGACTCGCCAGAGAGCTTGGATGCGGAGATTTTGTAAAGATAGAGATAATGAGAGATACAAAGTATCTGCTTCCTGATAATTATGAGACTATAAAAGCAACAGAGATTCTTGCAAAAGAAGGATTTGTAGTTATGCCTTACATGTATCCTGATTTAAATGTAGCGAGAGACCTAACAGATGCGGGAGCAGCTTGTATCATGCCTCTTGCATCACCTATAGGCTCTAACAAAGGATTATCCACAAAGGATTTCATACAGATACTTGTGGATGAGATTGATCTGCCAATCATAGTAGATGCAGGTATCGGTAGTCCCTCTCAGGCTTGCCAAGCCATGGAAATGGGCGTTTCTGCAGTTATGTGTAACACTGCACTTGCAACAGCAGGCGATCTTCCGGTTATGGCAGATGCATTTAGACAGGCAGTGATAGCAGGAAGACAGGCTTACCTTGCAGGGCTTGGAAGAGTGTTAACCAGAGGGGCATCTCCTTCGGACACCCTTACAGGCTTCCTACGTGACTAATAAATATATATAAATCAGGAGAAGTAATAAATGAGTTCACAAGTAGACAATCGTTATTTTATAGATTCCGAGACACTTTCCGAACAAGCATTGAAAAAGAAACATAGTCTCGAAAGCGACCCTTCTGTAAGAAGTAACCATATGGAATATATGGATGGTATGGAGAGAATAAAATCCGATATAATGGATAAGGTATTATATGAGATGAATAATTATGATTATTCTGTATATACCGCAAAAGATGTTATGAGGGCACTTTCTAAGGAACACTGTGATATAGAAGATTTCAAAGCGCTTCTATCACCGGCAGCAGAGCCACTGCTTGAGCAGATGGCAAAGAAAGCAAGACTCGAGACACAGAAGCACTTCGGTAATACAGTATACCTTTTTACACCCCTCTACATAGCCAATTATTGCGAGAATTACTGTGTTTACTGTGGTTTTAACTGCTACAATAACATAAAGAGAATGAAGCTCAACATGGAACAGATAGAGCATGAAATGGAGATTATCGCAAAAAGCGGTATGGAAGAAATACTCATTCTCACAGGTGAAAGCCATGCCATGAGTAGCATAGAGTACATAGGAGAAGCCTGCAAGCTGGCAAGAAAGTACTTTAGGATGGTAGGCGTAGAGGTGTATCCTGTAAATACCAAGGATTATGAGTATCTTCACGAGTGTGGAGTCGATTATGTAACTGTATTTCAGGAAACTTATCAGAGCGACAGATACGAAGAACTCCATTTGTTAGGTCATAAGAGGATATTCCCATATAGATTTGAAGCACAGGAAAGGGCTTTGATGGCCGGTATGAGAGGTGTGGCAGGTTCTGCGCTTTTGGGACTTTCTGATTTTAGGAAGGATGCATTGGCGAGTGCTTTACATATGTACTACCTGCAACGAAAATATCCCCAGGCTGAGATATCTCTTTCATGTCCGAGACTAAGACCTATAATTAATAACGAAACCATAAATCCCCTGGATGTGCACGAGAGGCAGTTATGTCAGGTTCTCTGTGCATATAGAATATTTATGCCTTTCTGTGGTATAACGGTTTCTTCTCGAGAAAGTAAGGAATTTAGGGATGGAATAGTAAAGATTGCTGCAACTAAGGTGTCAGCCGGCGTTTCGACCGGTATAGGCGATCATGAGAGCAAGTACACAGGTAAGGAAAGTGAAGTAGCTGAGGGCGATGAACAGTTTGAAATAAATGATTCAAGAAGCTTTGATAAAATGTATAAGGATATGTCAGACGAAGGCTTGCAGCCGGTGTTAAATGACTATTTATATGTCTAGAATATTATACTGATAAGTGCATAAGCTGTCTTGAGCCCGGTGTTAAATGACTATTTATACGTTTAGAACTCTGTATAGATTAGAAAGATGATTATTTAGCTGCTTCATTTATAAAAAAACTTAATATTAAAGTATTATGAAAAATCTTTTGATTATATTTTGAGAATATGTTATAATGGAATTACTTAAAAAACTGTGATGCAATCATGTTCATAAAAGCAATGAGGAGGTATCATTTTGTTATTATCCTACGGAAGCCATTGTTGATATTTACGCATGTTAAGGGGTTTGACAAAACAGTTTTGATATACTTACTCAAAGTCACTTTTGTTCGTGCAGACTATAAGGCACACTGTCTGAGGACTGATTTTGAAATAAGTGTTAATAAATCAGAAAGGATAAGTATGATTTTTGCTTCTGTACATATCATACGGGTGATAATGATGCAATACATTATTAGTGGAAAAAATATTGAAATTACAGATGGTTTAAGAGGAGCAATCGAGGAGAAGATTGGAAAGTTGGAAAGATATTTTACTCCTGAGACAGAGGTTCATGTTACTCTTAGTGTTGAGAAGGATCGTCAGAAGATAGAGGTTACGATTCCTATGAAGGGTAATATAATCCGTGCTGAGGAAGTAAGTAATGATATGTATGTATCTATTGATTTAGTGGAGGAGATTATTGAAAGACAGCTTCGTAAATATAAAAATAAGATTATTCAGAAGCAGCAGAATGCAGTTGGTTTAAGCAAGGCATTTGTAGAAGAGGATATCGAGGATGATGAAGATATTAATATTATCCGTACAAAGAGATTTGCTGTAAAGCCTATGGATCCCGAGGAAGCTTGTATACAGATGGAGCTTTTGGGACACAGCTTCTATGTATTCAGAAATTCAGATACAGATGAAGTAAATGTTGTATATAAGAGAAAGGGTCATACTTTCGGACTTATCGAGCCGGAGTTCTGATCTTATACTTCTGTTATAAAAAAAGAGATATAGTGCTTTCTCATCTTTGTAAACTATCAAAGGTGTTTAAAGCAGCTTAAAGAGGAAAAGGTAGAAAAAAGTAAGGATGCAAGAGGAGTTTAAAGTACTTTCTTTTGCATCCTCTTTTTTTACGCTTTTATTAAATTTGTGCAATTTGCACAACGAAATATTGACAATCGAGATTCATGATGGTAACATTGTTACAGATTTTTGATATGTAGTTGGGCATATCTTAAAAATACTTTTATATTTAAGGAGGATGATCAAAGATCATGAAAGGTACAATCAAAAAAATCGTTTCTTTAACTCTCATTATGGCATTGGCTTTATCAAGTGTTATCCTTGTTAAGAAGGAAGCTTCTGCTAAGAACTTCAATGCTTGTCTCGTATTTCAGACAACAAGCTTCTTTAACAGAGATGGCTTAGATGCAAGTAACCATGGAGATTGCATTAAGCAGCAGTCAAAGGAAATTGAAGGAACATCTTGCAAGGATGCTGTAATTTCAGGTAAGAAGGGTACAAAGACTTACACTGTAAGCATCACAGGTTTCAACAAGCTTAAGTATAGCGACTCAGAGTTATTCAATCTTCTTTATGTTGATACAGATCTTGAGAACAACACAAAGAAGTACAGCATAACCAATATGGTTGTTAAGTTTGATGGCAAGACTGTTAAGACTATTAAGAAGCCTTTTATCACAGACAAGGATGGAGCTGATAACCTTCAGGGTATTGCAGTTAATACTTACAATGAGGGAGATGGAAAGGGTAAGCTTAAGTGGCATCCTAAGACAAAGCAGCTTCCAAAGAAGTCTATCGAGATTACATTTGATGTAACTATCAAATAATTAATTAAGTACAAAGAGATTATGTTGGATTAAAAATTAGTGTTTCGCACTTTATGTGCAATTTTATGGGTATATTTTTATGAGAAATCATATTAATATAAAAAACACATATTTTTAATTTAAAGGGAGGATTATTCCGATGAGAAAGTCAATTATCAAAGCAGTTAGCGGGGCAGTACTTGCTCTCACATTAGCAGTTTCAGCATTAACACCAGTTGCTTCTGCAGATGCAGCTAAGTCATACACATGCGAAATGAAGTATATGGACGATGCGTCTATAGTTACATCTTTCGGTTCTAACGGAAGTGTATGTACAACAAAGGTTGCTAACAAGAAGGGTACTGCAAGCTATGCACTTACTCTTGAGAGATCAAAGTGTGTTAAGCAGGATACTGATACATTAAGTCCTGCAAGCCAGAAGATTGGCTATACACGTGTTCTCTGTGTCGACATTATCGATATCCTTAAGGATTATGGCAAGGGCATCAAGAGTGCAGCTAAGAAGAAGGTTAAGCCAACTACACTTAAGTACTCTAACGTTGCTATTTATGTTGATGGTAAGGCTGTAAAGATTAACGCTGCTAAGCTTGATCAGGGCTGGATCGAAGATGATACAAAGAACTATCGTCTTGATATCTGCAATATCTGGAACAGATCAGCAGAGAACTATGATCAGTCTACACTCAAGGTTAAGAACTGCTGTGTTAAGACACTTAAGGCCTTCAACTTCAAGAAATCTCTTAAGGTTACATTTGATTTCACAATCAAATAATTCACAGCATATCTAATATGTGTATTTAATGCGAGAGGCGCCTGTTTTCGGGCGTCTCTTTTTTTAGGTGCTTTTTTTGCTTATTTCACTTGTTTATTGGAGTATTATAAGGTATAATTATCCCAAATGTATTTAGCGCGTGGCTAAAGATGTACATAGATTTTGCTTATTACAAAATAATACATAGGTAAAAATAAAACCGATATAGATAGAAAAAGGGGGACTTACTTGATGAGACTCGTATCTTGGAACGTAAATGGCATAAGAGCATGCATAAAAAAGGGCTTTATGGATTTTTTTAATGATATAGATGCAGATATTTTTTGTATACAAGAATCCAAACTATCGGAGGGACAACTTGAAATGGATCTTCCGGGCTATAAGCAGTATTGGAATTATGCTGAAAAGAAAGGGTACTCCGGAACTGCAATCTTCACCAAGACAGAACCTATCAGTGTGCGGTACGGAATTGGCAAGACAGAGCATGACCATGAAGGAAGAGTTATAACGCTTGAGTATGAGGATTTCTTCATGGTGACGGTTTATACACCAAACTCTAAGCAGGAGCTTTTAAGACTCGATTACCGCATGGTTTGGGAGGACGCATTTAGAGAATATCTTAAAGAATTGGAGAAGCAGAAGCCTGTAATTGCCTGTGGCGACATGAATGTAGCGCACAAGGAAATAGATCTT
Source organism: Lachnospiraceae bacterium (assembly GCA_016281605.1). Classification (GTDB taxonomy): domain Bacteria; phylum Bacillota; class Clostridia; order Lachnospirales; family Lachnospiraceae; genus JAEEJA01. Next base: position 16,947 of record JAEEJA010000036.1, read on the forward strand.
AAAAATCCTAAGACAAATCATAAAAATGCAGGTTTTACCGATGAAGAGAGAGATAAGTTCAGCGTACTTTTAGATTCAGGCTTTACAGATACTTACAGATATTTCTATCCTGACACAGAAGGCGTGTACTCATGGTGGTCATACAGATTTAAGGCCAGAGAGAAAAATGCAGGATGGCGTATCGATTATTTTATTACTTCAGGGGTATTGGATGATAAGCTTACAGGGGCAAAGATACATACGGATATTATGGGGTCCGATCATTGTCCGGTAGAGTTGGATATCGATTTATAGTCGATATAAATTATGATTGGAGAAGTCTATGAAAAACTTTCAGTTAAGAACAAAACTAATGATGATGGTAATAGGGATTGTGTTAATCTCTACCGTATGGGCTTATGTGATGTATAAAATCAGTAATAAGAGGCTTGCAAATGATTTTATACGGGAAGAAATTAAAAGTATTTCAATTCTCGGGAGTGAAACAGTTAATCTTGAGATAGGTAATGAATGGAGTGAGCTCTACGCGCTTTCTAACAGTAAATCTTTTAGCGATGAAGATGTAAAAGTAGAAAAAAAGGTAGATATACTCTCTAATTACACAAAAGAAGATGAAGACATACTGGGAATAAACTTCGCAGATGTCAATGGATTTGTAGAGACCAGCGAAGATGGTAAGCATGTCTCAGACGAATCATTTTATAAAGAAGCAAAAAACAATGGTAATTCGGTATCGGACGTACATAAAATAGATGGTGTAGATGCTGTTACTATATCTATACCGGTAATAGATGAAGGTGAGTTTAAGGGGGTTTTATATGAAGATGTTAAACTGAGTTTTTTTGATGCAGCTCTTAAGGCTACAGTAACAAACGAGAGTGAGGCAACCTTTCTTTTAGATTCAAAAGGTGAATTGGTAGTTAGTAACATCGGCAAAAAGGCTGTTACTGATAAGACAAATAATAACATTAAAAATGTAATCAAGTCCAAAGCAAAAGAAGAAGCCTTTACTTTTAAAATCAATAAAAAAAGTGTTATGGGTTATTGTAAAAAAATATCAGGCTCTGATTGGAGTCTGGTGGTAACCGTACCCGAGAAAGGGCTTTACGAAGCAGGAAGCATAGATAACATATTTATAGTGATAGCATTTATTTTTCTTATAATAATAGGAGTTTTAGCTTATTTTGTAACCGGTTTGCTTATAAGTCCTGTGAAGATGGTAACAACAGAGCTTATGCATATGGCGAACGGAGATTTCAGTCGTGAGATACCTCCTAAGGTTCTCTTAAAGAGAGATGAAGCCGGAAAGCTGGCAGGCGCCATGCAGAAGGTGCAGTTCTCCATGGGTAGAGCTATAAGAGATGTAAGAGATGCAACGGTTGTTGTTGATGGTAATGTCCAAAATCAGCAGGAGCGTATAGGTATTCTTTTATCAGAGATAGAAGGCATAAGTGCTACTACTCAGGAACTTTCAGCTACATCTGTTATGACAGCCGCTACCACACAGGAACTTAATACTACAGCAGAGTCCATAGGAGAAATGGTAGAAAATGTTGCGAGGACTGCAGAAAACGGCTTAAAGACCATAGAACTCATAAAACAGAGAGCTGAAAACCTTAAGAATTCAGCGATTGAAAAGAGAGATACATCCATGGTAGTCCTTGAAAATACACAGAATACCTTAAGAGAGGCACTAGATGAAGCGAAGGCCGTGGATAAGATTAATACACTGTCCAATACTATACTTAGCATAGCTGAGGAGACCAATCTTCTTTCACTTAATGCAAGTATAGAAGCTGCAAGAGCGGGTGAAGCAGGTAGAGGATTTGCAGTCGTTGCTTCTGAGATAAGCAAGCTTGCAGACAGCTCAAAAACCAGTGCTGCGCAGATTCAGGATGTAACAAACGAAGTAATTGCATCTGTTGAGAATCTTTCAAGTTGTGCAAGCAGTCTGCTCACTTACTTAGATACAACAGTTCTCAAGGATTATAACTCCCTTGTTAAGACAGGGGAGCAGTACAATAACGACGCTATGGAGATGGATAATATCGTAGGTGAATTTAAGAATGTTACCGAAAATCTGAATATAAAGATTGAAAACATGATAAAGGCTATTAACGAAGTAGCAAGTGCAAACAACGAATCAGCAAAGGGTACAAGTGAGATTGCACACAATGCAAACTCTGTCGTTGATTCTGCCAATGAAGTGGTGAGCTACTCCAACGAAACCATGGATTGCACCAAGAAGCTTGACGAGGTGGCAGGAGTATTTAAGCTGTCATAGGCAAGTCTTTACGTCTTTTCTTGCTACAGTCATAATATGTTCACAATTTAGATTTATAATAATCTTGCTTTTGATACTTTAGATTATGTTTATATCTAAAGATACATAAAAATTTATAAAATCAAATTAATCGAGTAGGTCAGAGCTTATCTGCCCTACTCGATTATTTACCATCAAGTACTACAACGTATGTTATAAGGAGATTGTTTTGAGTAATAAGGTTAATAAAGAGGAAAAAAGTGTTTTAAAGACTCTTCTTGCCGAGGTAAAGGAGTATAAGTTTGTTTCCATACTTACCCCCATACTTATGCTCGGAGAAGTAGCGATGGAAACCATAATACCAAGAATTATGGGACTTATAGTGGATGAGGGAGTTAGAAAAAGTGAATTATCTACGTTGTACATCTTAGGAGCGGTTATGATCGTTGCGGCGCTTCTGAGCCTGTTTTTCGGTGTTGCAGCCGGTGTATTTAGTGCTAAGGCATCAACCGGATTTTCGAAAAATCTGAGGAAAAAGATGTATGAGAATATTCAGACCTTCTCATTCTCCAATATTGATAAATTCAGCACTGCAGGTCTTGTAACCAGGCTTACAACCGATGTTACCAATATCCAGAATTCATATCAGATGGTGCTTCGTATGTGTATGAGAGCACCTGCAAGTCTTATATGTGCCATGGCAATGTCGTTTTACATAAGTCCTCGTATAGCAAGCATTTATCTTATTGCAGTAGTCTTATTATCGATTGTTTTGGCTATTATCGTTCGTTTTGCTATGAAGTATTTTAAGGCAGTTTTTGAAAAGTACGATGATATGAATGCAAGCGTGCAGGAAAATGTATCGGCGATAAGAGTAGTAAAAGCCTATGTACGCGAGGATTATGAAAAGAGTAAATTTAAAAAGGCTGCACAAAATATTTATAAGATGTTTGTAAAAGCAGAAACCGTAATTGTATTTAACTCACCCGTTATGATGCTTACTGTGTATGCCTGTATACTTCTCATAAGCTGGATAGGTGCAAAGCACATAGTTGGCGGTACACTTAATGTAGGGGATCTTTCATCTCTTTTAGCTTACTGCATGAATATACTTATGAGCCTTATGATGCTTTCATTTATTTTCGTAATGATTTCCATGAGTATTGCTTCAGGAGAGCGTATAGCAGAGGTAATAAATGAGGAAGCAGACATAGTTAATCCCGAAAATCCTGTTATGGAAGTAAAGGATGGAAGTATAGTATTTGAAAATGTATCATTTAAGTACAATAAAGATGCAGAGGAAAATGTGCTTAAGAACGTGCAATTAGAGATAAAATCAGGGGAAACCATAGGTATTCTCGGAGGAACAGGTAGTGCGAAGTCAAGTCTTGTTAATCTCATAAGCCGACTTTATGACGTAACCGAAGGAAGAGTTTTAGTGGGAGGAACAGACGTTAGAGATTATGATTTAAAGGTGCTTAGAGACCAGGTTTCAGTGGTATTGCAGTCCAATGTTCTTTTTTCGGGAACAGTATATGATAATCTTCGCTGGGGTAAGCATGATGCAACTGATGAAGAGTGCGAAAGAGCCGCCCGTCTGGCATGTGCGGATGAATTTGTACAGAAGATGCCTGATAAGTATAATTCACATATAGAGCAGGGTGGAAACAATGTATCCGGTGGACAGAAGCAAAGGCTCTGTATAGCCAGAGCACTTGTAAAGGAACCTAAGATACTTATATTAGACGATTCCACATCTGCTGTAGACACCGGAACAGATGCTAAGATAAGAAAAGCATTTCGTGAAGATATACCGGGAACCACAAAGATAATTATTGCCCAAAGAGTAAACAGCATTATGGATTCAGATAAGATAATCGTTATGAACGAAGGTAAGATCGATGCATTTGCAAGTCATGAAGAGCTGTTAAAAACCAATGATATCTACAGAGAAGTATACGAAGAGCAGACTTGCGGTGGCGGAGATTTTGATCAGCAGTGATTAAAACAGATTGCTTATAGTTACAGCTAATAATGATCACGCACAGTTAGTAGTTAAAAATATAAACATACGAATTCAGAGAATACAGAGGTAGTTTATGTCAGAGAAAAAAACTATTGAAAGTAATGTTAAACCGGCTAATGGTCAAGGCCCGGGAAGAGGGCCGGGACGCGGACGAAGAAACATGGGGCCAAGACCGAAGATAGAAAACCCCGGAAAAATATTTAAAAGAATAATGGGATATGTGGGAAAAAAGTACATGTTCCAATTTATAGCGGTACTGGTGCTGATAGTTGTGAGCGTCCTTGCCAATGTACAGGGAACGCTTTTTACTCAGCGTCTTATAGATGATTACATATTACCGCTTATGTCAAGTCCTACGAAGGATTTCACACCGTTACTAAATGCCATTGTAAAGGTTGCGATTTTTTATGGAATAGGTATACTCGCTACATTTGGCTTTAATTACATAATGGTATACATAAATCAGGGAACTCTAAAGAATCTCAGAAATGATTTGTTTGAGCATATGGAAGGACTTCCAATCAAGTATTTTGACACGCATCCTCATGGAGATATCATGTCCATATACACCAATGATATCGACACACTGAGGCAGATGATAAGTCAAAGTATACCGCAGCTTTTTAACTCTGCCATAACCATAGTCAGTGTACTTGTTTCTATGATTATGCTTAGTAAGGCGCTTACCGGAGTTACCATACTTATGGTAATAGTAACACTTGTTGTATCAGGAAAGCTTGCGGGATTGTCAGGCTCCTACTTTTCTGCTCAGCAGTCAGATTTGGGTACTCTGAATGGCGAAATCGAAGAAATGATGCATGGACAAAAGGTTGTAAAAGTTTTTAATCACGAAGAGGAAAATCTTGAAAGATTCAACAAGATGAACGAAAAGCTCTATAATAGCGCATTTTCCGCAAATAAGATTGCGAATATAATGATGCCTGTCAATGCCCAGCTTGGAAATCTAAGCTATGTTATATGTGCAATAGTAGGAGGAGTATTTACCATAACAGGTGTGACAGGGCTTACAATCGGACAGCTGGTAAGCTTCCTTACATTTAACAAATCATTTTCCATGCCCATAAATCAGGTAAGCATGCAGTTTAATTCAATTATCATGGCTTTAGCAGGTGCTCAGAGAGTATTTGCCTTGCTTGATGAGGAGCAAGAGGTAGATGAAGGTTATGTAGAGCTTGTTTCTGCTAATATTGACGAAGAGGGCAACATAACAGAGACTGATGAGCATACAGGAAAATGGGCTTGGAAGCATTATCATAAAGCAACAGAAACTACCACATATACCAGGCTTGAAGGTGGTATAGTCTTAGATGGAGTTGATTTTGGCTACACTGATGAAAAGATGATACTTCATGATATAAAGCTTTACGCAAAACCGGGAGAAAAGATAGCGTTTGTCGGTGCTACCGGAGCAGGAAAGACTACTATAACAAATCTTATTAACAGATTTTATGATATTCAGGATGGAAAAATCAGGTTTGATGGTATAAATATTAATAAGATAAAGAAAAAGGATTTAAGAAATTCTCTTGGTATAGTTCTTCAGGATACTCACCTGTTTACCGGAACTGTTATGGAAAACATACGTTACGGCAAGCTAAATGCCAGTGATGAAGAAGTTAAGGCTGCGGCACGCCTGGCCAATGCAGATGGCTTTATCCGTAGACTTCCTGAAGGATACAATACTATGCTTAAGGGTGACGGCTCGAACCTAAGTCAGGGTCAAAGGCAGTTACTTGCCATAGCAAGAGCAGCTATTGCCAATCCACCTGCTCTTATTCTTGACGAAGCTACAAGCTCTATAGATACTCATACCGAAAAGCTAGTACAGGATGGTATGGATAAGCTTATGTCCGGAAGAACCACATTTGTTATAGCCCACAGACTTTCAACCGTAAAGAATTCAGATTGTATCATGGTCTTAGATCAAGGAAGGATAGTAGAGAGAGGAAACCATGACGAACTTATAGAACAAAAGGGATATTATTACAGATTATACACAGGCAATGCCTGAAATATAAAAATTAAAATGTTGCATTAAGTATGTTTTTTTTCACGTATTTTTTTTAGGATAAGATCATACTGTATGTACATTTTCTGAGTTGTATTTTCAAGCAGATAATAGTGGCTTATGTAAGGTATAAGGAGAACCAGCAGTCCTATTAACAGAAGCACATACCAGATTTGATGAGTTACGGTAAGTCCGAGGAGAGTGATAAATGTTGCGAGTGCAAATAAAACCGTAACCAGCAGATGTATAAATCTTTCATGCTGAAAAAAAGCAACCTGTGTAAGATGTTCTTCTAAGACATCATCCCAGTCTGTATCAGGGTTATCTTCCTTTAGTAATCGTTCAACTTTTTCATAATAATCAAGTATTCTTTTCTTCATATTGGCTAATCTCCTTTTGATTCTTAAGGATATTGTAACACATAATTACACAAAATAAACACATTTTTGTACGAATTTTTACATATTTTTGACCTAATAAAAACAAATTCTTACGATATTATTACGACCATAGAAAGCAAACAAACATTACTTTCTAAATTTTTTAAACCTACAATCTATAAAAAACTATGTAGTATTATCGTTTAAGACAAGTTACAATTCTTACGATTAGAGAAAACCTGGAATAATAACGGAGGTGATTTTATGGCTTACAATGAATCTTTTAACAGAGTAGAGAAGAAATATCTGCTTACTAAAAAGCAATATAATAAATTCATGGAAATTATAGAGTCTCATATTGAGAAAGATGAGTATTACTTCTCAACCATAAATAATATTTACTATGATACCGGAGATTTTGAACTCATAAGAAATTCTATCGAAAAACCGGTATATAAGGAAAAAATGAGACTCAGAAGCTATGGAACACCTGATAGCGACACCGATGTTTTCTTGGAAATAAAGAAAAAGTTTGATGGAAGGGTTTATAAGAGAAGAGTTTCCATGAAGCTTTCGGAAGCAATTGAGTATATGGAAACAGGTAAAAAACCTGAAGGTGAAATCAATGAACAGATTTTTAAGGAAATTGATTTTTTCAGAAACAGGTATGACATAGAAGGTAAGATGTTTATAGCTTATGACAGACATGCGTATGTTGGCATAAGGGAAGAGGGTTTACGTATTACTTTTGATTCTAATTTAAGAGCCAGAGAAGATGACTTAAAGCTTGAGAGCGGAAGTGAAGGAAGAAATTTATTTGAGAATGATGAAAGACTTCTCGAGATTAAGTGCCTTGGAGCTTATCCTATGTGGCTTGTAAATGCATTGAATAATTTGGAGATTTATCCAACTTCATTTTCAAAGTATGGCTCATTTTACAAGAGAAAGATTCAGGAAGAAAGGTACGGAATCAAAATTAATGGTTACGCTCAGCAACCTGAGTTTATCAGAAAAACACACACAAAGGAGGGATACGTATGTTTGATAGCATAATTAATCTAGCGACTGCAACATCTACAGGATCAAGCTTAACAATCCAATCAGCACTTATCTGTACATCTGTTTCTATTGTTTTAGGCTTTATAATTGCAATTGCGTACATGGTAAAGACAGAGTATACCAAAAGTTACATAGTTACACTTGTTCTTTTACCCGTACTTACACAGGTGGTAATTATGATGGTAAATGGAAATCTCGGAACAGGTATAGCAGTTATGGGAGCATTCTCGCTGGTTCGTTTCCGTTCTATACCGGGAGGCGCTAAGCAGATACTTGGAATCTTCTTCGCCATGAGCATAGGACTTGCAACAGGCATGGGATATATAACATTTGCAATTGCAATGACTGTGATTATAGCACTTGTTATGATTATATTAAATATATCTTCATTCGGAAGTAAGAAAAATAAAACAAGCAATCTTAAGATTGTTATACCTGAGGATGTAGATTATTCAAATATTTTTGATGATCTTTTTGATACATATACAAGATTCAGCGAATTAACAAGAGTTAAGACAACCAATATGGGCACAATGTATGAATTAAATTATAATGTTATACTAAAGGAAGACGGTAAGATGAAGGAATTAATTGACGATATCAGAAGCAGAAACGGAAATCTGACTGTGGTTTTCAGCAGACTTCCGGAGAATATAGAGGAATTGTAATTTGAAGTGAATGTAGCAGTAATTCTAAACCTCTGCATCGGCAAAAAAGATATCGGATTTTTAGGAAAGAAAGCCCCTTCCGTTGTTTAAAGCAGGAAGGGGTTTAGTATTTAGAAAAGGGGGAAATATTATGAGAAGAAGAGAGATAGCGATTATTTTATCAGTAGTTATGGCGTTTTCTGTGTGTTTATCTGGATGTTCGAGTAAAAAGAGTTCAAACTCAAGCAGCTCTTCTGTTACAGCACAAGCATCATCCGGAATAGTTGAGACCGAAGCTAAGTCATATGATATATCCGATGCCACAACCATTAGTTTTGGAGATGATATCGAGATAGATGGAGAAGGAGCGGAAAGCTCTGATAATAAGGTTAGCATAACAAAAGCAGGAATTTATGTATTAGAGGGCGAAAGCGATGATGCGAGTATAGAAGTAGAGTGCTCAAAAGAAGAGGATGTTATCCTGGTATTAAAGGATGTAAGTCTTCAAAGTAAAACAGGCCCTGTTATCAATTGCATCCAGAGTAATAAGCTTATTATAAATCTTTATGAAGGTACGAAAAACTCACTTTCGGATTCTTCGGATTACTCAGACGAAGCTGTTGAAAATGATCTTACAGCAGCTGTTTACTCAAAGGATGACTTAACAATTAATGGCGCCGGAGAACTCACTGTTACCGGTAATTATAAGGATGCGGTCAGCACAAAGGACGATCTTAATATAAAGAGCGGAACTATTAGCATCACAGCAGCAGATGATGCACTAGTCGGCAAAGAATCCATAGAAATTACAGGTGGAACCATAGATATAAAGGCTGAAAATGATGCTATAAAGAGCACAGAGTACCAAGATACAGAGAAAGGTTTTATAACCATAGAAAATACTAAACTAACTATAAATGCAGGTGATGATGCAATTCACTCTGAGCTTAATATAACCATAAACAGTGGCGATATTAGTATCGAGTCCTGCGAAGAGGGTATGGAAAGTCAGAATATTACTATTAATAACGGAATTATCAATATAGTAGCTAAGGATGATGCAGTAAATATAACAGAAGCAGGAACAACTTCATCTGAAGAGAGCTTCGGAGGAGGCTTTGGTGGTGGACATTTCCGTGAAAATAGCGATAATAATTCAAGTGATACAGATAATAAGGACAACACCCAACAGAATTCAGGTAATACAGATACTCAGGATAATACTCAGAAGAGTTCCGATGAAGGTAGCGGAGACATGGATAATCCACCACAGAGACCAGACGGAGAAAACTCAGACATGGGAACCCCACCACAGAGGCCGGATGGAGAAAACTCAGACATGGGAACTCCACCACAGAGACCGGATGGTGAAAACTCAGACATGGGAACCCCACCACAGAGACCAGATGAGGCTAATGCAAATACAGATGATTCCACACAAAATCAGGATGAAAGCAGTACAGACTCTAAAACTGGTAGTGAAAATACCAGAAAAGATTGGTTTGAAAAGGGACAGAAAGACGGTTCAAATTTTGGTGGAAGAGGTGGCATGATGGAAAATGCTATCGACGGAACACTTACTATAAATAATGGAATTATCACTATAGATGCTGGTGGTGACGGACTTGATTCAAACGGAAATCTGATAGTTAATAACGGTATTATAACAGTATCAGGTTCTGAAAATGGTGGAAACTCAGCAATTGACGTTGCAGGAACAGTAGAGCTTAACGGTGGAGAGCTATACGTAAGCGGAAATCAGGGAATGGCTGAGAGCCCTGGAAGTACAAGTCTTTCATATATTGAAGTCAGAGGAACAAGCTTTAGTGCAGGAGATACCATAAAAGTTACAGATAAGAAGGGTAATGAAGTATATTCCTTTAAAGCAGCAAAGAGTGGTGACTATATACTTGTAGCCGGAGAAGATATAGAAAGCGATACCACGTATACTGTAAAGATCGGTAGTGAAGAAGTAGAAGCCCAAAGTTGAAGCACACTTTAGAATGCCTCTTATAAAGTTATTTAAAAACGTCTAAAGATTTCATTGATAAATCTTTAGGCGTTTTTATATAAGTTTGTGTAAAGGTATTGTAGGAGTATTAATAAATGTTTTTTTTTCATCAACGGAAAAACCTTGAAACTGTGGTGACAATTCATGCTTTGCATGAATTGCGGAAAGATGGTCACAATGAGTCAATAACTTAAATACCATCTTTCAGAATCATTCTCAGTCCATGTCCATTAACCTTTCTAAACTCCTACAGTAAAAAAGAAAGAACAAGTTTAATTGTTTTAGACATTACTTTTTATTAAATGCCTTTCGAAATTACATTAATAAATATATTTATAAAATCAAACGTATATGTTACAATACATATTTAGATAAAAAAATAGACTAACTATTAAAAGTCAATAGTAAAACAGTAATTTTTGAATAAAACATCATGAGATGTTTTATATAGCCTAGAGGCAGGCTTAAGCCTCAATCAGTACCTTGAAAACTGCATGACAAATAGAGCATCTGTAAAG
>JAEEJA010000037.1 GCA_016281605.1 Lachnospiraceae bacterium
ATGTATGTAGCTGACTGTTACTAATAGGTCGAGGGCTTGACCTAAGTTTTTCTAAAGATACGCTTTACGGTAAGAGTTTTAGTATGTGGTTTTGAATCTACAAAAAAAGATTCAAGTTTTGCTTGTATTTTCATAACAGATGTGTTAAAATAACACTGTTGTGAAGGAAACAGCTTATATGTTGTGTTGAAGAATTGCGTAGCTATTCTTCCAAAGATAGAAATTCGAAGAATTTATATCTTTTTTCCTCGATAGCTCAATGGTAGAGCACAGCGGCGAGTTCCTTGAGTCGCTGTTGGTAAGACCATTAAGTATATATTTTCCTCGATAGCTCAATGGTAGAGCACACGGCTGTTAACCGTGGGGTTGTAGGTTCGAGCCCTACTCGGGGAGTAATTAAAAACTCGCTTGTAAAGCGAGTTTTTTTGTTGCAATTATAACTTACTTTATCTTAAAAACTATCTGGAAGCGTACTTTTTGATATTTTCGTCAAAAGTACCGGTTGTGAGACGGAAATCAAAGCTTCGGGCCCCACCCTTTTAAGAGAAACTGCAATTTAGGATGGTCCACCCCCGCCAGCAGTTACATCAGAACCATCCCCTTTGAGAGAATCTGCAATTTAGGATGGTCCATCCCCGCCTGAGGTTACTTCAGAACCATCCCTTTTGAGAGAATCTGTGATTTAGGATGGTTCACCCCCGCCAGTGGTTACTTCGGAACCATCCCTTTTGAGAAAATCTGTGATTTAGGATGGTTCACCCCCACTGCAGACCCGCCGGGACCAGTATTTTTCACGGTTTTAGTCAAAAGTTCTGGTTGTGGGGCGGAAATCAAAGCTTCAAAACCATCCCTTTTAAGAAAAACTGCAATTTAGGATGGTTCACCCCCGCCTGAGGTTACATCAGAACCATCCCTTTTGAGAGAATCTGCAATTTAGGATGGTCCATCCCCGCCTGAGGTTACTTCAGAACCATCCCTTTTGTGAGAATCTGTGATTTAGGATGGTTCACCCCCGCCAGTGGTTACTTCAAAACCATCACTTTTAAGAAAAATTGTAATTTTGACGGTTCCACTCCCGCCGGCGCCCCCCTCAGAGCCTACCATTTTCATGATTGTGACGATTTTGACGGTTCCGCATCTATTCTTACCTCTTCAATTTCAGAAGAAAAAACTTCATACCTCGAACAAACACAGATCTTATATGATTTATAATCAAAACGAGTAAAGAAAGCTTCGGAGCAATCAAAACCTTTACAAAAGGTAAGCTTTGAATTTTCAAGATCAATGGAAATATCTTTAGGAGAGATCAAAAGTCCTTTTCCAACGTGCTTCATTAGACTTTCCTTCATAGTCCAAAGGGAAGTAAGAGTTTCATCAGGGTTTAAATCTATATTTATATAATTAGACTCGATATACTTTAACTCACTATCATTGCAGATATACTTGATTACTGGTTTTTTAAAATTTCGAACTTCTTCAATATCAACACCAACTTCTTCATCTGATACTGCACAAACTGCTATCTCTCCGGCATGAGACAAATTAAAGTGAATATCTGTATAATCACTAAGAAATGCTTTTCCTGTTTCTGTGTAATCTATATTTACTTTATGGATACCAATTTTCTCCAAACTTTTATATAGAAGTATACCGGCAGCAAGAGAAAGAAGCTTATCCTTTTCAAAGCAATAAGAATCAATTTTTTTCTTGCGGTCTGTAGACATCTTAGAGTACCAATATTCAAATGTTTCCTGTTGTTTAAGATTATTAACATCAAATAAAAATAAATGATTCCTTATTGGCATTATATCCTCCGATTAATGAAAAAATTTCTTCTCTCAAAAAATATACAACCTTATAAAACACTCGTCAAGAGTAAAAGGATCTGAGTTACAGTAGTCCTTATTTATGTTGTGTATTTTGCACATTATGATATAATAATCATGAGATAAAACAATGTCCTAAGGAGATTGAGTGATGAATAAGAACGAAAAAAAGGATAGGTCACCATGGTGGTGGCTTCTGGGATTTCCTATTGTTGATATTTTATCCGTTTTGATATTCATACTTGGAACGATTCTTGACAGCAGGCTTTATGAAAATGCCAACGGATATGGACATCCGGCACCGGTGTTCACCTTATTGTTTTCATTTGGTGCTGTGGTTTTTTTTGCTATCGGAAATTTGGTTGTTCTTATTATTCTTATAATAGCAGTAGTCAGGGCAGGTAAAAATCGAAAAGAACAATCCTGAAGCAGTATCGGATATATCAATAAAACGAAAGATGATAAAAAATATGAAACTTGATATAACAAACCAAATTCGAAATAATCAAATCTATATGGATTATTATCAGGAATTAAAGCAACTTGAAAAGGATAGAATATATTGTAAGCACGACTTTGACCACTTTCTGGATGTGGCTAGAATTACTGTACTTTTGGCAAGTAAGAATAATATAGATATGGACGAAGATATTATTTATGCTGCCGCCCTTCTTCACGACATGGGGCGAATAGCCGAGTATAAGGATGGTACGCCTCACCATATAGCAAGCTGTGATATAGCTAAGGAAGTTTTAGAATACATAGCTTGTGACGATGAAAAAAAGGAGGTTATTATATCTCTTATCAGATGTCATAGAAATCCGGAAAATCCACCGGGGTCCTTGCAGTTCTTTTTCAGAAATGCAGATAAGATTTCCAGAAAGTGTTACGCATGCGATGTGATAGATAAGTGCAACTGGCCTGACGAAAAGAAAAATTTGGATATAAAAATGTAATTTTATTATCAAAGAGGTAATAGATATTATGAGAATTGGAAATAAAGAATTTGATCTTATGAATAACTGCTATATTATGGGAATACTTAATGTTACTCCAGATTCATTTTCGGATGGAGGCAAGCATTTTACTTTATCGGATGCGATGAAAGCGGTTGAAAAAATGATACGGGATGGTGCAGACTTTATCGATATAGGTGGAGAGTCCACAAGGCCGGGATTTACTAAGATTTCAGATCAGGAAGAGATAGAACGGGTGCTACCGGTTATTGAAAAGGTTAAGAGCGAGTTTGATGTAAGCATCTCCTTGGATACATATAAGTATAAGGTTGCAGCTGAGGGAATAAAGGCTGGAATTGATATAGTAAATGATATATGGGGTCTAAAGTATGATAATGGAGAGATGGCACGGCTTGTAGCAGAGAATAATATCCCTTATATCCTCATGCATAACAGAAAGAATGATAATTACAAAGATTTCTTTAAGGATTATATATCTGATTTTGAAGAGAGTCTTAGGATAGCAGAGGACGCCGATATTCAGAAAGATAAGATTATACTCGATCCGGGTGTTGGGTTTGCAAAGAATGTAGAGAAGAACTTAGAGGTTATAAGAAGAATTGATGAGCTAAAGGAGAGGTTTAATCTACCGGTACTTCTCGGAACTTCCAATAAGTCGGTTATCGGACTTACCCTGAATCTACCCGTGGAAGATCGACTTGAAGGAACTCTTTCTACAAGTGTAGTGGGAGTTATGAAAGGTGCATGTATACTGAGGGTTCACGATGTAAGAGCTAATAAGCGCGCTATGGATATGACCAAAGCTATTATGTCTTGATTCTCTTCCTTTTACACATATCCTTTATATGCAATTGGTTTTATCAGGAATAACTCGCAGAAAAATGATGTACCAACTGTTGAAGTAAACAACCTTAAGGTACATGAGTAAACTACACTATTTATTAGGAGGCAGTGCCTTGAATACAGAAGATAAGATAATAATCGAAGAACTAAAAATATATGCATACCACGGTGTGCTTGAAGAAGAAAAGCAATTTGGGCAGGAGTTTGTAGTTAATGCTTGTCTTTACTTAAGTTTAGAAAAAGCAGGGTTAACGGACGACCTAAATGAAACTGTGAATTACGCTGAAGTTTGTGCTCAGATAGAAAAGAGTATGACTTCGAATAAGCATGATCTTATAGAAAAAGTTGCTCAAAAAACAGCTGTTGATATCATGAACAAATTTCCGATGATTGATGCAATTGATCTTGAGATCAGAAAGCCGAAAGCACCTATAGATATGAAGTTTGGCTGTGTTAGTGTGAAGATACACAGAGGTTGGAAAAAATCAGTTATTTCTATCGGCTCTAACATGGGAGATTCGTCAAAAATAATAGAAAATGCTTATAAAAAAATCAAAAATGAAAAGATGATAAGAAATGTTACCATGTCATCTATAATAAAAACCAAGCCTTACGGATATACAGAGCAGGATGATTTTCTAAATGGCATTATAGTATTGGATACATTGTATTCTCCGTACGGCCTTTTGGATTTTCTTCATACACTTGAACAGGATGCAGGACGTGAGAGATTGATTCACTGGGGACCAAGGACTCTTGATTTGGACATAGTCTTTTTTGGTGACATGATAATTAATGATGTAGATTTAATAGTACCCCATCCGGATATGCATAATCGTGAATTTGTATTAAAGCCGCTGTGTGAAGTTGAACCTCGGTATATGCATCCGATTTTCAAAAAGACAGCTTCTGAATTGTTGAGTGAGTTGACTCAGTCGTAGAAATTACTGCCTACAAGCTAGTGCGGAGATGGAAATCTTGACAAAAATTAACATGGAGATATTATGATAAATATTATAGCTGCTGTAGCATCGAACGGTGTTATTGGAAATAAGGGAGGTATTCCTTGGAATATACCTGAGGATATGAATTTTTTTAAAGAGAAAACCCTCGGACATGTGGTTATCATGGGGAGAAAGACATATGAAAGTATAGGAAAGCCGCTGTCGGAGCGGCTTAATATTGTCATAACAAGAGATGAAAAGCTACTTAAGAATAGTGAGGCAGTGAAGCAAAATATAATTGTGCAGGCAACGGAAGAGCACTATAATAATGAGCACTATAATAAAAAAGCTTCTCTTACGTTTCCTGTGTATGTAGGAAGTGTAGAAGAAGCTTTAAATGTAGCAAAAGCTTATATTAAGACTGACCCAAATACTGATAAAAACAGCATTAATTCGGATAATAAATCTTTTATA
The DNA here is from genome assembly GCA_016281605.1 of Lachnospiraceae bacterium. Taxonomy (GTDB): domain Bacteria; phylum Bacillota; class Clostridia; order Lachnospirales; family Lachnospiraceae; genus JAEEJA01. The sequence goes on from JAEEJA010000037.1 coordinate 5,065, forward strand.
GATAACGATATTAATAATAACGATATTAATAATAACAATACTAATAATAAAGAAATATTTTTTATAGGGGGCCAGAGTGTATACAGTGAAGCCATTAACTACGCTGACAAGCTTATACTTACCAGGCTCTATGACCCCTATCCCGGTGATACTTACTTTCCTGATTTCGATGAAAGCTTATATATAATCGAATATCAGGAAAAGCGAGATGATCTAAGGTTGGAATTTCGTATATACAAGAGGATATCAAAGTAATAACCAATTGATAACCCTACTGTATATATATTTGAACAATCTAAAAAAGAATATTTACTTAATTTTACAATTATTTTACGATTCTTCGGATTTATCATTAACCACAAGAGTAGCGGAACCATAAGCCTTGATAGGTTTTCCGTTTTCATCAAACTCTGTAGTGTAGCGAACATGGAATGGGACTCTTCCTGCGGTAAGGGGCATGATAGCATCCAAGCTTTCTACGCCATTTGCAATCTGGTCATGCCAGTCTCTGTACATATCTGCGTAGTCCGGTTGGAATAATCCCGATGCTATAACCGGCTCCGGATAATCTTCGATTACAGGCGGAAGACCTAAGTCCCTCATACATCTAAAGCATGGGCGCATCTGCTTGGTAGCAATCGTGTATTCCCATGCATATATATTGGCGTGTTCAAAGGCATGCTCAAGCTTAACTTCATTATCATAGATAGAATTAAAGTGATGCTTTTCTTTTGTTATATTCTGTACCATGGCGTAGAATAGGTACTGATTATCAGCGTAACCTATTAGCCTGATAAAGCTTCTTACACAGATGGTATCGTCACCGCAGCACTTTGAAGATATATTTCTCCATGTTTCACAGGTCTCCTCAGATCTGGATTCTATAGCTTTTTTTAGGGTGTCTTCATAAATCTTTTTATTACTTTCATCCAGACAATCCCAAGGGTTTGACTTAAGTATATCCGTTTCATCTAAATTCATGCCGATTTCTGTGATGTATTTATCATTATAGCGATTAATCTCTATCTCACCATCCTCATAGGAAAATATAACGGCACCGCCCACATAGTTATTAAATATAAGTGTTTCCATGGAAATAGGATCCCAGAACTTACCTGCATCCAAAGTATCAATAAGGTGTAGTGATGTCTTAAGAGGTTCGTGATAAAGCTTCTTAAGTGCCTCTACGAATTCATCTTCAGGCAAAGGCCTAAAGTAAAGGTAACCCTGAACATAGATACAACCGAGACTCTTCATAAAGTCTGCAAGTTCTAAGGTTTCCACACCCTCCGCAATTATAGTGGTATCAAGCCACTTTGCCATCTGAATAACCGTACTTATGATAACACCGCCTCTTCCTCCTATGTTACCCCTGAGGAAGTTCATATCAAGCTTGATTATATCAACATTTAAGTCCTTCAGCACATTTAGGGAAGAGTAACCGCTTCCAAAGTCATCCATTTCCACCAGATAGCCGTAGGAGTGAAGTTTGTCCATAACACTTTTTACAAGCTGTATGCCTCCGATAGCTGAGGATTCTGTTATCTCTACCTGAAACATCTTTACAGGAACACCGTACTTAAGGCGGATTTCCTCAAGTTCTGCAGGGTAATCATATCCGTAAAAATCGTAACGAGACATATTTACGGATATGGGCACAACTGTAAGACCCGCATCCATCTGATTCTTTTGAAATTTACAAACTTCCTCAAATACAAACAAATCCGCATCGTGTATGAGATTATTTTCCTCTAAAACAGGCACAAAGTCTATAGGAAGCTGCATACCAAACTCAGGATCAATCCAACGAAGAAGCGCTTCAGCACCGATTATCTTACCGGTAGCGTGATTTACCTGAGGTTGATAAAAAACTTTGAGATATCTATTACTTAATGCGGCTTGAAAATTGTTCAACAGTTCGTCTCTACTCATTCTTTTTTCCATACCAATCTCCATTTCTAATAATACTGCATAATATCCGCTCCAATTAATAAGATGATAACATTATTTACAGGATATTTCAATTAGTTTTTACCCCAGCTTCAAGAAATATCCCACCTTAAGATAAAGCGTAGATGGAGGTATTGACAAGCGAGTCTTGACAAGCGAGTCTTAATCTGAGTAAAAACACCTTAAAAATTAAATCAAAATCACTTCACACAAGTTTTTATCGGATTTAAAGATTATTTCAATGCGAATTCAGGATGAAAAAACATTTTTATAGTATATTGATTTTTTTATTCGTTCCCAAATTTTTAAAAAAATAATTAGCCTTATTTCAATAGGGGTTTTCATAAAATCTTAAGAAATGTCTAAAATACAGGCTTTTTCTGTGTTTTACTCTGGAGAAATGGAGGGGGAGTAAGGAGAATTATGGAGAAAAGTTTATAGTATCATAATACATAAGTATTTCGTTTTTGCAAAAACCATAACAATTTAACAGTTTATTTGACGTTGTTTTCGTAGTATTTTTTAAGCATTTTATAAGGTTTTTTATAGGTTTTTTGTATTTTTGTATGAAAATTCTACGATAAATAGCGTTAAATAACAACGAAAGGAGAGTATGCTGATGGAACAGAGAAAAAACATCAAACATTATTCGTATTGGAAGAGGATCTTTTCGTTTATTTTAGCATTTGCAATGATCGTGACGGGTGTAAATGTTGATTTTAACGTTAAGACTGCGAAGGCATACGGAGATGGACCGGCAGTTTCCTATAAAAATAAGGAAGTTATGCTTGAGTTCAACGCTAACACCATGCCCGCAGGTTATACTCTTGAAAGCGGAAATATCTACCATGTAAGGAAGAATACAACCTTTGCGGCTGTAGAGGCCGGAACTCCCGGTTTAAGGGTCAAAGAAGGTGACACGGTAATTATTTATATTGATAAAAATGCAGCTCTTGAGTGTAGGGGTGCGGCAGGAAATGGCGTAACCGGTGGAGCAGCAGGTATATTAGTACAGGAAAGCTCTACACTTATCGTTACAGGTGATGGTGCTCTTATTACCAAGGGTGGTAACGGAAGTGCAGCTACTAATGGTGGCAACGGTGGAAACGGAGCCTTCGGAGGTGCTAAAACCGGTGGTAACGGCGGTGCCGGTGGTCGCGGAGCGGCAGGTGCCGGAGCAGGAATCGGAACAAACGGCGGAAATGCAGGTCAGGGAGCAGTCGAAACCGTAGGTGTGACCGAGGCTTACACTTCCGGTGATGAACTTGTAGGTAATAATGGAAGCAGTGGAGCGCAGGGTAGTGCTGCTTCAGTAGCAGGAAATGTTTATCTGTTAGGTAATATCACAGTTAATGCTAATGCCGGAACCGGTGGTGCAAAAGGAAGTGCAGGAACTGCCGGAAGTGGTAATACAAGCGTTTATCATGCTTCTTTGGCTAACTATGATGAGTATGCCGGTGGTGGTGGCGCCGGTGGTGGCGGAAGTGCTTCTGCAGATGCTGCTGCAATAGGTTCCGGATCTACAGGTGGAACAGGTGGTTCCAGTGGTGGATCAGGTGGAGTCGGTGAAGATTACGATCAAGCATATTTAGGAAGTAATTACAATGGTGGCAATGGTCAGGGTGGAATCGTTGGAAGCGCCACTTATAACGGCAACGGAACAAAGACCAATGGTAGTTATACAGGAAACGATCGAAAAGGTGGAAACGGTGGTTCTTGCTCATTTAATTCTTTCCCTGAAAACAGCCAAGGCGGAAGCGTAACCATAGGTTCTTATGCTACCTTAAACGGTAAAATGAGATTAGGAATTGATGAAACCGAAGACGATGTTAAGGAAGTACAGGAGTCACTCGGAGGATCATCAGAGACTAATAAGGGTCTTGGCGTAAGATCAACAGTAGATACACATCTTGTTACAATTAATGATGAGTTAAATATCATCTCAGATGTTTTAGATCAAAATGTAAAATTAAGTTTTAATGCTAATGGCGGATACGGTGATGATTATGTAACAGATTGTCATAATTTCCCTGAAACTATTACAATAACTGATCATAAGTATTCAGGAAAGCAGATTATAGGCTATACACTTGAAAAAGACTTAAGTGATGTAGCAGAAGATAAATATTATTTCTATAGAACAGCTATAGATGATAGAACACACACAGTATTTAAAGGACAGACTGATTCTTTTGAGAAGCTGTTTGCAACACTTGATTTTGATGCAGTTTTCTCCGGTGAATTAAGCTTCTACGCTCAGTGGGAAGATGCTGAATACAGAATCGGTTATTATAAGACATCTAATGATACTAAGCCAGCTACAATAACTGAAGAAGTATATGGTAAGTTCCTTGTTCTTACAAGAAAGCAGGCTGGTCTTGATGCAAGAGAAGGCTATACTTTCCTTGGTTGGACTAGAGAGCCTAAAGCAACCGAGGCTGAGTATAAAGCAGGAAAGCAGTACAATGGTGGTGCAACTGTAGTTCCGGGTGAGATAGTACCTATGTATCCTGTATGGAGTTTCACAGGTGGTTATACTATCGATTACGACGGAAACGGAAGTGATGAAGAGCCAGCTTACAACATCCCTGCAGCAAGTGAGGTGCTTCTTGGTGAAGATCAGGTTAAGGGTGATGAAATTGAATATAAGATTGAGTATGCTGTAAATAAGGATCGTGAAGAAGTATATCCTCAGAGAGATGGCTATACATTCCTTGGATGGTCTACGGAAGCTGCTGCTGACCCTGAGAATATTTACGCTCCCGGTGAGAAAGTACCTCTTACAGGAAATACTGTATTCTATGCACAGTGGAAGAAGAATCCTAAGCTTACCTATGAGGTAAACGGCGGTGAATTGGAGCAGACTATACCTGAGTATATCTATCAGAAGAATGATAAGGTTAAGGTTGGCTGTGACAGATTAACTTATGAGTACGATAAAGACGGCAAGAGTACAAACATTACTTGGGGAGAGCCTGTAGATATAACAAGAGAAGGCTATACATTCCTTGGATGGGTTCTTACAGAAACAGTAACAACAGGTAAGAAAGAAACCTCATACTACTATAACAAGAAGGAAAATACATGGGTTAAGATTACAGATGAAAACAAGGATACATACATGGATTCTAAAGATGCACTTGTAGAATCAGGAGATACATTTGCCATGCCTGATGATGATTCATCTGTAACTACAGACGTAGTTGTTACTGCAACAGCTAAGTGGAAAAAGAAAACAAATACAGCTCGTTTTTATTTTTCTGCTTATACAGCTAAAGGAAAGCTCAAGGTTTATGATGTAAATATTTCACAGAACTACAGTGTTACCAATAAAGGTATAACAGATAAGAAAACTGAAATTGTTACTAAAATGGCAGTTGAAATTAGTGAAGATTATGTAACTGAAAAGTTTGATGATATCAAGTATGATGCAACATTAGATTTTGATATCACAGTAAGTAATGCTTATAATCCGACTTATCTTTTTGTTTACGCCATAGGAGAAGACTTCGGAGTTAATTTAAAACCGTATATGATTAAGAGGGGTGATAATGTAATATCCGCTGATGAGATAATAGAGAATCCAACATCTTCTTCATCAGAGCCATATACTTTCTTTTACAGATTATCTAATATTAAGAAGGAAGTTGTTATTTATACTATTTACGCAGAGCAGTATGAATATAATATCAAGTACGTAGATCCTTCTGATGTTAGAAACGAAGGTGAATCTGAAGATGGTATTTATTATGCAGGTTATGAAAGTCCACTTCTTGACTCTACTAAGGTTACATCTGATGATTATGATTTCGTAGGTTGGTATGAGAGTGAGGAAGAGGCTCTTAAGGTAACAAAGAATAACGATGGCGTTAACACTGCAAATGTTGTTACACATTCAGCTGTTAGCAATCGTGGAGACAAGACATACTATGCTGCATGGCAAGGAAAGAAGTATACTATTACTTACTACAAAGCAAATTATAATTCAAATATTGCTTCAGGTAAGAATTACACAGTGGCAACAACCGATGTAGCAGTAAAGAGATTTGGTGAAACATTTGAAATTAGCAAGAATGAAGACGTTGAAGGACCAAACAATGCGGTATTCCTTGGATGGGCAACTTCTCCGGATGCAACAAAGGCTAAGTATGCACCGGGCGAAACAGTTAAGGATGTTGCTAAATCAGAAACAAAAGCTATATCACTCTATGCGGTTTGGGATATCTCAAATATCAGTATTACTTACGATGCTCAGGGTGGTAGCTTTAAGGATGGTTCAAAGTCAAAGACATATGTTGATAAGTACAAAGCAACCGCATCTCAGATCTATGAAAACTCAGGTATTAGTTCATTAGAGCCTAATATCAAGAAGGATGGTTATGCATTCATGGGTTGGGCTTTCAAGCCGGATAGTGAGGTTCCTACAATCGCAAAAGACGGTTCTGTACTGGATATGATTAAGGATAGTGAAGCTTATGAAGATGTGACAGCATATGCAGTATGGAGGGCTAAGTCCTATACACTTCAGTATTATAAGGACAACGAAGGTAATGAAATATCAGGAGTTACAACTGTAAAATACGGAGATACCATAACCATCGGTTATATTGATGACCCGCATCAGGGTGTATCTTTAAAGGTACCTGTTACAACACCTGAAGGAAAAACTCTTTTAGGATGGGCACCACAGAAGGGAACCAGCACAATATGGTACTTACAGGGTGAAAAGATAGTAGTCAGCTCAGATGTTCCTTATCTCTATCCTGTATTTACAGATAGTGAAAAGTATACACTTGCATACAATGCAAACGGTGGAACATGGACAGGATATGCACCTTACAGTATAGCTACAGCTGAAGAAAGTACAGTTAACTTTACTATAAGTAATGTAGTTCCTGAAAGAGCTGGTTATACATTCCTCGGATGGACAGAAAGACAGGATGCGACAGAAGCTACATTTAAAGCCGGAGGTACCTATAGTATCCCTGCAACTGTTTTGGAATCACATAATTACGTACTTTACGCTGTATGGAGTCCTGTTAAGTATAAGATTACCTTCAAACCTGGTAATCCTGCAACAACAGACGCTGTTTATAAGAATGCAGCAACCGCAAGTGCTGTAAGGCCTACTCTTAAGTCTCAGACTTTTGATGATCCTTCTTTAGCAGTAGATGATAGTGATACTACAAAGCAGACATATACTCAGACATTTACTTATGACAAAGAAACTAAATTAGCAAAGGCTCAGTATGAGTATCCTGGTTATGACTTTGTAGGATGGAGTGAGACTCCTGATGGTGAAGTGATAGCATTTACAGATGCTCAGGTAGTAAAGAATCTTACTGACAAAAACAATGATATTTACAAGACCTTATATGCTGTATGGAAGGTTGGCTCAACTATTAAGGTTGTATACAAGGGCAATGGAAATACAAGCAAAGACAAAACTGTACCTGAAGACGAAAATTATGTAAATGTAATAGGAGCAGAAGTTAATAATGATACTATAAAAGGTATTGAGGTAGAACTCGCAGAGCCAAAATCCGAAGATTCTTCTATCGAAAGAGAAGGCTACAAATTCATGGGTTGGACTACTGATTATGCTCATTCAGTATTTGAGGCTGATGAGACTATACCTGCAACAGCTCCTGTAATTAAGCCGGGCGAGACTGATATAATTACAGACTCTACAACATACTATGCAGTATGGCAGGCTTACAAGACATATAAAGTAACATATGACTTAAATGGAAGCATAGGAAAAGTACCTGTAGACAATAAGACATACTGTGAAGATGGCAAGTCTTATGACGGAAATGAAGTAAAAGTACTCTTTAGTCCGATTTCTCACAGATATGGTTATGACTTTCTAGGTTGGACAACTACACCACAGGCTGTTACAAAACAGTCAGTAGAGGCTACTTATACTAATGACGGAATAAATGAGTTCGAAATTAAGGAAGATACAACTCTTTACGCAGTATGGGCAGCACACAGTTATACAATTGAGTATTATGATTACAGAACTTCTACAACTCCTGTAGAAAAGAAGAAAGTTTATTACAACCAGGAAGTAAAGCTTGCAACAGGTGGTGTAGTTACACCTGAAAAGGGATATTGCTTCAAGGGATGGTCTACTGTAGCGAGCGGAAACGTTGTTTTCAAGGGTGCAGAGGCTGTTAGAAATATTACAACAAGTAATAATGTTAAGCTTTATGCAGTATATGGACCTAAGACATATCGCATAGTGCTTGATGATGATGTAGAAAGCTATACTAAGTATCTCACAGATTATAAGAAGAATCACTTTACACAGGCAACAGTTGTAGGTACAAGTGAAGAAAAAGAATTTGAAAGAGAGTACGAGGATGGCATAACAGAAGAAAAGTATACAGTTATAAACAAGTATCCTACCTACGAGATTGAGTTTAAAGATGCCTTCAAGGATATTACAATTCCATCAGTATACGGATTTGATTTTGGAGGATACGAGGTAGTTTACGGTGAAGAAAGCGTAGAAGTTTACGATAACTCAGGTAATGCAGTAAGCAATCTCAATAAAAAGGTTATCGGAGAAGATACAGCTGAGGCAGATGAAGATGGAGTAGCTGATATAGTACTTAAGGCTATGTGGATTCCACATGAGTTTGATGTAGTATTTATGCAGGATGATAAGCAGGTTGATTCTACTCATGTAACTTATGGCGATCCATTTGTAATGCCAAAATCAGTTAAGAATCTTTCAGTATCTAACGACTACACAGTAGCTGGCTGGACAACAAATGTTGATGATCAGTATCCTGCAACAGTAGATGTAGAAGATACAGTAATGTTTAAGGCTGATACTACATATCCGGCTGATGATATAGCTAAGCTTTATAACAATGGTAAGGCAGCGGTTATCCTTTATCCGGTTTATAAGACAACAGTTAAGTACAATGTACGTTTTGTTGCTGAGGATGCTACCAATGTACCTGAAACACAAAAAGTAGCTTATCAGGATAACTTTGAACTTACATTTGATGATGTAGTACTTAAGACACCTAAGAGAGAGGGTTACATCTTCGTAGGATGGTCAACAGAAGAAGACATAGCAGATGAAGAAATAATTACATATCCTTATGAAGAGGGTGCAACTTATACAATTGAAGATGTAAGTGAAGACATAGTTCTTTATGCAGAGTTTGTTGCAATAGATTACTTCATAAATTACATAGACGGAGATGAAGTAGCTGATACAGATTGTGATATGATTACTTATCCATGCGCTGATAGCGAAACAGAGGCAGCTTACACATTCAGAGCTTATGATGAAGTTTCATTTAGTGCACCTAAGGGTTACAAGCTTCTTGGATGGTCACTTAAGAAGGGTGCTAAGGCAGATGCAATTGATTTCTATCCGGGACAGAAACTCGACAGAGCACTTAAGACAGAGTTAGGAGATGAAGTTAATCTTTATCCTGTATGGGGTGAAAAGAACTACACAGTTATATTTGATGCAAATAATGAAGAAGCTTTCGGAACGACCAATAAACAGGTGATGACATATGATCAGGCTTCAGCTCTTAATAAGAATCAATTTAGATCATTTGATTATTCATTCCAGGGATGGAGCACAGTAGCTACATCAAGTGCAGTTGAGTACCACGATGCTGAAAGTGTAGACTTAAGTGAATTGGCTACAAGCAGCGATGATTATGTAGATGAAAACAGTGATGTAGAAGTTACACTTTACGCAGTATGGATGCCTGAAATTGAAGAAAAAGAGGCAACTATTACATATGGCGATAAGTTAGATGTTTCAACACTGTTCATTATTCCTGCACTTGCAGGTGAAGCAACGTACCATATTCCACTTCTTGGAACAGATGCTTCTATTGACGGAACAGAATTTAAGTATACTAAGGCAGGTGTTTATCCTGTACTATTAATTACAAATTCTAAAGATGGAATAGGATACGGTTTAGGATACACAACAATAACAGTAGAAAAAGCTCAGGCAGCGGGAACAATAATCTTAGATAATAAGTTTGATTACTCAGATATTGATAAGATAGCTCCAGAGATTAAGTTCACTAATCCTTTAGATGAAGAAGATTATTCACCTGAAATTACATTTGAGTACAAGGTTGCAGGCGAAGATGATGAAACCTATGATGCTGATATCAATGAAGTAGTCAGCAAACCGGGAACATATGTGGTTCGTGCAACCGTAGCAGACACAGATAACTTTAAGGGATTTACAGTATCAAAGAAGTTTAAGATTAGCAACCTTAAGTTTGCATCTGTAGTAACACCTGCAGCAGTTGAAGTAGGTAACGGAGCAGCTAAGACAGCAGAAGGTCTTAATCTTCCTGAAACAGTTAAGATAGTACTTGAAGACGGAAGCAAGATAAAGGCTGACGTTACTTGGGATACAGCTTCAGTTACAGATTATGACAGAGGTATAAAGTACCAGGATCAGACATTTACAGTTAATGGTACAGTTGATATTCCTGACACAGTACGTAATGTAAGCGAGGATGAAATCACAACAAGTATCGAGGTAACTGTTCTTAAGGATGAAAATAATCTTGACGAAGTTAAATCAGATTTAATTACTAACCTTTTGTTAAATGCATATAATGTATATGATAATTACGATGAAGCTGAGCAGGATGAAATCACTAAAATAGTAAAGGAGACCAGAGAGGCTATTATAGCTGCAGAAAGTGAATCGGAAGCAATGATGGCTTATGCTATGGCATTTAAGCGTATTGAACTCCTTACTACATCAGATCAGCACCGAATCGAAGAACTTGATGAGAAGATTGATGTAACTAGTGCAGCAGCAATCGAGGCAATTAATAATACTAAGGAAGAACTTGATGAAAAGATCAATGACACTAAGGAAGAACTTGATGAGAAGATTGATGTAACAAGTGCAGCAGCAATCGAGGCAATTAATAATACTAAGGAAGAACTTGATGGAAAGATCGATGACACTAAGGAAGAACTTGATGGAAAGATCGATGACACTAAGGAAGAACTTGATGGAAAGATCGATGACACTAAGGAAGAACTTGATGGAAAGGTCGATGACACTAAGGAAGAACTTGATGGAAAGATCGATGACACTAAGGAAGAACTTAATGATAAGATCGATGGAGCTAAGGATGAGCTTGATAAGAAGGTAGATGATGCTAAGGATGAGCTTGACAAGAAGGTTGATGACGCTAAGAATGAGCTTGATAAGAAGGTAGATGATACCAAGGATGAGCTTGATAATGCTATCGATAATGCAGTTGATTCTCATATGAAAGATGTAGTTGCAGTAGCCAGCCAGGCAGCTATTGATAGACAGATAGCTAAGGAAAATGCAGATGCAGCAAGTAAGAGCGCAGCTCAGGCAAATGCTAAGGCAGATGCAATCAATGCAAAGACTACAGCTGAGAATACAGCATATCAGAATGAGCTTGCACTTAATGCAGGACTTAAGGTTAGCCAGACAGGCAGCCAACTCATCATCGAGTGGGGCAAGGTAGCAGGTGCAGATGGATACAAGGTATTTGTACAGTATTGTGGAAAGGCTTACACCGCTGATGCAACCAGCTTACTTACGGGAGATGCAACAACAAGTGTAGTAATTAACTCACTAAACGGCAAGAAGCTCAAACTTAAGAAGAACTTCAAGCTTTATGTAGTAGCTTACAAGACGGTTAATGGCAAAGAAGAGATTCTTTGTAAGTCAATAGCAGCACACGTTGTAGGTAGAAAGAATAAGAAATATACCAATGCTGAATCAATTGTAGTAGATAACACCAGCATTTCACTTACAACAGGAGCAAGCGAAAAGATCAAAGCTAAGACAAAACTTATCCAGAACGGAAAGAAGAAGAAAAAGCAGCTTTCAAATAAGCACGCTAAAGAATTCCGTTATGCAGTAAGTGATAAGACTGTTGTTTCAGTTGATAAGAATGGTGTTGTTACAGCACTTGCAGAAGGAGAGTGTACTGTATATGTATACTCCAGAAACGGACTCGCAGTAGCAGTTAAGGTGAAAGTAACAAAGACCGTTTAAGAAGTTTTAGTAGAAATCATAACAGATTAGTAGTATAGTAGTGGAGGTTTCTGCTTATGGCAGGAACCTCCGTTATTATAAGTCAGACTTCCGGGAAAAAGTGTAAGACTTTTGTATATATGGCTGTGATAGCGAAGAAGATGATAAAATAAAAAAGGGGATAAAGCTATCATGAGTCTTATTGATCGTCTTGGAATATACAGGTTTATACAGATGATTTCAGTTGCAAGCTTTGAACTTGTACTTCTGATAATCATAACATTTATGCTCATTCACCTTATAAGGGATAAAAAGAATCCAAATATTAATTCCATAGTACCGCCTTTTACAAAGGAAATAATTATCTTCTTTATCCTGGTTTTCCTTTATAATTATTCAGACATATTTTTAAATATTTTCTTAGGAGTAAATACTAAGATTGCGGGCGTATTGGTTCGTGTCTATGTGGCGCTGTATGATTTTATAGGAGCAATGTTTACTATATTTTTCCTGGAAATAATAAAGAATCAAATAATAATTCCGGAAAAAAAGCATATTCTAAAAAAAGTAACAATAGGTATGCAATTTTCGCAGCTGGTACTTATAATCCTTTTAATAATAACCCAGTTTAACGGTTTCTTTTATACATTTGATAAAAACAATAATTATATAAGAGAAAAAGGCTTTGGAGTATGGTATTACATTACGCTGATATGCTTTATTTATATAGGAATTATAGTTTTATGTAATTGGAATAAGATAGATATATTTTTTAGAAAAGTTATGGGTTTTGGTTTCGTATTTCCGATACTGGCATTTTTAATCTACTATCAGACAGATGCTGTGGATCTTAACAATATATCGGTTATCATAGTTGCGCTTATTGCATTTTTGCTTTACGAAGATAATAAAACCAAATATATAATTGAAAAAACTAAGGAAATAGAGAAAGCCAAAAATCAATTGATGCTATATCAGATTAAACCTCATTTTCTATACAATACATTAACTAGTATGATATATTATACAGATAAGGATTCGCAAAAAACAAAAGAAATGCTTCTGAATTTTTCTAAATATCTGCGTAAAAATCTTTATCTGGAAAACTATAAGGAAGTTATACCATTTTCAGATGAACTTGAGTATACAAATCTTTATTTGTCTCTTGAAAAAGTGCGATTTGAGGATGATCTTACAATTGAATACGATATAAAAACCGATGACTTTTATGTCCCTGTTTTATCCGTGCAGACCATGGTTGAAAACGCAATTAAACATGGTATAAGAAAGAATGAAAACGGAATAGGAATACTTAAGATAATAACTGAAAAATCAGAACAAAACTATATAGTTAAAATTGTAGATAACGGTGTGGGATTTGACACCAAAAAGATAGATACTTTGGATTCTACTCACATAGGAATTAGAAATGTTTCGGAAAGAATTAAGAAAGAGTGCAACGGTAAACTGATAATAAATTCAGCTCCAAATAAAGGAACGGAAGTTAAGATAATAATTCCGTCAAATTACAATGAAGTAGATAATAATTGATGTTTTTTAGCAAATGGATTTTTATATGTCTTTTAGCTAAAAGTTATATAAAATGCTGATGATAAAATACGTTAGACGATATAACAAAGATAGTAAGGTAATAAAAATTCAATATGCAATATACAAAATGAAAGAAATGATAAGGAAAGGTGGGTAATGAGTATGAAGATTCTGGTTATAGATGACGAAAAGCCGGCCCTTAACCTCCTTGTGGATACAATCAATCACGTGAGGGGAGGGTATGATGAGATTGTCTCATTTACGCATCCTGAGGAATTTGATAATTATGTAAATAACAATTCATTTGACGTAGCATTTGTAGATATAGAATTGGGAAGAATATCGGGTATACAGCTTGCTTTTAAGATAAAAAAGCATTCTCCTACCTGTAATATTATATTTGTTACAAGCTATTCGCAATATGGTGTGGACGCTTTCAAGGTAAGGCCGAGCGGATATGTATTAAAGCCTTACACGGAAGAAGAGATTAAAACAGAGCTTGAAAACCTTAGAAATCCGGTGGAAGTAAAGGCTGAGAAGAAATTAAGAGTTATAACCTTTGGAAACTTCGTGGTTTACAAGGATAAGGATGAGCTTCTTCACTTTACAAGGACTGCTTCAAAGGAGATATTTGCCTATCTTATAGATTGTTGTGGCTATCCTGTAACAACCTCCGAAATAGCAGAGGATGTGCTGGAGAAAGACCTGGACAAGCAGATTTCAAAAAATCTTTCAAAGATAATTAAAAGCATGATGGACGATTTAGAAAAAGCCGGCTATCCGGATGTAATCATAAAACAGAACAGACAGATACAGATCAATAAAAACAGAGTTTCATGTGATTTTTATGATGCTCTTAATGGCGATGTTTCTGCTCTGAATTCGTATCATGGTGAGTACTTGATTGATTACTCATGGGCTGAGCTAAGCGAATCAGCCGCGCGAATCAGAAGTATGATAAATATGTAATAATTTGACTTATATTGTCACCCTTTTGTCACGCTGTAAATGTTATAATTTTCCATAACAAAAATGAAGTTAGTGAAACCTGTTATTTTGAATAATTGGTATTTATCTTGCATAAATCATAATATACAGCGATTTAGTCGGATTTTTATTTTTTATGCATAGTTTTACAGTTAAGAATGGAGGTTGCATATTATGATAATAAAAAAGAGATTTACTGCTGCTATCATGGCTTTTGTCATGGTATTTGTCGTGACACTGGGTAAGGCAGCACCTGCTAGCGCAACAGATAAAAAGAAAGAAGGTTCTACTCTCTACATCAGTGAAGTAAAAATAGGTATGGGAGAGACTGAAGATGAGGCTAAGAAGGAGTTAGAGGCAGAAGGATATACAATCTTAAAAGATGAGAAAGGAAAACTCGCGGACTTAAATGTGGATGCGGGTTCTAATAGTGCCCTTAAGGAAGGAGCAAACGATAAAATAGTATATCTGGGTTACAAGACTACAGATAATGCTTATGACGCAATCACTGATTTAGCTGTGATGAATATGAAAGGTGGGTACTCCTTAGAGGATTATAATATTCTCATGCAACAGACAATGGACTCTCAGATAAAGCCTTTTGTTGAGAACTTTGTAGCAACTCTTGATGAGTACCGTGAGAATTACAAAAAGCCGGAAGCATCATTAAACCACATTCGTGCGGACTATATGCGTAGATCCATGAATATGATGATAGATGATGATACAGGTAAGCCAATGGGAGATTTGCTTTTAAATAAGACAAAGTATGAACTGGGTGATGAAGCATATAATAAGCTTTCAGACGATGAGAAGAAGAATCACTGTGATATATTAACTCTTCTTATGCAGGCAAACGGACAGGCTACTATGGTCCTTAAGAAGCTTGTGAGTCGCGCTTCCGATACATCGAAAAAAACATGGATTGATCGCTTTAAGAAAACAACTCTCGATGATTTGATTGAGGATATTCAAGACGAAGATGAATCGCTGTCAACGAAAAAAGATGTTATGGATGCACTGGACAGAAAGTATGGAGATAAAGCTAATCTAATCTTAAATAAATGGGAAGAGTTCCGGAGCCAGATAGTTGATTATGAAGAAAAAATGGAGAATCTTCAGGACTCTAATGAAGAAACCAAGGAGGCTCTTGAATCTTCGGAAAAAACAGATCCGGAGGAAATATCAGATGAAGACCTGGAGGCGAAAACCGATGCTCAGGTTGAAGTGACAAGCCAGGCCTATGACGCAGAGATTGTGGGAGTGTGCGTATATATGGAGACGGTTAAGTACGGTGATGACTCCATGTATGAATTTTTCAGTAGAGATTTCGATGAAGTTTCCACAAAGGAAGGCAAGCGTTCCCTCTATCCAATCATAGCTTCACTTAGTGCCGGTCAGGAGGCAGGACTTGATTTCCTATCTATAGTAGAGTTATTCTCTATGGCTTTGTCTGATGAGACTGCATATAAGAATGCGGAAAGCGAGCTTAAAAATATAGATCCCGCATCTGTATATGAAGGAGTAAACCGTGAGATTTACGAAAAAGGCGGAGTTGCACTTACATCGAAATCACTTAGAGCAAAGGCTCTTGGTAACGAGCAGAGTGCTGAATACAAGATGGGAACACTTCCGATTGTATTCTGGGGTGTGACTGCAGGGTTTGCAGCTGCATCAATTACTTCATCCATAGTTTTTGCAGCGTCAAAGAAGTTTGTGAAAACTGTTTCATATGTAGAAAAATTTCTTGAACCTACAGTGATTTCTTATGAAGGTGTTGCAAGAGTAGATATGATGAAAAGTTTATTTGATGATTTAGCGAATGATGTTAATACTATGGATTCTTTTAGAGCATATCTGAATAATTCCGGCTTTAGTTCGGCCCAGAAAGAGATTGCAAAGGAAACCGTAGAAAAGCTGGAAGGTCGTATTCAAGAAACTCTTGGTCAGATTGCGGAGCTTGAAAATAACGGAACTATAACACATACTGAATCGGTGATGAAGAAGGTTGTAACCAAAACGCAGGTTTACAATCAAGTGGCAAAGTATCTCGCTGTTGGAATGGCTGTGGTCACATTAATCATGACCATAGTATCCACAACACTAACATTACTCGATGCAAAGAAGTTCTATGATATAGATTTTGATCCCATTCCCAAATACATGGTTGATGAGGCGGATATCACCACATCCAATGAAAAAGGTGATAAGGAGATGATAAAGAACGAGACGGCTTACTACAGGGTAGTAGAGTGTAATCGAACCGAGGGAGACAGCGATGTTACCAAGAAAAACTTTAAGGCCATGGGTACAAGAAATGATTTAAATGGTGACATCGGAAAGGAGTGGCTTTCACTGTATGCAGTTAAGTATTTAGGTGGTGCACCTATTCTTGCTGACTCACTCCTTTACAGGAAAGATAGTGATACGGTTCCAAACGGCTACAGCACCGGTATTCATGATTTCGGTAACATGGCAGCTTGCAACCTAAATAATGCTAAATTCCTTTTCCCTGATAAAACTCCTTCCATTAAGGTATTTTACAAAATCGATACTAAGACAATAAAAGAGCTTACAGCTACGGGTTCACTCTTCGGAGTAGGTTATACAATTTTAAGCGGTGGCGTAGGACTTTTAGCAGGAATTCTTATCGGAGCCTTATTTATGGGACGCAGAAAGAAAGAGAATATCGCAAAATCATAAATAATATCAAAAGAATCAAAAGAAACAAAAAAGTATCAAAAAGAAGTATCAAAAGAATATAAAAAAAGCTTGCATATTATCTCTGATTGTGATAATATAATTGTCGTTGCTGAAGCAACAGATATATATTCTTTTGAATGGACCTTTAGCTCAGTTGGTTAGAGCAATCGGCTCATAACCGATCGGTCCTGGGTTCGAGTCCCAGAGGGTCCATTTTTTTTATTTGGCCCAGTGGCTCAGTTGGTTAGAGCGCCGCCCTGTCACGGCGGAGGTCACGGGTTCGAGTCCCGTTTGGGTCGTAAAAGATAATTTCGCAAGCGAAATTATCTTTAGAAGAATTGCAAGGCAATTCTTCTAAAATCAAATAATTACGAAGTAATGCAGGAATTTGGATTTGCTGAAGAAATCCGAAGGATTTCTTCTAAAATTAAATTTACTTCGTAAATTTATCTTTTGCTAGAGAATTGCGAAGCAATTCTTTTAAAGATAAAATTTATGAAATAAATTTTATCTTTTGGGATCTTAGCTCAGCTGGGAGAGCATCTGCCTTACAAGCAGAGGGTCATAGGTTCGAGCCCTATAGGTCCCACGATGCCGCAGTGGCGGAATTGGCAGACGCCCGGGACTTAAAATCCCGTGGGTAGTGATACCCGTGCCGGTTCGACCCCGGCCTGCGGCAGTACATGTTATTTATCCTCATCGAACTGATGGGGATTTTTTCATATTACAGAGTTGTCCACATTTTCTTGTTTGATTTGATGTAAAAATTCAAAAAACGGAGATAAAAAATGCTAAAATTTCTTGAAAATATTAATTACACCAGGATTGGCGGATACCTTATAACCGCTGGTATTACGCTTATTGTAGCCTGGATTTTGAGAAAAATAGTTTCAAAAGCTTTCAAAAAAATTAATGAAAAGCAAAAAAGTATTTATTTTACATTTTTGGAAAAATTTGTAAAAACATTGATTATTATAGGAGCGATTCTGGTTCTTTTTTCAGCCCTTGAGGGTACTCAATCCATATGGAAGAGTTTGCTGGGTGGAACCGCTGTCATAAGTGCTGTCATTGCATTTGCCGCACAGGATGTACTAAAGGATGTTTTAGCAGGATTTATGATAAGCTTTTACAAGCCTTTCGAGATTGGCGACAGGATAGAGCTTGAGAATGGAATAACCGGAGTGGTAGAGGATATTACCATGAGACACGTGGTTATAATTACCATAGATTCTATAAGAGCGGTTGTTCCGAACCGAAAAATCAACGAAACTAATATCATTAATTATAAGTTTAACAGCAATTTGAAAAGCGTTCATTTTAAGTTTAATATTGATTACAAAGCAGACATCGAGAAGGCGAAGAAAGTTGTTTGTGATGTTGTGAAATCAAGTAAATATGCAGTTCCCGGTAAGATTGACAAGAAGGGCGAGATGGTTTATGCGCCGGTATATTTTCTAAATATTGATACTAGTTCTTTGGTGATTGGGACTACGGTTTACTTTGATTCATGTCCTACTGAGGTAATAAAGGATGAGATTAATACTAGCGTTATGATGGCATTTAAAGAGAATAACATCGAGATTCCTTATGATTATATTAATGTTATTAATACAAAATAATAGACATACGCGTATTATTGGTGTATAATTGCATTAAATATTTCGAATGCTAATATTTATCACGTAAAAAGATTTGCTCAGTCAGATAATTATTCATAGATTTACAATCTATAATCTTGAACTGATTAACTTTATAAAAGATGGTACAAGGTGTTAGAATTTATAAATAAATATTAGCTATGGTATAAGGAGGTTATGCACATGGATAAGGTTATAACCATCGGTCGCCAGTATGGTAGCGGCGGTCGTGATATAGGAAAAGCGATAGCTATGGAGTTTGGTATTCCGTTTTATGATAATGAACTGATTTCACAGGCCGCAAAGGATAGTGGTTTTTCAGAGGAAAGTTTTGTGCGAGCAGAAAACAAAGCTACTAACAGCTTATTGTATTCGCTTGCTATGGGGATAAATATATATGGAAATCAGGATTTCGGACTGAACAATATGTCATTGGATGATAGGATTTTCTTTGCTCAGTCCAATATCATACGAAAAGTTGCCAAGGAAGGGCCATGTGTTATAGTTGGTAAATGTGCCGACTATGTTTTGAAGGATAGTTGCGAAACATTTAATTTATTTATAAAGGCAGATATGGATTTCCGGCTCAAGCGAGCTATAGAGGTCTATGGTGATTCACCTGATACTGCAGCCGAAAATATTATCAAAACCGATAAAGCCAGGGCTAATTATTATAAGTATCATGTAGGGGAGAGGTGGAACGACCTGGGAAATTATGATCTGGTTATAAGAAGTGATATAGCAGACTTCGATACGATAGTAAAGGGAATAGTTACGATTTTAGAATGATAAGGGAGGAATTGAAAAATGAGTGTTGTTGAGAACAAGGTTTCGGAACTTTTAAAGAATTCAAAGAATATTTTTGTTTTTTGCGGTAATACCATTACCAGAGATATAGGGCTTCATGGTGTTCTTTCGGAGCATATAGCCTATGAAGTTGAGGATTATTATGGCTACTCAAGTGAGGAACTTATGACCGAAAACTTTTTAACAAGAAGAGTTAAGCTTTTCTTTGATTATTATCAAAATATAATGCTTGGAACCAAAGATCCGGGCATCCCTCCGATTCCTAGGTATATAAAGGATATGCAGGAAAGAGTAAATATCGGTTCTGTCATTACAAACACGGTTTATAGTCTTTATGAGAAAGCCGGATGTAAAAATGTTATATCCATTAACGGAACAGTCGAGAAGAATACATGTACAAGCTGTGGTAAAGTATTTGATGCAGAGTATGTACGTGCACACAGACTTATCCCACACTGTGATAAGTGTCAGGTAACACTTCGGCCTGGATTTACACTTATAGGCGAAACCATAGATAACGGTCTTATGTCAAAAGCTTTAAATGAAGTTGAAAAGTCAGACGTTGTTCTTGTTATAGGATCTAGCTTGAGAGATAAAGTGTTTAAGAGTCTTATAAAGTATTATACAGGAGATAGTATAATCGTAATCAATAAAGAAGAACTCTTCGGTGATGAAATAGCTAACTACAGACTTTATGGTGATATTAATGAAATAGTTGGAAGACTTAGAGATGATATAGTAAAGACTGTTCCTGTAAGGGATAAGGAAGAAGCAGATACAGAAGATACTAAAGAGCGTTCAGATGCAGAAACTGATACAGAAAAGACTACAGAAGAGACTGCAGAAGAGACTGCAGATAAAAAAGATAATTAGTATTAGGAAGTTAGTATAGATAAAGAGGAAGGTAACAAAATACAAAACTCAAATAAAGGATAAAAGGTTAAAAAATCAGGTTTGGATTTGTGTCCGAATCTGATTTTTTATTGTGTGGGGGAGTGAACCCTCCTAAATCTTAGATTTTCTCAAAAGGGATGGTTCTGAAGCTATGATTTCCGCCTCACAGCCAGAACTTTTGACTAAAACCGTAAAAAATACTGGTCCGGACAGCTTGCACTGAGTCTCACAGCCAGAACTTTTGACTAAAACCGTGAAAAGTTCTGGTCCGTGCAATACGGACCGCCTCTTCCATATGTTTGACAACAAGTACCATAACATGCTAAAATTTATATAATATTTCACATAAAACAAAACCAGAAAACAAAACTAAAAAAGAAGAATATAAGAAGTGAGGACAATTATGGAAGAGTGTAAGTATTATATAATCTCAAATAATCTCAGTGGAAGTGGCAGAGAATATAGGACTGTCATAAGAATTCTCAAGATGTTTAAGAAGTCTGATATCCCTTACAAGGCTTATATGACTAAGTATAAGGGGCATGCAAGATTTCTTGCCGGAAAGATCACAAAGGATATTGCACCTGATAGAGAGATTCACATTATAGTACTGGGTGGAGACGGTACTGTAAATGAAGTGTTAAATGGTATTGTCGATCTTTCGAAGGTTATCCTAAGTGTATATCCAACAGGGTCCGGAAATGATTTTATCAGAGGTCTTCGTATAAAGAGGACACCTGAAGAGTTTTTCGAGGCTGTTACAGGAGAAAAAGAACCCTTCTCGATTGATTTGGGAAAGATTTATTTTGCTGATGGGACATCACATCTTTTTGGCATAAGTACAGGAATCGGAATGGATGCACTTGTGTGCAGAAAGGCTGGAAACTCTTTATTAAAGCCGATTCTCAACAAGCTTAACGCAGGGAAGCTTACCTACATCTTACTTACCATAGAGACACTCTTTACCATGAGATATGTACAGTGTGATATAGCTTATACACTTCTTTCGGAGAGTGGAGAGGTAACATATCAGAAACTTCATCTCGATAGGATGATATACATGGCTGTTCTCAATGCTTATGCTGAGGGGGGCGGTGTTAAGATGGCTCCGGGAGCTAAGATGAATGATAACTTATTTAATATTTGCGGTGCTCATGGCATGACAAGGATTAGAGGGTTTATGACCTTACCTTCTTTGGCACGAGGAAACCATAAAGGCAAGCGTGGTATACATACCGACGAAACTTATTCCTTTACTTTAAAAACATCTTCACCTATGGTTGTTCATACTGACGGTGAAGATATGGGAGAAAGAGATTATATGCATGTTGAGTGTCTTTTTGATGCTATTAGAATGGTATGATGTTTACACTTTTTTAACAAAGTAAAGATTGATTTTTTTACCAAGGTGTTGTACAATTTCTAATGGGTAATTTTGATTTTTTATGTCAGAATAAATGGTGATTAAGTACATTCATAAGGGGGATAATTATGACCACAGAATACAAAGATACTCTGAAGATGCTTCAGACACTAACTAAAACTACAGATTACTTAAGAAAAAACAACTTAAAAACAGTTAATGCTAAGATGCTTCCTGCCTTTAATCAGATTTATACAGGTATTTCCACATTGACTGATTCATTTTACGGTTGTGCACAGCTAGAAGGCAATAAGGTTTTAGATAACCTGAAGGATGCTATGGATAATGGCGCTGCGCTTTCAGCTTTCTTTGAAGAGTTTGATAAGTGGAATTCTATATTATCCACTGATTTAGAAACCCTCAATGGTTACGCAATCAAGTTAGATTATGATTTCCATAAGCTTATGATTAGAATTCATAACATCTCTTCTGAAGATTTAATCGCAAATCTCAAGAAAGAGCTTGATAAGCTTAAATCAAAGTCTGAAAATAATTATAAAAAGCTCATTGAATTTTTAAACAGCTTCTCATATTATTGGGGAAAGCTTGATCCTGAGAAGGATGAATTTGAGCATTTTGAGACATGTGTAAGCGAACTTAAGGAGCATGCTGAAAAGTATATCTGGTTATACGATATGCTTGCAGATATGCGTTCTAAAAAAGTTCTCTACGGAATTATTAAATTCTGGATTGATCTTGACTTTGATTACAAGAATACATTAGTTGAAAAGAACTTTGATTCTTACTTTGATATGGATATCTTAAAGGGAATGTCAGGAGAGGAAGTAATAGTTGATTGTGGCGCATACACCGGCGATTCCATTCTTTCTTATCTTGAGAACTTTACAGGATATAGCAAGGTTTATGCTTATGAGATGGTTCCTTCTATTTTCGAGAAATTAAAGGAAAATCTCAAGGACTATGAGAATATCGAGTTCCATAATGCTGCTATTTCAAGTAACGCGATGTCAAAGAAGAAAGTATTTATAAATGATAACTCTAAGGTATCCACTATTTCTCTTAAGGATCCTGAGAATGCATCTGTTTATGATGACGAAGCGTCTGTTCCAAATAAGCCTGACTCAAAGGTACCTGTTGAAATGACAACCATAGATCATGAGATACCTGAGAAGATTACATTTATCAAGATGGATATAGAGGGTTCTGAGACAGATGCCATAAAGGGTGGTAAGAACCACATTAAGATCGATAAACCTAAGATGGCTATAGCTGCTTACCATAAGTACAGTGATCTTTGGGATTTAGCAGAGATGCTCAATAAGCTAAATAGCAACTATCGCTTCTATCTGCGTTACAACGGAGCATCAAACGGCTATATGACTTCAGAGTATGTGCTTTATGCAGTATAGTGATTGAAAACCGGTAAGTTAAGACTTTAGACAAAGAAAAACCACTTCATAATTGATAAATACAGTGATTTTATACACCTAATCTAAACGATTAGGTGTTTTTTTGCGATTTTTGGGTTACTTTAGATATTATAGAAGGAAGCAACTCTTGCGGTCAGAAGCGTGAGCTTACGAATAAGTAAAAACGTGGCAACTGTTACGTTGCCACGCCTGCAAAAGGAAACCGCTGCTGGGTTATTGCTTAATTTTTAAGGTGTTTGACCATGCGCTATACTTTTTCTTGCCGCCAACCTTATAGTAGGTGCTTATTCTTATTTCTTTTGTGACTGCAGACGGCTTGAAACATAGAGTTCTGGAGGATATCTTACCTGATAAAGGCTTGTAGAACTTCCACTTCTTTCCGTTCTTTACCTGTATTTCCTGGCTGTCACCGGTATACTTATTATAGTTAATAAGAGCATACTTGGTTCCTTTATACTTCTTATATGAGATTTTTACTGCCGGCTTAATAGCTGAAGTGCTGGCTTCGGCTTCGGCCACATGTGAGATAAGTTCATATTCGAGGCCGTCACCATCTTCCTCATCTTCATCTGTAAGGAAGGCATGAATTGTATAGTAGTAAGTTTTACCGGGAACTACCTCGGTGTCAATGTACTCTGATTCATCTGTTTCATCCACATACTCAGGCTCTTCGTCCATTGAAGTGGACTTATAAATTTCATAATATGCCGCCTCATCAAACTCATTCCAACTTATGGAAAGAGAAGGTGTGTACTTTTTTGCATAAGCTCTTCCGCCTCGACAATAATACTTTTTAGCAGTTGAGCTTTTAAATGTTGAAGTAATGTCAATTTCAAAATAATCCTCATTCGGATCTGCGTACTCAGGGAATGGATTAGTATCTTGGGTAGGTGCAGTAGTAGTTGTTGCTGCAGGCGTCTGTTCTGCCTGTGGTTGAGTGGTTGTAGGATTGGGAACAGTAGTATCAGGGGGAACAACTGTTGGACTTGGAGAAGGAGAATAATTGTCATTATTATCCTCATCGTTATTATCCTCCGAGTCATCTTCATAGGTTTCATCACTTAAATCGTTCGAGTCATCATTTAAGAGCAAGATGTAATATGAAGCGTTATCATCTGAAAAATACGTGTCCAAATCTGCTGCAATTGAGCTTTTTTGCGTGGTTACGGTTCCTATTATAAGTGTGCATGTCATAAATGCAGAGAGTATACCTGGTATTTTCTTTCTCATAGACCATATGGCAAAGTAGTTTATTGGACATACCTCGCCTTCTCCTTTCTTTTTTTCCCTATTCTTTTGTAAATAACCGTTTATTTATCTTATCCACGATAAATAATTACATATATTTTACTATTATTCGAATAATATGACAAGTGCAATACAGCAAAAATCGACATTTGTCAATGACAATTGAGAAAAACCAATTTTAAGTGACAAAAATTTTAAAATGTGTTATAATTAAATAGGTTATGTCTTTTGCGAGTTTTTATTTCGGATTAGACAGAAAAGCAAAAAAGGGATCATGTATAAAGATGGAAAAGAAAGAAAGAAGTACCTTTAAAGGTTCACTAGGATTTGTTCTCGCAGCTGCCGGAAGCGCGGTAGGACTGGGAAATATATGGAGATTTTCATATCTTGCGGCAAGAGATGGAGGTGGAATTTTCGTTATTACTTACATAGTACTTGCTATTACCTTTGGTTTTACCCTTCTTACAACTGAAATTGCTATAGGTAGAAAAACAAGACAAAGCCCGCTTACAGCTTATACAAAGCTTAATAAAAAATGGAAGCCACTAGGTGTTCTTTCATCTGTGATTCCGCTTCTTATTATGCCCTACTACTGTGCTATTGGAGGATGGGTATTAAAGTATTTTGTGGTATTTTTAACAGGAAATGGTAAAAAAGCTGCTGACAGCTCCTTCTTCTCAGCATTTATAGGAGATAAGTACCAGCCCTTGATTTTTATGTTTATCTTCTTGATTTTGTGTGCTTTTGTTGTATATAAAGGCGTAAATAAGGGAATTGAGAATTCATCAAAGGTAATTATGCCGATATTACTTATAATGATTATAGGTATAGCTATATTTTCTCTTACTTTAAAGGAAGTAGGTGATGACGGTAAGTTACATACGGGACTTCAGGGACTTAAGGTCTTTTTGATACCTAATTTTAAGGGTGTAACGCTGAAGAGTTTCTTTTTCATCGTAGTTGATGCTTTAGGACAGCTGTTTTACAGCTTAAGTATTGCTATGGGTATTATGATTGCCTATGGTTCATACGTACCTGATGAAGATAACCTTTCAAAGTCCATTAATCAGATAGAGATATTTGATACAGCAGTTGCAATTCTTGCAGGAATTATGATTATACCGGCAGTTTATGTATTTAATGGAACCGATGGTATGGAGGCAGGTCCTTCGCTAATGTTTGTTTCTCTACCGAAGATATTTTCATCTATGGGAAAAATCGGAAACAGCGTAGGTTCTGTATTCTTTGCTATGGTACTTTTTGCTGCGGCTACCAGTGCTATATCCATTATGGAGGCTATAGTAGCTTCGATTATGGATAGGTTTAAAATGTCCAGAAGGAGTGCTACTCTTACAGAGACTATTATTGCTCTTGTTATAGGTATGTTTGTCTGCCTGGGTTATAATATCTTATATTTTGATATCACACTTCCAAACGGAGTGCACGCACAGATACTTGATATACTCGATTACATCAGTAATTATGTATTGATGCCTATAGTAGCTATAGCCACATGTATCCTCATTGGATGGGTAATGAAAGCTGAGTATGTTATAGATGAGGTAACAAAAAATGGAGAAAAGTTTGCCAGAAGGGGTCTTTATAAAGTAATGGTAAAGTATATTGCACCGATTCTGCTTATCATACTTTTCACAATGTCAGTTGGTGTATTAAATCTGTTTAGTTGATAACCCAATGGCAGCTAAAATTTAGTTTACCTTAGTTTTAAGAAATCCCACACATTTAAGTTTAAGCGTAGGTGAGATCTTGATAATTTTTTTTCAGATAATAAAACATGTAAAAATACAAGTTTAATGGGAAGGAAATAATAAATCATTATATGATTGTCATAGATATACCGGGAAGTGTTGCATTCATCCTGGATAAATTAGAAAAAGCCGGATATGAAGCTTACATAGTCGGCGGCTGCGTAAGAGATGCGATACTGGGGAAAAGTCCCAGTGATTGGGATATAACCACTAGTGCATTGCCTTCACAGGTTAAAGAGATATTTCATAAGACAATTGATACAGGGCTGCAACATGGAACTGTTACGGTCATGATGAAGGGTGAGGGTTATGAAGTTACGACCTACCGCATAGATGGTGAGTACGAAGACGGAAGGCACCCTAAGGAGGTTTCCTATACTTTAAGTTTGGATGAAGACCTTAAAAGACGGGATTTTACAATAAATGCAATGGCTTATAATCCTAGAACCGGTTTAGTCGATAGATTTGATGGTCAGAAGGATTTAGAAAATGGGATTATCAGGTGTGTAGGAGATCCTGATGAAAGGTTTTCAGAGGATGCTTTGAGAATAATGAGAGCTGTACGGTTTTCTGGACAGCTTGGATTTAAGATTGATAAGAAAACATTTGAGGCTATAGAGAATCATTATGAGGATTTAAGGAAGGTCAGCTGGGAACGCATAAGGGTTGAGCTTATAAAGCTTATCGTATCTGCTCATGCCGACAGACTGTACGCCCTTTCCGACAGCAAGATACTTGGTGTGATTCTTCCTGAGATGGTTCCTTGTGTTGGTTGTGATCACGACAACGATCATCATATCTATGATGTTTATGAACATATTGTTCACTCGGTTCAAAATATGAATTATTTTTTCGGAAATAATGATTTTGAATCCTATACAGAAGAGCAGACAATGGGTTTTGACGAAGAGAAAAAGAGATTGTATAAAAAATATTTGAAAGAGGCTGCCAAAATTGCAAAGGAAGTAATAGATAAGGCAGATGATAAAGATCATACAATCCTTTCTACAACCATGTTTTTACATGATATCGAGAAGCCTTCCTGCAAAAGCTTTGATGGAAAAAAGGTGCACTTTTTCGGACATCCGGAAGCAGGAGCACAGACTGCAGATAAGATCTTAAGGAGACTTACCTATGATAATGATTCTATCGACACTATCCGAAAGCTTATCAGGTGGCACGATTACAGGGATTACAGAAAAGAAATCAAGGTAAGACATCTTATCCATAAAGTTGGAAAAGAAGATATATTGAAATTATTTGTGGTTCAGTTTGCAGATGTACTTGCACAAAATCCTGACAAATTTGATGATAAATTTGAAAAGCTTTTTTATACATTTGAACTGACAAAAAAAGTATTAAATTCCGATGCTGTTTTTCAGATAAAGGATTTGGAAATAAATGGAAATGACCTCATAGATATGGGGTTTGTAAGAGGACCTATGATTGGAGCGATTTTAAACGAACTTCTCCAAAAAGTTCTCAACGAGCCGGAATTAAATCGGCATGATACGTTGATTAGTATTGCCAAAGAACACTTGACATAAGGTGGTGTTAAAGTTAACTATGAGTTGGTACATAAATTTTAATAAATTAAATAAAACTCAAAAGCTTGGATTATACATGGATAATCTGACCAGTCTTTTTGACAGTCAGGCGCTTTTTGCGGACGGAACGTCCTTTTACAGGGAGCCGCCCGAGCCTGACTTTGATGAAGAGGTCACTATCAGATTTAGAGCCGGAAGAGAAAACTTAGACAGCTGTTTTCTGGTTGTAAATGATGTAAAATATCCCATGGAAAAAATCTTTAATGACAGAAAGTTTGATTATTACGAATATACGATAAATGTTGGAACACAGCAGCTTTTCTATTACTTTGAGATTAAAAGCGCAGGCTTGACATTTTACTATAATTCTATAGGTGTTCTTAAGGAGTTAAACAATAATTACAACTTTACCATTACACCTGGATTTAAGACACCGGATTGGGCAAAGGGCGCAGTATTTTATCAGATTTACATCGATAGATTTTTCAACGGAGATGAATCCAATGACGTACTTTCTGATGAGTATTTTTATATCGGAGATGCGTCGGTTAAGGTGGATGATTGGAACAAGTATCCTGCGCAGATGGGCGTCAGAGAGTTCTACGGCGGAGACCTTAGGGGTGTCCTAAGAAAAATGGATTACTTACAAGAGCTTGGTGTAGATGCGATTTACTTCAATCCTCTTTTTGTATCACCATCCAATCATAAGTATGACAGCCAGGATTATGATTATATCGATCCCCATGTGGGAGTTATCATAAAGGATGAGGGTGAGCTCATAGGAAGAGATGAGCATGGAAATCTTTTATATGATCCGAGCGCGCCTAATAAGGACGCAACCCGTTATATAACCAGAGTTACTGACAAATCCAATCTTGAGGCTACCAACAGCCTTTTTATCAAGGTTGTGGAAGAAGCTCACAGAAGAGGTATAAAGGTTATTCTTGATGGTGTATTTAATCACTGCGGCTCATTTAATAAGTGGTTAGACAGAGAAAGAATATATGAAAATGCCGATGGTTACGCAAAAGGTGCTTACGTGGACAAGAACAGCCCTTACAATAAGTTCTTTAAGTTCAGAACCGATGCATGGCCTTATAATTATAGTTATGATGGCTGGTGGGGACATGACACTCTGCCAAAGCTAAATTACGAAGAATCTCCGGAGCTCGTTAATTATATTATGAATGTGGCGAGAAAATGGGTTTCTCCGCCTTTCAATGCAGATGGATGGCGTCTCGACGTTGCTGCCGATCTCGGTCAGTCAGAGGAATTTAATCATGAGTTTTGGAGAGAATTTCGTCGTAATGTAAAGGAAGCAAATCCGGATGCTATTATATTGGCGGAGCATTATGGGGATCCGAAGGAGTGGCTTCGTGGCGACCAGTGGGATACTGTCATGAACTACGATGCATTTATGGAGCCTCTCACATGGTTCTTAACAGGTATGGAAAAGCATAGTGACGAGTATCATGAAGATATGCTTGGTAATGCAGATGCTTTCTTTGGGGCTATGGGGCACTTTATGTCCAGATTTAACACCCAGTCCTTATTTGTGGCTATGAATGAATTATCAAATCATGATCATTCAAGATTTTTGACTCGAACCAATCACAGAGTGGGACGTACCCATACTGTTGGACCGGAGGCAGCAAATGAGGGAGTTGACAAGGGAGTGCTGATGCTTGCTGTCATGGTTCAGATGACATGGCCCGGAGCACCGACTATATACTATGGAGATGAGGCGGGTGTCTGCGGATGGACAGACCCTGATAACAGACGTACATATCCATGGGGTAAGGAGGATATAGATCTTATCAATTATCATAAGCAGATGATAAACATACATAAGAGACATCAGGTTTTTAAAACCGGTTCCATCCTGTTTTTGAAGAAGGATTATAATATCATCTGTTACGGAAGATTTGACAGAAAAGAGAAAATTGTAGTCGTTATAAATAACAATGATTATGAGAAAGAGATAGATATTCCGGTTTGGCGAATCGGTGTTGAGAAGGGTGAGAGAATGGTAAGAGAGATAGTAACCGATCATAACTCATATTCACTCAGTACCTTAATCTATGAACATAACGGCGGAATTATAAAATTCAAGTGTCAGCCGAAGTCGGGCGCTATACTTACCAGTATCGGAAAGGAATAGGAAAGCATGCATAGGTTTTACATAAACAGCAATCAGCTTGAGGATGATACCATCATTATTGATGGGTCCGACGTAAATCATATAGTAAATGTGCTGAGACTCAAAAAAGGTGAAAAAATAATCGCCTGTAACGGAGAGGGCATAGAGTATACAGGAAGTATAGAGGATTATGATAAAGAAACGGTTAGAGTAAAGGTTTTGGATGTAAATGCATCATTTTCCGAGCTTTCTGTAAAGACATATCTTTTTCAGGGATTACCAAAGGCTGATAAGATGGACCTTATAGTACAGAAGTCTGTGGAGTTGGGAGTACATAAGATAATCCCGGTTTCATTTGAGAGATCTGTAGTAAAGTTAAATGATAACAAGAAAAAAGAGAAGAAGATAAAAAGGTGGCAGACTATAGCAGAGTCTGCCGCTTCTCAGTCAGGAAGAGGCATAATTCCTGAGGTTTGTGATGTGCTAAGCTTTAAGGAAGCCTGTGCCATGGCAAAGGAGTTAGAAGGTGCAATTATACCCTATGAGCTTCAGGGGGGTATGGCAGAGTCTGCTCTTGCCTTAAAAGAAAGTGCTCACAAAACTTCCCTTGGCATATTTATCGGGCCTGAGGGTGGTATAAGTGATAATGAAATTGCGTATGCAAAAGAACAGGGAATAATTCCGGTTTCCCTGGGAAAGAGGATACTTAGAACTGAAACCGCACCACTTACAGTGCTTTCAATTATCATGTTTTTAAATGAGAGCGAGACCTGATTAAGATATAATAAAAATCAATAAATAAGGTTAGTTAAGTATTATGAATAATGAAATATATCTTGATAACGCTGCTACAACGAGAACCTGTAAGGCGGCGGCTGATAAGGTTTATCAGATAATGACAGAGGATTTTGGAAATCCCTCATCCAAACATATGAAGGGAATCCATGAAGAAAAGCTTATCAATGAAGCAAGAAGCGTGATTGCGGATGCTCTTAAGTGTAAACCGGCTGAAATTATCTTTACATCCGGTGGAACAGAGTCTAACAATCAGGCGATAATCTCAACTGCAAGACTTTGCAAAAAGAATGGAAATCATGTAATAACTTCCCGTACAGAGCACTCCTCTGTACTTAAGCCCTTTGAGGTGCTTGAAAAGGAAGGCTTTGACGTGACCTATCTTAAGGTGGACAGCTTTGGAAGAGTGGATGCAGAGGAAGTAAGAAAAGCAATTACAGATGAGACTTCACTGGTAAGTATCATGCATGTTAATAATGAAATTGGTTCTGTTAACGATATTAAGTCAATTTCTGATGTTTTAACACAGATAAATGCGAACAGGCCTAAAAACAAAAGAATATACTTTCACACCGATGCAGTTCAGGGCTTTGGAAAATTAATGTATAATCTAAAAAGCATGAAGGTTGATATGCTCAGTGTTTCCGGTCATAAGATACACGGTCCGAAGGGAATAGGTTTTCTTTATGTAAGAGAGGGTACAAAGACAGGACCTTTTATGTATGGCGGCGGACAGGAGAAGAATATGCGCTCCGGAACTCACAATGTTCCGGGGATATGCGGACTCTCAGAGGCTGTAAAGTATATTCACGAGGATCATGAAAGCTTTACAGAGAGTCTTTACGGATTTAAAAAATTACTTATAGAAGAATTATTAAAAATAGAGGATGTATATATCAATGGTGTCCCGAATAGTGGACAGGGTGACGCGGGTGTGTGTACTGTAACAGAAGATGATATACGAAAAAGTGCACCCCATGTTGTAAGCGCTTCATTTAAATCCATAAGAAGCGAAGTACTTTTAAATGCTCTTTCAGATAAGGGAATATACGTTTCTTCCGGTTCTGCCTGCTCATCCAATCGACCTGAGTTAAGCGGTACACTGCAGGCAATAGGAGTTGAAAAAGCGCTGCTTGATTCGACTCTTAGATTTAGTTTCTCAAAGGAAACCTGCGAAGAGGATATAAGAGAGCTCATAAAAGCACTCCATGACCTTCTTCCGGTATTAAGGCAATTTACGGTACACTAGAAGTGTATGAGTACATATACTCTTGGTTAACTAAAAAAAGAATATAACCGCTTTACTGGATTTATATCAAAAAAATTCAAAAAACTAAAGGAGAAAAAACATGTTTCAGGCTTATTTACTTAAGTATGCTGAAATAGGCATAAAAGGAAAAAACAGATACAAATTTGAGAATGCTCTTTGTGGTCAGATAGAAAAGAGACTTAATCATATAGACGGAAAATATAAGGTTATTAATGAAAGAGGCAGAATATACGTAGAGGCTTCAGAGGACTTTGACAGGGATGAAACTGTGGAAGTTATGAAAAATACATTCGGTGTAACCCAGGTTTGTGAGGTTAAGGTTATAGAAGATAAAGAGTGGAACAATGTCTGCGAAGAGACAGCAAAAGCTCTTATAGAAATGTATGGAGAAAATAATCTCAACTTTACTTTTAAGGTTAAGTCCAGAAGAAGTGATAAAAGGTATGCTATGACATCTCCTGAGGTATGTATGGAGATGGGACATTTCCTTCTTGAAAGATTTCCTGATTTAAAGGTAGATGTGCATGAACCCAAAGAGATAATATGGGTTGAGATAAGAGATAAGGTTTATGTTTATTCTAAGATTATAAAGGGTGTAGGTGGTATGCCTCTTGGAACTAACGGAAAGGCTATGCTCCTTTTATCAGGTGGTATAGACAGCCCTGTAGCAGGTTACATGATTGCAAGGCGTGGTATGCTTATAGATGCGGTTTACTTTCATGCACCGCCTTATACCAGTGAAAGAGCAAAAGAAAAAGTGGTTGACCTTGCACGTATAGTGAGTTCCTATACGGGACTTATAAATCTTCATATCATTAACTTTACAGATATACAGATGTACATATATCAGACCTGTCCACATGATGAGCTGACTATTATAATGCGTAGATATATGATGAAAATAGCAGAGAGGATTGCACTTGAAAATGATTGTCTCGCCCTTATAACAGGCGAGTCTATAGGACAGGTTGCGAGCCAGACTGCCCATAGTCTCCTTACAACCAATGATGCTGTAGAATCCCTTCCTGTTTACAGACCACTTATTGCATTTGATAAGCAGGATATAGTAGACATATCCCAGGAAATCGGAACATATGAAACTTCCATACTTCCTTTTGAGGATTGCTGTACTATATTTGTTGCAAAGCACCCTGTTACAAAACCGGGATTAAAGTATATACAATCTTCAGAAAAGAAACTTGTGGATATAGATTCAATGGTGGAAAAAGCGCTGGAAACAAGAGAGATTGTGCATGTGACTCCGAAAAGATAAGAAAAAAAGGTGCCCTAAAGGGCACCTTTTGATTTATAAATCGTTAGTTAGAGTCACTTCTAACCTTCTAAATCATTATTAGAAAATGTATCAGTTGAAGCGCTTAAAGTAAAGCTCCAAAAGATACGGGTGAAATACGTTTAAGCTTTAATTATTTAACGATATAAGCGTCAAGAGCTGAAACGATTTCCTCTGCAGCATCGTCATCATGTATGTTAAGATCGATTTCCTTAGAAAGATCAAGACTGAAGATACCCATGATAGACTTAGCGTCGATTACATATCTTCCTGATACAAGATCAAAATCTGAGTTGAACTTTGTTACATCATTAACGAATGCCTTTACCTTGTCAATTGTGTTAAGTGAAATTTTTACAGTTTTCATAATTACCTTCCCTTCCTCGTTCTCAAAAGAACGATAATAAAATAATTTAAGTAAACTCGTGAAAACTATTTTCTTGTTTTCACTGTACCATATCATAAATGTAAATCCAGAATATGTCAATGTACAATCTTACCAAATTTTAAAATCAGTTAATGATTTAAGTGCAAAAAAATTACCAATACAAAGGTCATATTTTATGAAGGAATTGTGAAAAACATGGTAAATATGTACATATATGACAATAACATAAGAGCAAATCACGAGTAAACCGGTCTATTTGCCAAGTAGTACTCCGTCCGAAGTAACTCCTTCTACAGTGACAAGCATAAGATTATTCTCTGCTATATCAGGTGAATTGCTTTCAAGAGGGATACGGACTCTTACGTATCGCTCGGTATATCCCTCTATGTAACGCATACCACCCAGCTCTACTGTATCTTCGGTTAACACACTCACCTTCTTACCTAAGAAGAGTGACTCATAGTTTGCCTTTAAGCGAGAGGTGATATCTATAAGCTTATTACTTCTTTCGTGCTTAAGGCTTTCGTTAATCTGATTGGGATAAGAGTCTGCAACAGTTCCGCTTCTCCTTGAATACTTAAAGACATGTATATCTGAAAAACCGATTTTTGCTGCATAATCACAGGTTGTTTCAAATTCCTCATCTGTTTCACCTGCAAAGCCTACTATAATATCAGTAGTTATGGCAGGTGCGTCAAAGCATCTTCTCAGGATATCTACACTCTCTGCATACTCATGGGTTGTGTAGTGCCTGTTCATACGTTTAAGAGTAGTATCGCAGCCGCTCTGTAGGGATAGATGAAAATGTGGACAAAATCCCTTGATTTCCGAAAGACCCTTGGCAAACTCTTCAGTTATTATACGAGGTTCGATAGAACCAAGTCGGATTCGCTCTATACCATCTATCTTCGACACATTTTCCAAAAGAGAAATAAGGGGAGCACCCTTTGATTCGGTAAATGCATTGGCTGTGATTTTGCTGCGGTTTTCTTCTTCCACATTAAAATCCACTCCGTAGGATGAGAGATGGATACCTGTAATAACGATTTCCTTATAGCCCTCCTTTGCAAGGCTTTCAATCTCCTCACATACATCTTCCGGGTTACGACTTCTCAAAACTCCTCTTACATAAGGAATTATGCAGTATGAGCAGTACTGGTTACAGCCGTCCTGAATTTTTATATAGGCTCTGGTGCGCTTTTGTACGCCTTTTGTTGTACTTGTCTCATCATAGCCTGTTTCAGAATTGATTATCTGCTTATCCATATAGTAAGAAGAAAGTATCTTAACTATCTCAGGTTTTAAATCGTTGGTTATGCATATATCCACACCCTCTGCTCTTACCTTTTCTTCGGTTGCCGAATTAACATAGCATCCACAGGCTACAATTATAGAGTCCGGATTTTTCTTGCGCGCACGGTGAAGCATCTGACGTGATTTTCTGTCAGCAATATTTGTAACGGTGCAGGTATTTATAATATATATATCAGCCTTTTCATCTACAGAAACTATCTGAGCACCGGCGGCCTTAAAAGCATCCTCCATTTTTGAGGTTTCGTAGTAATTTACTTTACAGCCCAGAGTTAAAAATGCAACTCTTAGATTTTGTATATTCATGATTATCTCCCAGGGATTTATCTAATTTAATTTGCAAGCGAGTCTTGACTTCTGACCGGGTAACATTATAACTTTTATGCTGACCTAAATCAAATGATTTTTACTTGCAAAAACTATCTCTTTAAATTATCATATTAGATTAGGGCGTTAAGCTCATGACTGCAAGAGTTGCTTCGCAACTCTACAAAAGCTCCGCGAGCGAGTCTTGATATAAATGTTTAAAAACTAGGAGATTTATATATATGCCAAAGGATAATTATAATGGTGAACAGATTATAGTACTTGAGGGACTCGATCCGGTCAGAAAGCGTCCGGGTATGTACATAGGGTCTACGGGCTCGAGAGGTCTGCACCATCTTATCTGGGAAATATTGGATAATGCTATAGATGAGCATCTGGCAGGATTTTGTACTAAGATACAGGTGACACTTAAGGCAGACAGAGGTATAACCATATCCGATAACGGACGCGGAGTACCGGTAGATATTCATCCTCAGAAAAAAATACCTACAGAAAGAGTGGTTTACACGGTTCTTCACGCAGGTGGAAAGTTTGATAACTCTGTATATAAGGTGTCCGGTGGACTTCATGGTGTAGGTTCGTCGGTTGTAAATGCACTATCTACAAAGATGATAGTCAGGATAAAGAGAGATGGTAAGGTGTATGAGGATGTATTTGAGCATGGCGGACATCCGGTAACAAAGCTTGTTAAAGGACAGCTTCCGGC
Source organism: Lachnospiraceae bacterium (assembly GCA_016281605.1). Taxonomy (GTDB): domain Bacteria; phylum Bacillota; class Clostridia; order Lachnospirales; family Lachnospiraceae; genus JAEEJA01. Next base: position 41,239 of record JAEEJA010000037.1, read on the forward strand.
TATTGACACCTGTGCCAAGAAAAATACAGGAACCAGCGTAACATTTTACCCTGATCCTGAAATCATGGAAACAACTCACTTTAAGGCAGATATCATACGCAAAAAACTTCGTGAAACAGCTTACTTAAATAAGGGACTAGAGCTCGAGTTTATAGACGAAGTTCATGGTGAGAATTACACATTTAAGGAAGACCTTGGTATAAAGAGCTACATCGAGTACATAAACAGGGATGTGACCAAATTACAGCAGGAAGCTTGCTATATAGAGGGAAGCAGCTCCGATATAGAGGTTGAGGTGGCTTTCCAGTACATAAGTGATTATACAGAGCAGATTAACTCATACTGTAACTGCATCAATGTAGTTGACGGAGGAACCTTAGTGACGGGCTTTAAGACCGCACTTACAAGGGTCATGAATCAGTATGCAAGAGAGCTTGGTTTCCTTAAGGAAAAAGATGATAATTTTGATGGTAAGGATGTAAGAAATGGTTTGACGGCCATAATTTCCATAAAGCATCCGGATCCTCAGTTCGAGGGACAGACTAAGACAAAGCTTGGAAATACCGATGCTCGTGTTGCTGTGGAGGAAGTATTTTCAAACGAAGTACAGAAGTACTTTGATAAAAATGTAGAGATTCTTCGTACAATACTTGAAAATGTACAGAAGTCCTCTAATGCACGAAAAGCTTCTGATAAGGCAAGAAATGCAGTCTTAAATCAGCTTAAGGACTTTGATACCAGATCTAAGTTAGCAGCCTGCTCATCCAAAAAAGCTGAGGAGTGCGAGGTTTACATAGTCGAGGGTGATTCTGCGGGCGGTACTGTTAAAACAGCGAGAAACAGGCGTACACAAGCGGTTCTTCCTCTTAGAGGAAAGATATTAAATGTCGAAAAGGCACCTTTGGAAAAGATACTTGCCAACAACGAAATCCGCTCCATGATAGCTTCATTTGGTTGTGGAATAGGAGACGACTTTGATATAAGTAAGCTTAGATACGATAAGATAATTATCTTAACCGATGCAGACGTAGACGGAGCTCATATCAGTACACTGCTTCTTACATTTTTCTATAGATTTATGCCTGAGCTAATAACAGAAGGCAAGGTTTACAGAGGTATACCACCACTTTACAAGGTTGAGTATACTGTCAATAAAGCTGTAAAGGAATCTGAAAACAGCGAGGATTTCTGGGGCTTTACATCTAATTACGGAGAAAAAGAAGAAGAGAATAAAAAAGGAAAACAAAAGAAGCTTTCCAGATATCTTTTAAATGATTTTGAGTTGGAAAAATTCCGTAAAAATCCTAAATATAAGATTACAGGACTACAGCGATACAAGGGTCTCGGAGAAATGGATGCAAATCAGCTTTGGGAGACAACTCTGGATCCCGAAAAGAGAGTATTGGCGCAGATTTCTATCAGTGATTCCGTAGAGGCAGATGAAATAACTACCATGCTTATGAGTACCAATGTGCCGCCGAGAAGAGAGTTTATCATGCAGGAAGCTCAGTATGCTACTGTAGATCTGTAAAAGATCTGTAAAAAAGCTGGAAAGAAAGATTGGAGATTATAAATGAGTAACGAAAGTTCAATCATAGAGTATGATTTTTCGGAAGAGATGAAGAACTCTTACAGAGATTATGCGGTAAGTGTAATCATAGCTCGTGCTCTTCCGGATATCAGAGACGGACTTAAACCTGTTCAAAGAAGAGTGCTTTACGCCATGCAGGAGCTTTCACTCTATCCGGACAGACCACACAGAAAGAGTGCACGTATAGTTGGAGATACCATGGGTAAGTATCATCCCCACGGTGATAGTTCCATCTACGAAGCACTGGTACATATGAGTGAGGATTTTTCACTCTCTTTACCACTTATAGACGGACATGGAAACTTCGGTTCCATAGACGGAGACAGTGCTGCAGCCATGCGTTATACAGAAGCAAGGCTTTCTACAGCGGCCATGACTCTCTTAGAAAATCTGGATATGGGTCTTGTGGACTTTGCTCCAAACTTCGATGAAAGCGAGCAGGAGCCCCTGGTGCTTCCTGCTACAATTCCAAATCTCCTTATTAACGGAACTACAGGTATTGCAGTAGGTATGGCAACCAATATTCCACCACACAATCCTGTAGAGGTTATAGACGGAACCATAGCTTACATGGATAATCCTGACATATCCACTGAAGAGCTTATGAATTACATAAAGGGGCCTGATTTTCCTACAGGTGGAATCGTCGTAAATGCAGATGCTCTTAAGGATATATACGAAACCGGTGAAGGAAAGATAAGAGTCAGAGCAAAGTATGATATAGAGTCTTCCGATGCAGGAAGAAAAAATATAGTTATAACAGAGATTCCTTATACATCTTCAGGTAGGAAGGGAAAGCTCTTAGAGCAGCTTTCCGGACTTATGAGAGATAAGGTTTTTGATGAAATATATGATGTAAGGGATGAGTCTTCTAAAGAAGGTATCCGTATGGTAATAGAGGTTAAGAAGGGAAGAGATATAGATAACCTTCTTAATGGCCTTTTCAAGAAGACCGGTTTAGAGGATACCTATGGTGTCAACATGCTTGCGGTTAAGGATAAGCAGCCCGGCACATTTTCCTTAAAGGCTATGCTTGCAGAGTTTGTAAGCTTCCAGGAGGAAATATATGCAAAAAAGTATAAGTATCTGCTAGAAAAGGCTGAGAGAAGACATGAAGTGGTTGAAGGACTTATAAAGGCTGTAGATATTATCGACCTGATAATTGAAATCCTGAGAGGAAGCAAGAGTGTAGCCCAGGCTAAGGCGTGCCTTACAGAGGGAGATGTAAGCGATATTGCATTTAAGTCTCTTGAGTCCTCCATACAGGCCAGATCCCTGCACTTTACCGAGCTGCAGGCAGATGCGATTCTTTCTATGCAATTAAGTCGTCTGATAGGCTTAGAGATTTTAAAGCTTCATGAGGAAAATGATACGCTTCTTAAAAATATCGCAGAGTATAACCTTATACTCAGCAGTAAGAGAGCGCTTCACAAGACCATAAAGCTTGCTCTTAAGGCTTATAAGAGACAGTTTAAGGTAGACAGAAAGACAGAGCTTGATAATCTTACACAGAGCGATTATGTTGAAAAGGTAGTAGAGGAAGATATTTACGTACTTATCGACCGTTTTGGTTATGCTAAGTCCATAGATTCCAATGCTTACTCAAAGGCAGATGATAGTGTGCTTTCGGAATTCAGAAATATAATTCTCATGAAAAATACCGATTCGCTTTGTCTTTTCACAACTGATGCAAATATGTATAAAATCAAAGCATCTGCATTTCCGAAGGGAAGAGTGAAGGATAAGGGAGTGCTCATGCATTCTTTATGTAAGATAGGAAATGAAGAGGTAATTCTTTACATACCATTTGAAGAGCTTTTTGAATCACAGCTTGTGTTCGTTACCAGGAACGGTTACGTAAAGAGGGTTTCGGGTATAGAGTTTGAGAGCTCCAGAAACCAGATCAATACGTCAAAGCTTGAGGATGACGACAGCATAGTTTACATAAAGGCTCTCAGCACAGAGGATGTTCTCGCTGATAATAAAAAAGTTGTATTTTTAACCAATAAGAATTATACTTTATCTTATCCTGTTTCACAGATAAATGAATATAAGAAGACCAGTCGTGGAGTGACGGGTATAAAGCTTGAAAAAGGTGATTATCTGAGGCTTGCCTTTCTGGTAGGACCGGATGATAAGTCTGTCAGTGTTGACAGCAAGGAAATCAATGTATCCAGGTTCAAGGAAGGAAAGAGAGCTGACAAGGGTAAGAAGATACGAATTTGATAAAAGGTTTTATATAAATAACAAAAACTACTAAAAACTACAAAAGAATGGAGACAATTATGAATATTGCAGAGCAGATTGCAAAGGAACTTGAGATTAAGGTTTGGCAGGTTGAAGCTGTTATAAAGCTTATCGACGAAGGAAATACAATTCCTTTTATTGCCCGTTACCGTAAGGAAGCTCACGGAACACTTAATGATGAGCAACTTCGTAACCTAGACGAGCGTCTTACATATCTTAGAAACCTTGAAGAAAAGAAAAATCAGGTTATTGAGAGCATAACAGAGCAGGGCAAGATGACAGATGAGCTTTTGGCTAAGATTCAGGAGGCGCAGACTCTCGTACAGGTAGATGATTATTACAGACCTTACAGACCTAAGAGACGTACCAGAGCTACTATCGCAAAAGAAAAGGGATTAGAGCCTCTTGCAGCTCTTATATTAGAGCAGCAGGTGGATAAGGACTTAGAGGAGTATGCAAAGGAATACATCTCAGAAGAGAAGGAAGTTAAGGATGAGAAGGAAGCAATCGCTTACGCTCTCGATATAATAGCAGAGGATGTTTCTGACAATGCTGAGTACAGACAGTATATAAGAGATATAACTTTTGAAGAAGGTAAGATAATAGTCGTAGCCAAGGATGAAAAGGCAGAGTCTGTTTATGAGATGTATTATAACTTCGAGGAGTCTGTATCTAAGATAGCAGGACACAGGATTTTAGCTATTAACAGAGGTGAAGCAGAAAAGTTTTTATCTGTTAAGATAGAAGCTCCCGAAGAAAGAGTATTAAGATATCTTGCAAAGATGACCATAAAGGGTACCGAAGAAGAAGGAAATATAAATAAATATACCGAAGAGCCTTTAAAGGCTGCAATAGCAGATAGTTACGACAGACTTATAAAACCTGCTATAGAGAGAGAAATCAGAAGTGAGCTTACTGAGAAGGCTCAGGATGCAGCTATAAAGGTATTTGGTAAGAATTTAGAGCAGCTCCTTATGGCTCCTCCTATAACAGGAAAAAATGTACTGGGTTGGGATCCGGCTTTCCGTACAGGCTGTAAGCTTGCAGTAGTTGACAGTACAGGAAAGGTGCTTGCTACAGCAGTTGTTTACCCTACAGCTCCTCAGTTCAAGGTTAAGGAAGCTAAGGCCGTAGTTAAGAAGATGATTGATAAGTTCGATATTTCCCTTATTTCAGTCGGAAACGGTACAGCCAGTCGTGAGTCAGAGCAGGTGATAGCAGAGCTTCTTAAGGAAATCGATAAACCTGTTCAGTACGTTATCGTAAATGAGGCGGGAGCCAGTGTTTACTCTGCAAGTAAGCTTGCAACAGAGGAGTTCCCTGAGTTTGACGTAGGACAGAGAAGTGCAACTTCTATTGCAAGAAGATTACAAGATCCCCTTGCAGAGCTTGTTAAGATAGATCCAAAGTCTATAGGTGTGGGTCAGTATCAGCATGATATGAACCAGAAGAAGCTTACTGAAACCCTTACAAATGTTGTTGAGGACTGTGTAAACAAGGTTGGTGTAGACTTAAATACAGCTTCTGTTTCACTTTTAGAGTATATATCCGGTGTTTCAAAGCCGATAGCAAAAAATATAGTTGCTTACAGAGAAGAGAATGGTAAGTTTACAGACAGAAAGCAGCTTCTAAAGGTTGCCAAGCTTGGACCTAAAGCGTTTGAGCAGTGCGCAGGCTTCATGCGTATACAGGGCGGTGATAACCCGCTTGATGCTACTAGCGTGCATCCAGAAAGCTATGAAGCAACTTTAAATCTCTTAACAAAGATTGATATGACTATGGATGATGTAAAGACTGCGCAGAGTGAAGCAGGAAAAGAAATTGCCAAGAAAAACAAGAAAAAGCCTGCTCCTAAGAAAAAGGAAAAGAGTGTAGTTATAAGGAATACCAATACCGCATTTGGAGCGGCTTTAGCAAAAGCATTTGCTGACAGTGCTCCGGTTACAGCACCTGTAGAAGAGGAGAAAACTTCAAAGAGAGAAAAAAATCCTTTCGCAGCCAAGGTTAAGGATAAAAAGGCAATGGCAGAGGAACTCGGTATAGGCGAGATTACACTTGATGATATACTTAAAGAGCTTGCAAAGCCTGCCAGAGATCCACGTGAAGAGATGCCAAAGCCTATACTTCGTACCGATGTACTTGAGATGAAAGACTTAAAGGAAGGCATGATACTCAAGGGAACAGTAAGAAATGTAATTGACTTCGGTGTATTTGTGGATATAGGTGTACATCAGGACGGACTCGTACACATCTCAGAGCTTTCAAGCAAGAGCTTTGTAAAACATCCGCTCGATGTAGTGAGTGTCGGAGATGTGGTGGATGTCAGAGTAATGAGTGTAGACCTTAAGAAAAAGAGAATTCAGTTATCCATGAAGGATATTGTAAAATGATCATAAGTAAAGAGCATATCTTTTTTGCACACAGAGGACTTCACGGAAAGGCAGTACCCGAGGAAATTGCTCCGGAGAACTCCATGAAAGCATTTGAAAATGCTATAAAGTATGGATTTGGAATCGAGCTTGATGTACAAAAAACTTCGGATGATTACTTAATAGTTTTTCATGATGAATCTCTCTTAAGGATGTGTAATATAGATAAAAAAGTAAGAGAATGTTCACTTAAAGAATTAGAAAGCTATAATCTAAAAGACTCAAGTGAAAAAATCCCGCTTTTTTCTGAAGTTTTAAAGCAGGTTGAAGGACAGGTTCCGCTTCTTATAGAGATAAAACCTGAGGGTGACTGGAAGAAAACAACCCGCCTTACCTATGAAATGTTAAAGCGCTACAAAGGTGAATATTTTATACAATCTTTTCACCCTTTATGTATAAAAAAATATAAGAAGTACAGTCCGAAAACATACGTGGGACAGCTTGCCGGAGATAAGTGTAAAGTTAAAAATCCTGCAAAAGTTTTATTATACTTTTTGAGAAAATATTTGGTTTTTAATGTATTTTCAAAGCCGGACTTTATATCCTATTACTATAAAGATAAGAAAAATCTTGGTCTAAGAGTTAGCAGAAGAAAAAAGGGAAGATTAATTGCAGCATGGACCATAAGAAGTCAAAAGGAGCTGGATAAAAACAGAAAGTACTTCGATATATTTATATTCGAAAAATTCATACCTGATTAGAAATTTTGCCATGTAAATATGACATAATTGACTCATAATTAAACCTAATTTAAAAAAAAATTGACACATTTTTTTACTATCCTCTATCTCGTAAAGTGATTTACTTGATAGAGGTTTTTTAATTTAGTTGGGTTTTTATACATCAACTTAAATTAAAGACTTTTAATAATATGAAAGGAAGGTAGATATTATGGGTAGTGAAAAAAGAAAGAAACAATTGAAAAAATCTTTAGCCTTTACTATTGCAGGTGCTATGGTGCTTTCAGGCTTAACATCTGTTAGTAGTGCAAGTGCAAAGGGAAAAGTAAAGCTTTCAAAGAGTAAGATTACTGTAAATGTTGGAAAGACAAAGGTAGTTACGATTAAGAATCTTTCTTCTTCCAAGATTAAGTTATCTGTCAAGAAAAAGGCAGTAGCTAAGGCAGTGTTAAAAGGAAAAAAGATTAGGATAAAGGGAAAGAAAAGTGGCAGCACCTATGTGATAGTTAAGATAATAACTACTTCAAATGGTAAAAGAAGCGTAAAGAAGCTTAAGTTAAAGGTTAAAGTAACACAAGCAAGCGTATCACCTACACTTACAGCTTCTCCTACAGCGATTACCACAGGTCAGGCCAGCACTACACAGGTGACTGCCACTAGTCAAACACCGATTACAGCACCTTCTCAAGTACCAAGCTCTGTTCCGGCAGACAGACCAACTTTTGAACCGGGCACAACTACTTCGCCCACTTACACTCCTTCAGACGATTACTCTAAAGAAGGGTATAGCGCTCCAAGCGGAGTAACTGTATCGGATGATGATACCAATACAACTCCATCTGAGAATGCTGTGCAGATAGTGCTTAGCAGCTCAAATTCCACTAAGATAACTGCTGAGGATAATTCATACGAGATTAGTAAGAAAAATAAGCTCACCATACAGAAGCCGGGTGAGTATGTTGTGAGTACTACAGATACAATCGATAAGGGAATTGTAGTGGATTTAGATGATTACACAACAGAGGCAGGAGTTGTACATATCTTCTTAAATGGTGTTGACTTCGAGGGTGCAGCGGATGGAGATCAGGGTATAATCTATGTTAAGAAGTCTTCTAACGGTTATCTTAAGAAGGTTATTATAACTGTTGTTGACGGAACAGATAACATTATTTATGATTCAGGAAGCACTACTACAGTTTACTATGATGCAGAAGGTAATGAACTTGAGGATTCTACAGGAGCTGCAAGCTCTGATATAGAGTATCCAAGTGCAATCTTAGTAAAGAAAGCGCCACTTACAGTAAACGGTTCCGGTAACTTAGAAATCAAGTCAACTAACGGATATGGTATCAAGTGTACAGATTCAGATACAGGACTTAAGTTTATAGAAACATCTATCACAATCGGAAACGAGCAGGAAAGAGCAGGTCACACAGGTATAGCTTCTAAGAATACAATCTACTTCGGAAACAGCAATATAAGTGTTTACAGTATTGGAGACGGTATAAAGACTACAGTGGATGCTACTGACATAGCTGAGGACTCTACACTTCTAGGAACAGGAAAGATAGATATAGAGGGAGGAAATATAGATGTAAATGCTCTTAACGGAGACGGCATAGACTGTAATTATGAAATTACAGATTCATCTTCGGAGGCTACCAATTATGGTGAGATAATCTTAAATCCTGAAAATCTGGATGTAGTAACAGCGATAGATACAACTGCTTACTCGGGAATCACAAGTGAGGATAGCATTCCAAGTCTTAAGGGAATCAAGGTAGGTAAGACAATTCTTGTATCACAAACAGCAGGTGAGATAAATGTTGATACTACAGATACCGATGTAAAAGTAGCAAATAAGTATGAAGCAGCAGATGATGCTATTCACTCAAACGGACATATACAGATTGAGGGCGCTACACTTACACTTTTCGCAGCAGATGACGGAATTCATGCAGATGCAGGCGTAAGTATTGAAGGTGGAACAATCTATGTAAAGGAAGCTTATGAAGGTATAGAAGGAGCAGATATAACAGTAAACGGTGGTTTTATAAGTGTTACAGCTTCTGATGATGGATTTAACTGTGCAGGCGGAAATGATAATGCAGATGAAGGCTTCTTCAGACCTGGACAGAATCCGGGAGGTACATCTTCGGCAGATAATTATAATTTGATTATCAATGCAGGTACTGTATATGTAAATTCTGAGGGTGATGGACTTGACTCAAACGGAAATCTCTATATAAATGGTGGAGATATAACTGTATGTGGACCAAGTAACGGTGGAAACGGAGCTCTTGATTACGGCGATAACAATGCAACATTCCAGGTTACAGGCGGTACTCTTAGAGCTATGGCAGGAACAACGGACATGGTTGTAACACCAAACTCAGGTTCTCAGAGTTACCTTTACATAACCGGTAATATCAGTGCCGGAACGCTCGTTACGGTTTCTGATTCATCAGGAAATGTAATCGATACATATACAGCTGATAAGAAAACTGCTTCAATAGTTTTCACAGCACCGGGTATAACCAGTGGAAGCAATTATTTGGTTTCTTACGGTAACACTACCACAACCATTACAGCAGGACAGGGCGGCTCTCAGGGAGGCCCTGGAGGAAATTCCGGAAGACCCGGAAGATAAAAAACGTATTCTTTTTATAAATAGATAACAATTTCCATACTTCTCTATAATCAGAAAGGCAGTGAATCTTTGCTGCCTTTCTTTTTTTCTTGTATTAGCACACAGTTATTGGTATAATAATTTACAAGTGTGTATATATCACATTGACTACTACATTCAAATAAAAAACATGTGAAAATCAACAAAAAAGTTGATGCTCATATTAAAAGATTGGAGGTAAAAAATGTCTGAAGAAATCTATAAGTGCGAATCCTGCGGAGGGACTATGGAATGGGATCCGAAAAACTATTGTTTTATGTGTCCAAGCTGCGGCAATACCATGAAGTTAGATGAGAATAAGGAAAGCGTGCAGGAGAATAAACTCGACCTTAGTGCAAAGAACAAGATAAAGGTTGGAGAAAAGAAATCTCAAACCATGGAGTGTAAAGGTTGTGGAGCTATGGTGGAAGTAGAAGCTAACGACACAGCTCTTCAATGCCCATATTGTGGCTCTTCTTATGTACTCGCACAAAAGCAGGTAGATGTTATAGAGCCTGATGGAGTTATACCTTTTAAGATTGAGCAAATGGAGCTTAGAAAGCGTTTCAATGATTGGATTAAGGGTAAGTGGCTTGCTCCGGGATCACTTAAGAACCTTTATCAGGGAGGAAAAATAAAGGGTATTTACGTACCTTATTGGACATTTGATGCCGACTGTCGCGCTACATATTCAGCACAGGGTGGTACACATAGAGAAGAAAAATATAAAGATTCAGAGGGTAAAGAGCAGACAAGAACAGTTACCGACTGGACATTTACAACAGGTGTTGTTAAGGGTAAATTTGATGATGTAACTGTGCCTGCTACAAAGAGCTTAAAGGGAGGACTTCTTTCATCAGCAGAGCCATTTAAGTTCGACGAGCTCGTAGGTTACAAGCCACAGTATCTCTCAGGCTTCATGTCAGAAAACTTCAGTATTGATCTTGATGAAGGTCATAAGGATGCTCGTAACAAGATGGACAACGAGATGGAATCAAAGGCAAGCTCAGATGTACTTAAGAGATTTGATGAAGTTAAGGACGTTTCCATAGCACCTACCTACTCTAACGAAACATTTAAGTATATACTTGTTCCTGTTTATGCAACAACCTATAGCTTCAAGGGCAAGGTTTATAACGTAGTCATAAACGGACAGACAGGAAAGATAAGTGGAGAGTATCCAAAGAGTGCAGCAAAGATTATTATAATAATTGCAGTAATAATCGCAATTATCGTTCTTATTGTAGCTCTTTCAGGCAAGTCAAAGGCAGCAGAAATTACTACAGCTCATGAGCCTTATGCAATTACAGCTGATGCAACAGATGATGATTATATCTATGCAGAAAGCATTTCAGATATTTTAGACGGAAGTGATTACACTTGTACAGTAATTGATATGGAGGATTAAAGAGGGTTATGTTTGGTAATAAAATCGATATAAAAAAACCTTCAAAAACAACCTTTAGTGCAGAGGATGTAAGAAATCTTGAGTTAACATACGCTTCCGAATTTACATCCGAAAGAGATAAAAATATACAGACACCATTAAGAAAGGTGCTTGAGCCGGCTCTCCGTACCCGTATCAGAGAGTATGCATTTGAAAAAATCCTTGAAAAAGGACTTTACAGCTTTAAGCACCTTCTGGTGATTCCAAATCCCTATGATGCTTCCGTACAGACAGCACTTCTTCTGTTCGTAACCAAGGAGGAATGTGCTCTCAGATATCAGATATTTGATGAAGACGGAGAGGTTTCATACGAAGCAGTTACAGACAGGACCACAAAGCATAAGGTACCTGTGATGATGCTTTATACAGGAAAAACCAACAAGATGAACTTAGAGCTTCTCAATGAAAGCGGAGAGGTTATAAAGAGAAGACCTCTTACAATATATGCAAGAGAGGTTTCCTACAGACTTATAAATCTTTTTGAAGAAAAGATTCATGAGCAGGACAGCAGATTTCCATACCTTCTTATAAACGGTCTGGACTTTAATCCTGTTGCTATTGACAGTAAATTAAATATCAGATACAGTATGCAGCTTAAGTCAGGAAAGGCAGGCATGATTCCTCTTAGTAACAATCACTTCCTGCTACCCGATAAAAATTCCTTCACACTGGATGATAATAAGGAAAAGTACAGTTGTAGATTTTTAGAGCTTGATTACATGGGTAGAGTCTATAAATCCTATATATTTAAGCATCAGTTCGGTAAAGTATTTTACTCGGATGGAGACAAATTTTATTATCTTACCAGCATGGATAAGGGCTATGAAAATGACTGGATTGTCTGCTTTGATCTAGGTAAAGGTGAAGTTTTAAAGGAGTATAGTATAGCTAAGCTTATAGGAGATAAATATAAGACAAGTAGTGATTGGATTAAGATTTCACGTATTGAAATCAAGAATGATAAGATGCTTATTGTCCTTAAAAATTTGCATACCATAATAGAAACAGACGTTGAGAATTTTAATATAAATTGGGTTATAGGGCCACTCTCGATTTGGGAAGGAACACCTCTTGAAAAGCATATCTTTCCGGATGGTGGATTTTTAAATAATAATCCTGATTTTACAGAGTATAATGTTTATACGGCAGACCCTTCGGTACTTAAAGAAAACTCTGCAGAGATTATCAGACCTGTATTTGCTTCATACATTTATGAAGATAAGAAAAAAGCTTTTATAGCTGTTTACTCTTCACAGCTTGTGCTTCCGGATGAAAAATATACAGATATAGGTCAGTCGCTTATAAGTATTATCTACTGCGACAAGGAGAGAAAAAAGTATCATATTACCAATGCTTATAGGACTAAGCAGTTCTATCGTAACGCATCACTTCTCTTCGATGATGATTATAAAAATGTACTTGCACTTGCAGGTCTTTCCGATAAATCAGGTCAGAAGTACAGAGCCAATATTGCTGAATTTGATATAGCTACAGCAGAGAGATTAAGGCGAGTAGCAGTGCGTAAGGTTTATAATAACGCTTGGAAATTCGAGTCCGATATTTCGGACTACTTAAATCCGATTCCAAGTGATGATGATTATATAATCGGAGATATAAAGACTCCTCTTGAAACCAATGAAAATGTTATGGAGACAACGGAGAAAAAGCTTAAAAAAAGGCTTTTCGGTAATCTCTATGTAAGTGGTGGTATGCTTAATTTTGCCTTAAGAAGCGGTCATGTGGAAGCTGTTTACCTTAAGGGAGAAAAGAGTAAAAAGACTTATAAAGAGGTTTATAAAGATATTCCAAAAAAAGAGAAAAAGGACATATATGTTTTAAATATTCACTCATTGCCAAAGGATTGCTATTATATCTATGTTAAGGCAGACGGGGATGTTTATAAGCTTAAGGATGAGATAATAGTAAAATGATTTCAAATAAAACAATTGGGATACTTGCTCACGTTGATGCAGGAAAGACAACTCTGTCCGAGGGACTTCTCTATACCGCAGGAACCATAAGGCGGATGGGAAGGGTGGACAGACAGGATGCTTTCCTGGACAACTTTGAGATGGAGAAAAAAAGAGGGATTACCATATTCTCCAAATCAGCAGTTATTAAAGTGGCATCAGATAAGACAGTAACTCTCTTAGATACTCCCGGACATATGGATTTTCAGGCAGAGACAGGTAGAACCCTTGATGTGCTGGATTATTGTATATTAGTTATCAATTCGGCAGAGAAGGCGGGTTTACATACCCTGTCTCTTTTTAAGATGCTTCATGAGAGGCAGATACCTACTTTTGTATTTCTAAATAAAATGGATATGGACACCTCGGAGCCAAACAGTATTATAAAGACTTTAAATGATTTAGGCGGTCCCGACTTTGTCAGATTTACAAGATATGATAAAAAGACAGATCCACATCGTATAATCGAACTTTTTAAGAGTGATGATAGTGATAAAAATCAGTTTTTTGAGAATCTTGCAACAAGCGATGAGAGACTTTTAAATGAATATATGGAAACCGGAGAGATAACTAAGGAGTCTGTGTGTATGGCGATTTCAGAGTTAAAGCTTGTCCCGGTTTTTGAGGGATCTGCCTTAAACCTGCAGGGTGTGAAGGAACTCTTTGATGCCATAAATGAATTTACATTGGATACAATCTATCCGGAAGAGCCGGATTTTAATATATATAAGATATCAAGAGATGATAAAGAAAAGAAGCTTACCCATGTAAAAATTACGGGAGGAAGCTTCTCAGTCAGAGATATAATAGATGGTGAAAAAATAACTGAGATAAGACTTTACTCAGGAGAAAAATATGAAAATGTAAATACAGTATATGCAGGACAGATTGCGGTACTTATGGGACTTAATAATTCCAGGTACGAATCCGAAGAGCTGTATGATCCTGTTATGTCATACTCGCTTATATTTCCTGACGGAGAAAGTATCTCGGAAACCTTGCCCAAATTAAAGCTTATAGCTGAAGAAGATCCGGGACTTAAGATTGATTATCATGAACAGACAAAAGAAATACAAGTCCGATTATTTGGACAGGTTCAAATGGAAGTTTTTAAGGCACTTGTTAAGAAGCGCTTTGGCCTTAACATAGAGTTTGGTGAAGGAAACGTAGTTTATAAAGAAACCATAAAGAGTACTGTAAACTGTGCAGGACACTTTGAACCCTTAAGGCACTATGCCGAGGTTCATTTACGTATGGAGCCGCTTGTGAGAGGAAAGGGAATAGAGGTTCACAGTGAAGTAGGAGTTGACAGTCTTGCCCTTAACTACCAAAGACTTATAGGAACTCATCTTACAGAAAGAGAGTTTGTAGGAGTACTTACAGGAGCCCCGCTTACTGACGTTTCATTTACCATAATAGGAGGAAGAGCTCACCTAAAGCATACTGAGGGTGGTGACTTTAGAGAAGCTGTTTACCGTGCAGTAAGACAGGGACTTATGAAGGCAGAGTCAGTACTTTTAGAGCCTTACTATAGCTTTGATATAGAGCTTCCTTCGCAAAAGCTTGGAAAGGTGATGAATGATTTCCAAAGTATGGGAGCGGAGATTAATCCGCCTGTCACTGTCGGCGAAAATGCTTCTCTTACGGGAAGAATAGCGGTTTCAGAATTAAAGAGGTATCAGCTTTCTCTTATGGCTTACTTAGGGGAAGCAGGAAGCCTATCACTTTCAAACGCTGGCTATGATATATGTAATCTGCAAGAGCAGGTTGTAGCAGAAATAGGTTACGACCCGGATACTGATGTAAAAAATCCTTCAAGCTCTGTTTTTTGCTCTCACGGTTCTTCGGATATTATTCCCTGGGATGAAGCAGATTCACACATGCATGTACAGCCGGATAAAAAGGATGAAGAAGAGTTTTCTGATTATAACCTTAGGTCAATTGATAAGAATATAAGAAGAGAGCAGGTAACGTTAACTGAGCTTGAAGAGATATTTGCAAAGACTTTTTCAAGTAACAAAAAAAGGACAGGTTATAAATACAAAAGGGCTTTTAATACAAGCAAAACCTATTCCGGTTCATCCCATACTTATAACGATAAAGAGGATTATGAAAAGATACATAAAAAGACTCTTAAGGGGGGAAAGGATGTACTTCTTGTAGATGGCTACAATGTAATATTTGCATGGGATGAGCTTAAAGAGTTAGCCAACGTAAATATGGATGGAGCCAGAAGTAAGCTCTGCGATCTTTTGACTAATTATGCAGCTTATAAGGATTGTGAAGTTGTACTTGTTTTTGATGCTTATAAGGTTAGAGGCAGTAAAGGGGAGATAAACAAGTATCAGAATATATACATAGTTTACACAAAACAGGCTCAGACAGCAGATGAGTATATAGCAAAAACTGCAATAGAGAAGGGAAAAGTTGATAGGGTGACAGTTGCTTCAAGTGATAGTTTAGTCCAGCTTATAATACGTGGTAATAACTGTTTTGCTATGTCATCTTTGGAACTAAAGCAGGCTTTAGATAATTGTGGTGTGGAGTAAATTAAAAAAAGGAAATACTTAATATGTGGTATGTAATACAAGTAATGAACGGCACTGAAGCAGAGTGCATGCAGCAATTCAGAGATGAAGTTGATATAAAATTATATAATGAATTATTTGTTCCTATATGTGAAAAATTGATAAAAAAATCCGGTAAATGGATTAAAGCAGATACAAAACTTTTTCCCGGATATATATTTATAGATACGGAGCCGCGATACGTATCAGATATAGCAGTAGGGCTTTTAAAGGTAAGTAAATTTACAAAACTACTTAAGAGTGCAGATGAGATAAAACCAATAACAGAAGAAGAAGAAAAATATCTAAAAAGTATCATGGATAAAGAGCACAGAGTTAAGGTATCCACAGGCTTCCTTATAGGAGACCGAATCTGCATTACGGACGGAGCTCTAAGAAGTTATGAAGGAAGAGTAAAAAAGATTAATCGACATAAAAGAAGCGCAGAAATTGAAGTAAATGTCTTTGGTAGAGCAACTACTGTAACCATGGGCTTAGAAATAATCAGTAAAATTAGTGTAGAAGAATTCTATGACGTAAATACAAATAAACAAATTGCCAATGCAGCAGATGATGAATCAGATGAAAGAAAGAAGGTACGCATTATCGACGGTACATTTGCAGGCTATGAAGGAAGACTCGAAGCGATAGTAGATAAGGGCGAAGCATACAGAGTCGAACTCAACATTTACGGCACTCCAACCGGAATCCTTTTCGAGAAGCGTGAAGTAGAAATCATAGATTAATGACCGAATTTCATATTTGCTTTTTTGGTGGGTTTAATGTATAATATGAATATCTTAAGGCTCGTATTTTTTTATAAAAAAAGGTTTAACTCAGACGGAGAAAGCTCCAACCTCTAAGTTAAAGCGTAGACGGAGTATTGACAGAGATTTATGGAGGAGAAGCATTGGAACAGGTATTATATTTTGATTACTGCGCATTGTTGATATTACTTGTGATTCTAATATCAATATATGTAAAGAATATGAATACCGGTAGCTTAAATAAATACTTTAAGCTTATTTTACTATGCCTTCTTTTCACCTCCTTTTCAGATGTTTTTGCTGTCGAGTATGATAGAAGATTAATGAGTCATGTGGTGGAGAGATATATATTTCATATGCTCTATCTCATTTGCCATTGTTTTTCGGTGCCTTTGTATGCAAAGTATGCCTTAAGATTATCTAATTTAGACCAGGGTATAACCAGAAAATTTAATTTAATATTTTATACACCGATTGTTATATTAAGTATATTAATCTTAACCAGTCCTTTAAACCATTATATGTTTTACTTCAATGAAGCAGGTATTTATACAAGAGGAAAGCTATTTCCTGTTATGTATGTTGTAACAGGTTTTTATGTAGTGATGGGTTTGGGTTTCCTGATAAGATACAGAACTCTTCTTGATGAAGTTAGATACATATCTCTTATGATGGCATTATCTACTATAATCGCTGCAACTGTAATTCAGTTTTTATTAAAGGGAATTCTTATTGAGATGTTTGCAAATTCCATAAGTCTTTTGTTTGTATTTCTTATGGTACAGCGTACTGAAGAAATAAATGACGTGGACTTGGGTCTTCTCAAAAAGAAGGTATTTTTCCATGATATCAGTAATATTCAGTCTCTTGAAAACGATTGTGAACTTGTGATAGTAAGCACTACCAATTTCAAAAAATTAAGAAATACTTTAAGTTATTCAAGTATGGGAGAATTGTTAAAGTGCATGTCATCAACAATTCTCACTGAGTGCCATAAATTCAGGATTCGTATGGAGCAGTACTACTTAGAAGAGGGTAAGTTTGCTGTTCTGATAAGAGAAAAAGTTGATAAAAAAGACTACTTGGAGGAACTGGCTCTTCACCTTAATTCTATTTTTAAAAATGATATCATCATAAATGATATGCCTATCAGCATATTGTGCTCTGTTTGTGTTATAAAGTTTCCGGAAGATATAGATGATGTAGCTTATCTTACAAGATTTATAGATGATTTAAATAGCTATGGTTACAAGGGAAAGGTTGTGCATGCATCTGATATATACTCTAAGAATAAATATGACATAATGAGCAATATCGATATTATCCTGGAGGATGCTCTTAAAAACAGAAAACTTATGGTTTATTACCAGCCGATTTACGACACAAAGTCCGAAAAATACAGGTCCGCGGAAGCTCTTCTAAGATTAAAGGATGAAAGGTTCGGCTTTATACCTCCGGATGTATTTATAGCAGCAGCCGAAAAAAGCGGAGCCATACACCGCGTCGGTAGCTATGTTCTTGAAGAGGTTTGTAAATTCATGTCAGAGGATGAATTTAAGGATCTGGGGCTGGATTATATAGAGGTAAACCTTTCAGCTGTAGAGTGTATGCAGAGTAACTTAATTACTAAGGTGCTTCCGGTGTTGGATCAGTACCATGTGGAGGCAGATAAAGTGAATCTGGAGATAACGGAAACTGCAGTTGGTGATATGGAAAGTGTTATAGAGAAGAATGTAGATGAGTTAAATGATTCCGGTATCAAGTTCTCTTTGGATGATTATGGAACAGGATACTCTAATATAACACGTATAGCCAAATTACCCTTCAGTCTTATAAAGATTGATAAGAGTCTTACAACCAGTGTCTTTAATCCAAATATGCGAATAGTAGTGGAGAATACTGTTCATATGATTAAGGATTTGGATATGAAAATCGTTGTTGAGGGCGTTGAAACCGAGGAGCTTGCAAAGTATTTTACCAATCTTAAATGTGATTACATACAGGGATTTTATTATTGTAAGCCTCTTCCAAAGGATGAATTTATAAAGTTTATCAAGGATGCGGCTTAAGGCATGACTAAATATAATATTGGAGGTAATTATGAAAAAAATTATGAAAGGAGCATTAGCATGGTTTTCAATAATCATGCTTGCTTTATGTATGTTTACAAGTATTACAGGGTGTGAGAAAAAGGCTGATACCAAGGAGAATTCATCATCTTCTGAAAGCGAAAATTCAGGAGCAACAAAAACAGAAAAGAAAGAGATGGATCTTTTATCTATGACATCGGTTGAGCTTGCCCGTGAGATGGGTAATGGCTTTAATCTGGGCAATACCATGGAGGCTTACGGTCATAAAGAGGGAATTGATAAGGAAACCTCATTCTATGAGACTCTTTGGGGAAATCCTGTTACAACACAGGAGTTATTTGATCACTATAAGGAGTGCGGATTTAATTCGGTTCGTATACCTGTAGCATGGACCAATAAGATGGACTTTGAGAATGATGATTTTACAATATCTGAGGATTATCTTGCCAGAGTTAAGGAAATAGTAGATTATGCATATAATTGTGATATGTATGTAATCATAAATGACCACTGGGACGGTGGATGGTGGGGAATGTACGGCGCTAAGGATAAGAAGATTGTTAAGAGGGCAGAAGAACTCTACGATTCCATGTGGCATCAGATAGCAGAGTACTTTAAGGATTATGATTATCACCTGATATTTGAAGGTGGTAATGAGGAAATCGGTGACAGACTTAATGATATTGATGAAGACTTTAATCCCAACGGAGCTACTCTTGGTATGGAGCAGTGCTACAAGAAATCAACCGAAATCAATCAGAAGTTTGTAGATATCGTACGTAGTACAGGCGGAAACAACGAAGACAGATTCTTATTAATACCGGGTTACAATACCGATATTACCAGAACTATATATAAGAGTTTCAAGATGCCTGTTGATACTGCAAAGGACAAGCTTCTTTTATCTGTTCACTACTATACTCCGTGGGAGTACTGCGGTGGTACCGGCGAAGTGCAGTGGGGTACCAAGGATAACTTTAAAGAGATGAATGACTTAATGAAAACCCTTGCAGAACATAAATTCAAAAATTCAGAGGGCGAAGTTAAGGATTATGGCGTGATAATAGGTGAATGTGCCGTTGGTCCTACTGAATCCGGCAGTATGAAGACCAATGCTATAATGTGGTATAAGAATCTCTTCGCAAACTGTGATTATTACGGATATGTTCCTATGCTTTGGGATACAGGAAATCAGATGGATAGAGAAACCGGAGAGTGGATAGACGATTCTCTCCCTGAATTTTTCAAGAGTAAGGCCAGAAGCACAGAGGAAGGTTTAAGTTTAGATGAGATAAAGGAAAATGCATTGAAAACCATGGAAACCCTCCTTGGTGAGTCTCCTGATACATATCAGGAGGAGGGAGCTCTTAAAGATGATGGAAAAACTGCAATAGCCTGGATAATGTGGAACTCAGGTGATTGGAATATTGCTTACAGCGTAGGAGATGTCTATAAGCCTGATGATACGACAGAAGGATTAAAAGCAACTGATGTAGAAATTACAGGCGAGGGTACATATACGGTTTCTCTCGACTTTACCGGAACGAGTATGGGGTACTCTGACAGTACGGCCTTCTCAGCAGTTGGTATAGCAAATGGAGAAGAGCTATTCCCCGGATATATCATGGATATCACATCCGTAAAGATTAACGGAGAGGATTTTAAGCTTGATGGTAATCCATATACTACGTCCGATGATAAATTATGTACCAGAGTTAATCTTTATAACAGCTGGGTTACAGGTATTCCGGATGGTATACGTACTAAGGATGGACTTAAGAAGAAGGATGTGACGGCTATACCGATGAGAGCTGAAAAGCTTTCCGAGATAGAAACAATAGAAGTTACATTTGATTATATTAAAGGATAAATCAAGTTAGAGTTTAAGCTTCGACTAAGTCTTGACTATTGAAAATTACACTATATTTGATATAATGATAGAGGCGATGATTTTTGCCTGTTGTAGAGTCCTTACCGTAAGGCGGTGAGAGGTGGGGCTGTGAAGATACAATAATTAATAAATAATAAATAATAAATAATAAAACAAAAGCACCGCAGAAAGAGGATATAATGAGTAAGAGTTTTAATGATTTACTGGAGAAAGTTTCAAGTTTTTCTAAAAAGAAGGTATCTGTTGCAGTTGCGCAGGATAACGAAGTGCTTTTAGCTGTTAAGGCTGCAAAGGAAAGAGGAATAGCAGATGCGATTTTGGTTGGAGATGCGGATGAAATCGCAAAGATTGCAGCTGATATCGATATGAATTTAGATGATTATGAAGTGATTGACGAAAAGGATGTTACACAGGCCGCTCTTCGAGCTGTTAAGCTTGTTCATGACGGAGAGGCTGATATGTACATGAAGGGACTTATAGATACTAAGGGATTCTTAAAGAGTGTACTCGATAAGGAAGTAGGACTTAGATCCGGAAGACCATTATCCCATGTATGTGTATTTGAGCTTGAGGAAGAAGAAAGACTTCTCTTCCTTAGCGACGTGGCATTTATTCCATATCCTACACTTGAAGATAAGGTAAATATCATTAATAACACTGTTGAAATCTGTCATGCATGTGGAGTTGATAATCCTAAAGTAGCACCACTTGCCACTGTAGAGGTTGTTAACCCTAAGATGCCATGTACGGTAGAAGCAGCAGAGCTTACTAAGATGAATGAAGAAGGAAAGATAACAGGATGTATAGTGGATGGACCACTTTCATTTGACCTTGCTACAGTGCCTGAGGCAGCAGAGCATAAGGGAGCAACTGACAGAAAGATTGTTGGTGATGCTGATGTTCTTATTTTCCCGGATATTCATGCCGGAAATATACTTTATAAAGCGCTTGTGCACTATGCAAAGGTTAAGAATGGCAATCTTATAACAGGAACCAAAGCACCTGTAATTTTAACTTCACGTTCGGATTCATTTGAAGTAAAGGTTAATTCTCTTGCACTCGGTGCACTGGTAGCTAATGCAATAAGTAAATAAGGTAATAATAATCAGCTCATTTTACAAAGAAGGAGGAAGGTTGAAAATGATACAAGAAGAAATAAAAATCAGTCATCATATCAATAACAAAATAAAGATGAGACTTATACCGGGACATTTTGCAACCAGTCATAGTCATATCACTCATTATTTTGATATGACAATGCTAAAAATTCGTCAGGATGAAGCAAGACAGGTAGCAAGAACCATAGCAAAACAGTATTCATATTCTACCATAGTTGATACCATAGTTTGTATGGATGGATGTGAAGTAATAGGAGCATTTTTGGCTGAAGAATTAAAGCAAAACGGAATCATGTCAATGAATAAACATGAGACCATATATGTAGTTACTCCTGAGATTAATTCCAGCAATCAGATTATTTTCAGGGACAATAATAAAGTTGCGATCACCAATAAGCATGTATTACTTCTTCTTGCATCAGCTACAACAGGAAAGACAATCTCAAGTGCACTGGAGTGCATCCAGTACTATGGCGGACATGTAGCAGGCGTATCTGCTTTGTTCTCTGCAGCAAAGCAGGTTATGGGGCAGGAAGTTCACTCTATATTCTCAGAGATAGATGTTCCTGATTATAAGACCTATACAGCTCATGATTGTCCACTTTGTAAAGCCGGAAAACCAATAGATGCAATGGTAAACAGTTATGGATATTCAGTCATCTAACTTATATTTAAATCGAATCTTATAACAAAACAACGCATGAAAATTCATGCGTTGTTTTTTGGGTTATTATAAAATACCTAAAACTTATACTTTTCAATGGTTTCATACAACTTTCCGGATTTTGATTCGTTGGTAGATGAAACATTTTCTAAGTCATTAATTTGATTTGTAATATTTGCACTTGACTCTGTAAGACTTTCAGTTGCCTTGGCACTTTCACTAACTGCTGTATTGATATCATTTAGATTTTGAGATACATCTGAAATCATATGAACAAGCGAATCGCTGTACATCTTAAGTCGTTGCATGTTTTCCTGTATCGTGGTAGTGGAAGCTTCATACTGTCTGCTGATTTCAACAAAAGAGTTATAATCGCTTACTACATTATTTTTTATAAATTCCGATAGTCTTTCAGACGATGATAGAAGTATCTCAACAGAGTTTACTGCGGAGCGGCTAATGTCATTCATTGATTGGACAGCTTCTGAAATTGCAGTAGAGAGTCTTTCAACCTCAGTTGCAACCACTGCAAAGCCTTTACCGCTTTCTCCGGCTCTGGCTGCTTCTATCTGAGCATTAAGACTAAGCATCTTTGTCTGATCTGCAATCTCATTTATTTGTCTTGAAATCTCTCTTACCTGATTTATATTTCTTGCACCTTCTATAGCAAGTTCTATATCATTTTGTATTGCATTGATCTCATCGAGAGTTTCTTTCTTATGATTTTTAGCAACTTCAAAGGAATTGCTGGCGTTTTCGTTTTCATCCTTTGCCATTTTATCGATACCAAGGATATTATCAGCAAACTTTAGTACCTGGAAATTAACATCACTAAGAGAGGTATTGATAGTTTCAACTGTAGTGCTACACTCTTGCATGTTAGCGCTTATTTTAAGTATGCTTTCATTTATGTCATATACGGACTTTGCGTTATTTGATATAGTTTCATTAAGGGTATGTCCGGCTTCCACAATTGATTCTGAAGTAGTGGCAACATCTCCGATAAGGGTTCTTATCTGGAATATAAAACGATTAAAATTGTTGGCAATTACTTCGAATTCATCTCCTGTCATAAGATCTATAGTAACTGTTAAGTCACCTGAACCATGTGATATATCAAGTATTTTATTATTCAAAACTTTAAATCTGTTAAGAAGTTGCTTTCTTACTACCAGCATAAGAACAAGCACAAATATAAAGAAAAGCGAGCATACTGAGATAATAAGCAGCTTAATTTTTCGTATCTGAGCAGCTATCCACTTTGCAGATAAATCAACTCCGACTACTCCAACTATTTTCTTGGATGAATCATATATAGGACTAAAAGCTGCTATATGAGTTCCCCATTTATCTGTATAGGTTTTATCATTAGCTACTGCTTTTCCTTTAAAGGCCTCTAAAGCTTTGCCTGAAGCGTCTGAAAACTCTTCTCCGGGAAGTGCCGGTACATCCTCATCCGGATCGACACCGTAAACTACATCGCCATCATTGTTTTTATTCAAGGTGTATATAAATTCAACACTACTGTTTTTAGCGAATCTAAGTAGGGTTTCATTGATGGATTTATACACAGGAGAATCCATTTTACCGTTTAACTCTACTTTTTTATACTCATCACCATCCAAAACAGCGGAGGCGCACTTGGCTATATCCAGGGCGTCATTCTGAATCTGATTCATAAGCACCTTGCTTGTGCGATTGCAAAGAACCAAAATTATGATAGATTCTGATATAACAAGAAGAATGATTACAGCAAAAAATATACGGTTGGCAATGCCCGTTTTTCTGGTTTTCATATATATGTTCCTCCTAAAGCCAGGATAAATTGAACTTGAACGTCATATTTTATTACACCATTGTATCATTATTTTAAGAAAAATGCTAGAAAAAACTGTCCGTGTCAAGTTGTTTTGTTAAATAAAAAAGTAAATTCCACATTTACTGGAATTTAGTCTTCAGTATGGAATTTAACTTTTCATTCAAGCCAGGCATACTTTCTCATCCAAATGAGTTGAAAAAAATAGATTTATTTGATACAATAAAATACAAATCTTATTATAATGTGTCTTATTCATCTCATAATTCGAGTGCTAGTGCTACAAAGATTATTGACAATATAGATAATAATTTCCCAATGTATGTTCATGGAGCAACTGTATCATCTGCTCATGCAATAGTTATAAGAGGATATTTCAATAATGCACAAATTGTATATTTATGGGATGGATCATATTCAACATCAGCTGATTGCAAGAGGTCGTGCTATTTATCAAATATGTTTTCTTCTCAAGGAGTAGCATATACTTGGGACAAAACTTTGTGTAAGAAATGGTGATAATATAATGGAATGGATAAAAAAAACAAATAAATAATATTTATAGAGTAGTATTTGCTATTGGTAATATATTGCTCTTTTTTCTAACTTATTTGTTATATAACGATTATAAAATGACTATTATGGTATCTTTTACTATGTTTTTTATTG
This sequence comes from Lachnospiraceae bacterium, assembly GCA_016281605.1. Classification (GTDB taxonomy): domain Bacteria; phylum Bacillota; class Clostridia; order Lachnospirales; family Lachnospiraceae; genus JAEEJA01. The sequence goes on from JAEEJA010000037.1 coordinate 65,853, forward strand.
GAATAATATGTATATACGATAAAAAAATAAAAATATAATGACAATATCATTTTTGAGGAATAACACAATATAATTTTCAAATAATTATTATATAGACTAACTATTAAAAGTCAATAGTAAAACAGTAATTTTTGAATAAAACATCATGAGATGTTTTATATAGCCTAGAGGCAGGCTTAAGCCTCAATCAGTACCTTGAAAACTGCATGACAAATAGAGCATCTGTAAA
>JAEEJA010000038.1 GCA_016281605.1 Lachnospiraceae bacterium
TATCGCTGCCAATATCGGAAACCCGATAAGTGTTCCCACCCATTTACCCACAAGTGTTTTACCATATATATAAGGCATGAATTCTTCAGTCCCGGGAATTATCCATGCCTTGGTGTGTCCTACCCACCACCAGTCGATAAACAGGCGGTCAAACAATCCCGCTATCAGATAAATAACAGCTAATTGAATAAAACAATCCAGGAATCCGTTTACTCCATTATAAAAATATACAATTACAGGAAACACTGTCACCATCGGCAGAAATAATACCGCACTACGCTTTGGTTATCTTCCACCTCTCTTTTTTGAAAACCGTTAAATATAACTGCTACCATATCCGGTTACACTAACAGGTTTTTTTGCGGCTTTTTTGCGGTTTAAATGTTATAATTATCAGAAATACAGATAATAAAGCCATCAAACCACTTGCAGAATATGCAAATATTTCAGCTTTCCTATAATAATCAATTCTGCCTCCTATATAGTATTCATCAGGATTTTGAGGATTATAGTAAACAGTAACTTCATCATCTACTTTCTCGCTTCCCAGATTAGCATAGATATTCTTGATTTCAAATGCTTCATCTGCGTCAACCTCAATTTGTATCCAACGCTTATCAGTCAAGTATCTGCTCTCTGCATCACTTATGCCTAAGATGCGTCCGTAACCCTTATGAACAACCGTACCCCATATTTCCGAAGTACAATTATGCTTAAGATTACTATAGATATTCCCCTGCCATATACCTGCAATTAAAAATACCACAAACATAATCAGTGTTAATATCACACAACATAATTTTGCTTTTTTATTTGTATTTTTACTCATGTTTAAACACCATATTAAAGCACATCTCCTACTTATATTGTTTCACAAATTCAACAGCATCCTTTATATCACTTTCATTGGGTCTTCCTTTATGCAGTCCCTTAAACTCACCCTTACAATGAAACTCTTTATCATCCATGGTTATACCAACCTTATCAGCCTGCTGTTTAACCTTTTTATAAGTTGAATTAAGCAGTGCTGCAGAGCCAAAATTAACAATCTTACCTACCTTATCCTTATTAAGTGAAGCTACAAACTCTTTCACTTCCGGGTCAATATTAAATGCGTAATAAGAATTACCCAGAAACAGATAATCCACAGCTTCATTCACAGGTTCACTGATTGGCAATGCTTCCACACCGAGCTCTTTTGCCATTGCTTCAGCCAGTCTTTTAGTATTCCCTGTCTTTGTATAATATCTTACTGCATATTTCATAATGATCCTCCTTCAGAAAAAAATTTCAAATTTTGTATTTTGCAAAATAAGATCTCGGGATTCTTCTTACATTCAAGCATCTCATTGACTGTTCCAAAGAAAGCGGGCTTGTTTTCAGACCATTATCTCCCAGACAGACCTCCGGATTATATCTGATATGGGGTAAACACCCCTCTTTTACTCCGATTGCTGAGGTTTTTCTAACACAGATACAGGAGTCGTTTAGTTAGGCGGTACTTTTATTTCCCCAACGTTTTAACATATAAAATGTGTCGCTATTGTCTGTCAAAGTAATCTTTTCCGCTACATATAAAATATGTTCTTATATATCCGTCTTGTGATAGGAATACTATTTCATTTGTAGCTTCCAGGTAATATATATGATCATTATCTTCTGCTTCAAGCCTCCCCATATCAATTTTGCTCGGCATCAAATATTATTTTCTAAATACCAGCCAGCTATGAGAAAACAGCCATGGCTTCCCGATGATATCAATCGTCTTATCATTTTGATCACGATACCAGGAATGATTCCACCCGCTTCCCATGTCACAGTATATTGCATCCTGTATTCCTGCGTCTTCAAGTGCCTGAACAAATTCATCATAGTGTACCTGAGTACGGGAATCGACTATACATACCCTGTCATTGACGAGCGCAAGAGCTCGATAACACCGGAATTCGTCAATCTCATTGTGATTATCTCGTTTGCCATTGTGGAGAATCAAAAATTGCTCAAATCCGCTTCCTCCTTGTTCGGCAGCTTTTTTCACAGCCTCCTTGGCCTCATCAACCCCCCAGATGCGGGATTCTCCGTTTACACAGGTGAACGCTCCGACACCCTCCGCCGATCTTCCATTCCAGAACTCACCGTTTGATGCATGTACACCCACAATATTATCATGATTAAAACTTATCTGATGATGAGCCTGAAATGCAGCCGTAACGGAAAGAACAATACTCTGATCATCCTTGGACGGCATTTTTCCTGTTACGAAATCAATATCGCTATAGTTTGGATAAAAAAAGTAGAGATCCTCCGTTTCAAGCACCAGCACAGGTTTACCGGATTCCTGAAGCTGATTGTCCATCTTATCCAGAGACGTAAACGAATCATCCGCTTTCAGCGGATTATGATACTGAGTGCTTAGAATAAACAGGCTGAATCCAATCATTATGAACACTGACAATGAATTCAGTAATAGAAGAATACGTGCCGCAGTCATGATCGAACTTTTTTCAGTACGTTCTCCGACATGTACATGAAAAATTAGTCCGCATAATGATATTAGCGCATTAACCGTTACAACATAAAACGGCCAGTTAAAGCCATCAAATATCCTGATGCAGCTGATAGTGAAAATGGATAGCATAGTGGTAAACAAATACCATATCGCCCAACGCGTATTTTTAACCATTTGACTTCCCTCCTATGTATTCCTCCTGATCGATCATGAGAATCAGTTCCGCACAGGCAATCAGGATAAAGATGAACAGTTCATCCAAATGCAAAGTCCACAAATAAAGGATATAGCTCCATTCGAAGGACAGCGTATGCGCAATACAAAGCTGAACAATTAAAATTCCCAACAGAAAAAGCAGAGCAACCTGATTAAGAGAAACCCGGATGGTTTTTTGCTTCTTCGACGAATGAATAATAAAATGGCTGACGCAGAAAAAAGACTGAATAAACAGAAGCATCCTCTCACACGCTAGAAATACAAACCCCTGTAGCCCCATCGTGATATAGATCTCCGAATCCTGGTTCTCCATCAACCCCAGTGCAAGCTGCGACTGAACGCAGAGCATACAAAATATCAGCCCTACCAATGCAGCCTGCATTAGAAAAAGCTTATGCGTTTTTAGCGAATATAGTAGTGTACAAATCAATACAATCCGTATCAGCAGGTCGTATATTCCGGAAAGATCAATTCCTCCTGACTTCACCCCACAAAAAATAATCAACGGAAAGAGCAGAATGCTCACTAATGCTGCCAGCAGAGCAGTATATTTACCCATGAAAAATCGCCTAAATCTGCTTTGCAAAGTTCCTCCAATACCTTTTTTCCCCATACTTCCCTCCTTAAAAAAATATGCTAATCATCTAATTGTGAGCCATATTTTTGCAAATCCACTCTGCCATCCTTCACTTCAACACCCTCTGCCTCAAGCAGCTTTGCCTGCGCTCCGGCGCCTCCAAAGGCAAACTCTCCTGCAAGCTCTCCCTTTGCATTTACTACCCTGTAACAGGCGATATGCTCCGGATCAGGGTTCTTATGAAGAGCATTTCCTACAGCTCTGGCCATCCTTTTGTCACCTGCCGCCTCTGCTACCTGCGCATATGTTGCAACATGTCCATACGGAATCTTTTTTACCGCATCATAGATTCTTTTCGACGGACTATCCGATATCAGATCATAACTCTCTGCAATCATAGCCATAACATCTTTCTCAGGAATCGTCCCGTCCAATATGATGGTATTCCAATGTTTCTTATTTTGATGATAGCCCGGTATAACAGACTTATATATATCTCTCCAGAAAAATGCTTTTTCCGGATCTACCTTTACATTGAGATTTGTATATCCATCTCTCTCATAAGTCCACAAAAATGCCTTATCATTGATACTGTATCTGACAAGTTGCCAGTTTGTATCGCGAAATGGTGCATCCTGATAAGTATCCGGAAATGAAAGTCCGTATGCAAGTGCTTCTTCTCTAGTTCTCATATCAATTCTCCAAAATGCTTAATCTCATATAACGTGTTAAATTAAGATTTCCTTCCAGATTTCTTCCTTAAAACCCGGAACCACCGCACTTTCAGTTACAAGCAACGGTCTCTTCACGAGCATCCCGTCAGATGCCAGTATCTTAAAAATCTCATTCTCGCTCATATCCGGAATTTTCCCGGCAAGCTTCATCTCACGGTACAATTGACCGCTGGTATTGAATAATCGCTTCAATGGCAATCCGCTCCTCTCATGAAGCTCACGGAGTGTCTTCTCATCCGGATTATCCTTTTTGATGTCAATAACTATGTACTCTACTTCATTATCTTCAAGCCATTTCAAGGCTCTCTTACACGTAGAACACTTTGAATAACAATATACATTAACCATATATTACCTCTTCTTTGATGTACTTTACTAAACTATACTTTATTTTCATAAAATATTCAAGCTTTTCAACTTATTTCGAATAGTTTCTTTCTTTTGACATAAAATCTTCCTTTCATAGTCAAACTTTATATCCGCATCCCCAATAGTTCTAGAATCAGCGACTTATCATCAAAACTATCAAATACATGCATCAGTGTCTTTGAACCTTCATACGGATAACGTAGTTCGGAATCTGCAAGCAATCTATCCGATGTCGGCGTCCTCTTTAAAA
>JAEEJA010000039.1 GCA_016281605.1 Lachnospiraceae bacterium
GACAAAGAGGCTGTGGTTGGAGCCTATTTGAAACCGTCTATGCGGTAGGAGGACAAAACCAATCCACAGCATCTTCAATAGCATACCCTATACCTATAGAGAAGGTAAAGAATGGGTATGACTATATAATACGAGGAGGACAAAACATGGATGCTTTAAAGCTTATGAAATTAAAGAAAGAGTATACTTCTTTTAAGGAGAGACATCCTAAATTTATTAAATTTATAAAGGCGCAAAAAACTTTTTTGTGTGAGGACAGTGTTATAGAGATAACTGTCACAAACCCTGATGGAAAAACTATCTCGTCTTCAATCAAGGTTAATGACAAGGATATGGATCTTTTAAAAAACTTATAATCATATTTAATAGAGTTCACGAACAAGATCTACCAGTTCACTTCCGTAAACATCACTAAATACATCTATAACTCCGGTAGTTTTCTTTTTAAAGGGTGACAGGTCAGGATATATGACCTTCATTCCCTTTTTCTCGAGTTTAGATACATATTCTTTGGTTTGCTTTTGAACTATCTTTCTGTTAAGTTGTTGCGCATCGTAAGCAGCTTCAGATATAATCTTTTTATAACTTTCATCTAAGGCTGCCCATATATCATTTCTTATGGTGAGAGGCATGGCGTCATAGCTGTGATTTGTAACAGTAAGATAGGACTGAACCTTATATAATTCATTATTGTAGATAACAGGAATTGGGTTTTCCTGAGCATCAAAGGTGTGATCAAGAAGAGCTTTAGCTAGCTCTGCAAAAGGGAAACTTTTGGGATTTGCACCCAGTTCAGACATAGTCTCCATTACTATCTGATTATCGGGAGTTCTTATATTTAAGCCTTCCATATCTTCGGCCTTTTCTACAGGTCCGGCCGACTTTGAAGTAGTGACACACCTGAACCCATTATCAAAGTATGATAAAACATGCATATTATAATCTTCAAGCTCTTTACTGATATCCGTCATTACAGAAGAGTCTATAAACTTCCACGCAGGCTCAAAATCCTCAAAAAGAAACGGAAGTGCGGATACACCCATCCTAGTAGCATAAAGAGCATAGTTACCTGCACTTGATACAGTTATATCAACTTCTTTTGTAATCATTTTAGCTATAAGTTCACCATCTGAGCCAAGCTCTGCATCAGGGTGAATTTCAATAATTATATTTCCGTCGGATGCTTTTTCTACCTGCTCTTTAAATTTTTCAAGAGCTACACCTCTAGGGTCGGCACTGTTAGTAGAGTATCCGACTTTTAATGTAAGAGGATATGAGATTTTAAGGCTTTCTTCGGTTTCTTTTTTAGGAGTATCTTCTGTTACAGTTGTTTGTTTTTTATTAAAACATCCTGTAAATATAAAGCAGAAGCACATTATAAATATGAGTATTAATGAATGCTTTATTCTCATGCTTGATATTCCTCCTCATATGTAATCGGTGTATATGAATTGTTATGATTAACTCATAGTACAGCTGTTGTTAAGATTATTTATAATCATATTTTTATATTTAGATTAAGTCTCAACTATATGTATAAATCTACTCTTTCCTTTATCCTTTGCACTGTAGAGCGCATTGTCGGCTCTTTCATATAAATCCTTATAATCGCTTGACTTTATGTCAACAGGGTAGATAGCTATTCCCACACTACCGGAAAGATTTACATATTTTTCGTTGTTGTAATATGTGCGCTTAAGAGAATCACATACTGACTGTGCAATCTTAGAAAGAGAAGTCATATAATCCTTTTTTCTAATATCAAATTCAATCCAGGCTGCGAACTCATCACCACCTATACGACCCAGATTGTTTTCGTTCGCAAATATGGTTTTAAGAACATCAGCGGTTTCTATTATGGCTCTATCACCTTGTACGTGCCCGAGAGTATCATTTACATTTTTAAAATCATCAAGGTCTATTATAAAGAGAGCAATTCCCTTGTTTTTATTTAGATTTTTAATTTGCTCCTGTACAGTGGTTTCAAATGCAACTTTATTGAGAAGACCTGTAAGTGAATCTGTATTTGCTTTATGAGTAAGAGTCTGCTCTTTAGTAACCTGCTCGTCAACATTTGTAATATTACCGACTATTCTAAGAGGTATATTTTCTTCATCTCTTAAGATAATGGCGTTCATCTTATACCAATGATAATTGCCGTCGGTGCCCAACATACGACCTTCTGCTGACATGGAGGTGTTGTCTGTTTTGTATAATGAATGGAAATCATGTATGATATAATGGTCTTCATCATGTATTTGTTCGAAAATTTTCTTGATTTCCTCATAATTGTAGACAGATTTTTTCTTTGTAGTGATTTCACCTGTATTACCTTCAAGAGTCATGATTTTTTCGGTGAAATCATAGTCTATTATTATATTTTGACTACCGGCAGTAGCAATTTTATACTTTTCATTGGATTTTCTAAGCATATAATTACGTCTGAACTGTATTATAGCATAGCCTAAAATAAAAATAAAAATAAGAGAAACTAAAAGTATAACTATGATAACATCGTTTGCTATATGACTACTCTGACTCTGAACCATGGAGTTTGGCACAATAGAAGCAAAGTACCAGTCATAAGCACCTACAGGAGTCAGAACTACAGTGTTTTCCTGTTCTTTGTCTTTGTATACGTAGTAACCGGAGTCCTTATCTTTCGGAATTTTAAGACCGGGTATCTCTTTAAGAAGATTAGTGGCATCCTCGCTGACCAGATCAGTTTTTGTTGATTTGGCTATAATATGTCCGTTTTTATTTATAAGTATATTAGCGCCATTATTTGTAAATTGAACAACATCAATAAGATCATTTAAAACATCTCTTGTAAATGAGCCGTAAACAATACCAACTGTCTCTGAACCTTTCTTTATCGGAACCGCCAAAACCAAGACATCCTCATTATCGCCGGACACACCTGTGGCTTCGTCCATGGCATTCTCGCCTGCCATAGCATGCTTAAAGTAGTCGGTAAGCATGATATTACCTGAAGACTTTCCGTTATAATTCATGGTAGAACCTGCAGAACTAGATACGCCTATAGTCTTAAAGGCGCCTATACCCTTTGTGGAAAGTATGGTCTTCTTCATAAGATTGTAGTCTGTAAGATCGATATCCTTAAAGTATCTTGTCTGTGATTCAAGCATGACCATTTGGTCATCTAACTTGGTATAAAAAACAGTAGCCATTGCATTTACGTTTTCGGTAAGGTAGCGCTCGGTAGAGCGGTTAATTTCTTCTCTCATCGAAGAACGAAACCATATGAAAACCGCAATCAAAAGTGCGACAGCAGTTATTAAAACTACCGCTGTAAGTACCCTGTCTATTATATTTTTTTTCACTTTTTATATCCTTCTTTATATTATTTATAAGATTATAAACATCTTTCAATAAAACTCGATATTATCGGTAATCTGATTTAGTAATAATATAGCAGAAATCCACAAAATAATCAAGTATATATAACATATAGTGTGGTTTCCCTGATCTAAAAACCTTCCGCATAAACCTAATTAACATGCATATGTGAAAAAACATTGAAAATTATGTAAAAAAGTGGTAAAATCAGATATATTCGTAATTGGTTTACGTGAACATATCTTAAATAGTGATATACAAGAGATAAATGCAGAGATGTTTTTATCATTTTTTATGTACTACATGAATAATTATTACAGAAAGGGAACTTTTTTATATGGACAATTATAGTACAGACATCAAGCAAAAAGCATGGAGCTTTATAAAAGAGAAAAACAGTCACGTACTTGAAAAATCAGCACTTTCAGATGGTGCTGCAACATACACATATGGTGAGATGTTTAAACAATGGGAGCGATACGCTTCAGTTTTTTCGGCACTTGGGATGACTGCAGACAGTAAGGCACGTGTCGGACTTCTTGGCTCAACTTCGGCAGAAGCGATATTTGCTTTTTATGGACTAAACATGGTAGGAGCCGAAATATCACTCTTAAGTACTTTTTTCGCTTTTAATTGCAAAAAAATCATAAAAACAATAAAGACTGAAAAGCTGACAGACATTATACTGACAGACGATTTTGCACAGCCTGAACTAATTAGCAAGTTGCTTGCAAAGCAATCAGAGCTAGGACTAAAGCATATATTATTGTTACATATTCCTATTGCAGGTAGTACGGTTAACGCTATGATTACCTATGGTCAGGAGTATAAGTATCAGTACATGAAACAGTGGTTGGCTCCAATTTGTATGGAAAGCCTTCTTGCAATGTATGCCGATGCGCCGGTGTCTTATGCTGAGAATATCAGCACACAGACGGCGGTTATAGTTCACACCTCAGGAACCACATCAGGTATAGGTAAGCCAATTACTCTTTCTGATGAAGCTCTTAATCACATGGGAGTATGCTATGACACCATGGAGAGCTTTTCGTATCTTAAAACAGGTCTTATAAGTGCTATAACTATTGACCTTAGTAATTCATACGGTATAGTAAATCAGGTTCATGCTCCTTTTGCAGTGGGTGGTACAGTGGCAGCTGTTCCGGCAGGAACTTTTAATCCTATGTTTTATAAGTCAGTTTCTCAGTTCGGTGTCACACTACTTTTTTGTACTTCAGCAATACTTGAAATGTGCTTAAAACAGGAGAATTCGTCAATGGACTTTTCTAGTTTAAGATGCGTGGTTATTGGCGGAGCTTCTGTATCGGTAGATGATAAAAAGCGCTACTATGACTTTCTTTGTAGACATGGCGGACATGATATCATGATCATAAATGGCTATGGTCTTTCCGAGTTAGGCGGTGCTTGTATTCTTTCAACACCTGATATAGAAGATGATTCCATAGGCTATACCATGCCGGATGTTGATTTGTGTCTTTACGATGATGAGGAGGACAAGTATTACACAATTGATGATAAACCTTGTCGCGGAGTCATGTATCTTCGCTCCGATGCCATGACCTGTGGAGAACTGGATGGTGAGACAATAGTAAAAACTGAAAAGATAAACGGAAAAAGCTACATCTGCTCCAATGATTATGTAAGTATTGATGATAGCGGAAAGATAAGCTTTCTTGGAAGAGCAAATCGTTATTTTATAAATAATGATGGCATAAAGTATGATTCAGGAAGAGTTGAGGAGGAAATCTCACAACAGAATGGGATTATAGGGTGTGCAGTTGTTCCTGTGTATGTAAAGCTGATTCATGACAATGTGCCGATGCTTTGTGTAAAGACCTCAGTTAATGACTGCCTCGCAGCAGAGAAAATCAGACAGGTGATTGTAAAGGTATTTGCTGTGGATAAAAAGCTTGCATTTGATCAACTTCCGAGCCGTGTTATGATACTCGATGAACTACCTAGAAACTCTAATGGTAAGATAGATATTTTCAGTATTAGCAGAGGTGAGGTTACGGGTAAGAAGTTCAAGGTAGAAGCTATTAATCCACATGGTGGTATAAGTGATGTAGCTCTTATACCGATAGTAACAGAAGAAGACGATATGCTTCAGGACGTTTTGAAGTCCATAGCAAAGGACATAAAGAATAGCGGAGCTTCCTTTTTCAATAATATTTTAAATAATTCAGATAAGGAGGAAACAGATATGAAACAATTATTTAATCCTTTCCCGTTCATGATGGGTGGAATGCCCCAAATACCAATGATGTTTGGTATGCCACAGTTTGATCAGGCAAGTCAAATGCAACAGATGCAACAGATGCAGCAGATGGTAGCTATGCAGCTTAATCAGATGTGCATGATGACTAAACAGACAATGGAAATCATGTATCAGCAGCAGATGCAGATGTTAGGCAAAATGAATGAGATTTTCCAGAAGGGTATGGCAGGTGCTGAGGAAAGTGCAAGGGAAGAGAATGAGACCGACCCTGAAATGGAGACTGAAGAAGAGCATGAGTAAGGAGACCTTTCTATGAAAGAAAAGGAAAATATAGGCAAAAAAATAAAGCGTGAAGTAGTCCGTGCCATGATAGAAAGAGGTCAAGGTGCAAACTTAAGCACTATGATGGAGAGTATAAGTGGTAAAGATACCATAATTTACGATGATGTAGAAGATACTTTAAATATCCCATATGTAAATCGTGATGAAGTAGCACTTGCTATGGATATGTTTAAGCCTGTAGTGGAGGAGGGGACAGAGCTTCCTGTTATAATTGTAATACACGGCGGTGGTCTCACTATGGGGGACAGAGGTGCTGCTCGTGCTTTTGCACGCAGACTTGCGCATTTAAAATACCTGGTTTTTTCTGTGGAGTACCGTCTTGCACCCAGAGCAAATGTCAGTGAACAGCTTGGAGATGTCTGTGCAGGTATGGATTTAGTTGGGAAAAAGCTTGTAGATTTCGATGTGGATTTCACACGCATTTTTCTTGTCGCGGACAGTTCAGGCGCTTATCTGGCTGCCTATGTTTCAGCTATGCATGGTTCTCCGAAACTGTGTGACGTGATAGGCTACAAACCCAGCCGAATGAATTTTGCAGCTTTGGGACTTATGAGTGGAATGTTTTATATGAATCAAAAGTATATGACAGGATGGATGCTTTCAGAACAGGTTTACGGCGAAAAGCGTACCGATGAGAAATTCCTAAAATACATGAAGAATCCTGAAAATCCTGAGATAATTAAAAATATTAATCCCACATTTCTTATTACAAGTCGTGGGGACTTCATGAACAATTATACATTTATGTTCCATGAGGCACTAAAAAAGGCAGGCAGACCTACAAAGCTGCTTTACTATGCAGATGAAGAATTGCAGCATGTATTTGCGATTACAGATCCTGAACACCCTAAGAGTATTGAGGCGACTGACAAAATGCTTGCATGGTTTGAGGAGCAGGTAAAAATCAAAGAATTAAAGAAAAAAAAGAGACCGGCTGTTACCAGAAAGAAAAATGCAATTGCAAAGAAAATGGAAGACGGAAGCTTCTTTGAGCAGCCTATATGGTCCTGCGTAAAGGAACGCCGTAGTGTGGACCCGGATTTACTACAAAATATAGCTTTAATTGACTGCACTAAGGAGTACACTTATGAGCAGATGTTTGAAGAGTGGGATAAGTATGCAAGGGTGTTCTCAGCACTTAATATCACAGGAGAAAACCATTCACGCGTTGCTATCGGAGGCGCTATTACTGCTGAACCGGTGTTTGCTTTCTACGGATTAAATATGACAGGGGCTGAGGTATCAATGTTTTCCTTTCCGGATTTTGTTCCTGGTGGAAGTTGGAAAACCATGCTTGAAAAAGAGAAAATAACCGATCTTATCATTCAGGATATTATGGTATCTCCTGACATTTTGAAAGAACTTCGGGCTGTAAAGGAAACGCTCGGACTGAAGAATATTATACTTATACACTCGAAGATGGGTGGTGTTTCTGTAGGACCTGCAGAGCTTTTGTTTAATGAGGTAAACTATCACACTCTTGAGCGAACTGAAGGTGTCGTTTTCATGGATAAGCTGATAGAGGAATACAAAGATACTCCTATACATATCGAGAAGTATAACAGTGAGAGGAAGGCAGTTATACTGCACACCTCAGGAACTTCAAAGGGAACCCGTAAGCCGTTGCCATATACTGATAAGACAGCTAATATACAGGCGAGAGCTCCAGAGTACGACCCTGATGACTGCTTTGATGGTGGTGATAAAGGCAAACCTATTCGTACGATTCTTAATTTTGATTATAGTTCAGCCTTTGGAATGCTAGGGGCGATAAATACTACGTTTAACACGGGCAATACTGCGGTCGTAACATTCTTTGGATTTATGCACCCGAAGTTTATTAAGGCTGTTGATTACTATAATGTTAATACACTTTTTGTTGGTGGTTTTATCGTAGACAAATGGTTGGAGCAAGATGACCTGGATGATATAAGCTTTGTTTCTTTAAAAAATCTTGGAATTGGAGGCTCATACATACCGCCTGACAAAATGGCTAAATATGTGGAATTTTTCAAATCTCATGGATATAAATATGAGATAGCAATAGGATACGGTATGTCAGAGGTTAGTGGAAAACAGATGGCATCACACTATCAGGAAGGCAGAGAGATAATCTGTGAAGCCGGTGGAACGGATGGTATAATCATTAAAGATGAGAATGATGAAAAATTCTATACCGTCGAAGATGGCGCACGTACTGGTGTTATGTTTCTTTGTGCCGATGCCATGGCTTGTAACGAGCTTGATGGCGAAGAGCTGTTTAAGTACACAGAGATAGATGGTGAAAATTATATATGTACCAATGATATGGTGCGTGTAAATGAGGATGGAAGTATATCCTACGTTGGCAGGACGGACAAGTACTTTGTAAACAATGATAACAAAAAGTTTGATTCTGGTATTGTGGATGTACAAATGTTAGCACATCCAAGTATAGATAAATGTGCTGTAGTACCCGTTCTTGAAAAGCGAATACATGACACTGTTCCGGTGCTTTATGTAGTACCTAAGGAAAAGGGAGAGCGTGCGGCTGAAAGCATTCGAGAGGCTCTGATAGATGTATATATCAGGGAAAAGAAAATTCCGGGTGACAATCTTTTGGTATCATTTATGATAGTTGACGATATTCCTCTCAACACCAATGGTAAACTTGATATTTACCGTATTACAAGGGATCGTCTGCAGGGAGATGCTTACAATATTGTACCTGTAAGGGATGATAAGAAAGAACTTGTAGATATTAAGACCCAATATGTTAAGAAAACCGACAGTATGACTGCAGGTACTGTGCCGGAGGGCATGGATGGTAAGTCATCATACAATCTTTTTGATCTTTTCAATACTCCGCCACAGAAGAAAAAACAGAACCCACGTGGCTTTGGTAGGATGCCTTTCGGACCGATGCTTCCATTCGGAATGAAGTGTTTTGATGAAAAACCAGAAAAGAAAAAGCACGAGATTCCCGATAGCGTTAAGAAAGAGTTTATGAAGTTTGGAACACGTATGATGGGAAAGATGTATAAAGCTAAAACTATTGATTATGATATAGAGGAATAAATAAGGAGAAAAACATGTTTAATAACTCAAATATGATATTCCCGTTTATGCAGGGAATGAAACCCAACACAGAGGAGAATAAGCCAACTATGGGAGGATTTCCATTTCCGTTTGGCATGATGCCGCAGATGCCACAGATGCCGCAGATGCCGCAAATGCCGCAAATGCCTATGCAGATGCCTATGCCTATGATGTTTCCGTTTATGCAAGGGATGGTACCCGGTGCAAAGGAGAATAAGCCAACTATGGGAGGATTCCTATTTCCATTTGGCATGATGCCACAAATGCCTATGCAAATACCTATGCCTATGATGCCTCCATTTATGCAGGGGATGAATGGTAATGCAGTTTCAGAAGAGGAAGAATCCTCTGAAGATGGATTTTCTTTTATGGGAGTGAATATTCCGGCCAGTATGCTTCAAAAGCTTATGAATATGGAATGGGAGCCTGAAGAACTTGACAAACTGCAAAAGATAGTTGATATGATTTATGCAATGATGCCACAAAAATGATGATTATTATAATACTCTATTATATAAAGGGAATCACGCGTCTTTTTTGACCGCTCGATTATATGGTGGAAAATCGAGAATACAAATCATAAAGGAGGCACTATGAATAAGCTCGAGAATATCAGAAATGTTAAAAGAAGAGTGCTTATAGTTGATGATGAGATTATAAACAGAGAAATACTGGGTAATATATTAAGCGCAGATTATGATGTTTCCTTTGCAGAAGACGGAATTGCTGCAATGGAGGCCTTAGAAGAAGAGGGGAGCATATATTCTCTTGTCTTACTCGACCTCTTAATGCCAAAGATGGACGGCTTTGAAGTTATAGAAAAAATCAGGGCTCACGAAGTATTAAAGAATATCCCGGTTATCGTTATGACATCCGAAAAAGACGCTGAGGTAAAGAGTATAAAGCTTGGAGCTGCAGACTTTATCACAAAACCATATGATTATCCGGAAGTTATACTTGCAAGATGCGAGCGTATTATAGAGCTTTCTGAGAACAAAAATGTGATAAAGTATGCAGCTACAGATACCCTGACAGGCCTTTATACCAAGGATTTCTTTTTTGAGTACATACGTCAGGCAGAGCTTTTCAACAAGGAAGCTGCAAGAGATGCGGTAGTGCTGAATATTACCAGATTTCATCTTGTAAATGAGCTTTACGGTAGAGAAGAGGGAGATAATGTCTTAAGATTTATAACAGGCATAATCCTTGATATTACCGAGAAAAACAGTGGTTTTGCTTGCAGAAGCGAAGCCGATACATTTTGTTTATATTTATCACATCTTGATGATTATGATGATTTCTTAAGCTTTATAAAGAAGAGGATGAGAGATATTCCTCACGCATCAAGTATAAGAATCAGGATTGGTGTTTATCAGAATGTGGATAAAGATATAAATCCCCACACATGGTTTGACAGAGCAAGAACAGTGTGTGATATACTCAAGAATGATTACACCAAGCAGATTGCATTTTATAATAATAATCTTTACGAACAATCCATATTTAATGAATGTCTTATAAATGATATGCAGCAGGCTATAGATAAAAAACAGTTTGTTGTATATTATCAGCCAAAGTACGGCATACAAAACGGGCGCTATGAGCTTAAAAGTGCAGAAGCTCTTATCAGATGGGAAAATCCACAGTATGGACTCATAAGTCCGGGTCTGTTCATACCACTCTTCGAGCAAAACGGCCTTATACAAAAGCTTGACAGCTTTGTATGGGAGGAAGCTGCATCGCAGATGGAGAAATGGAGAGAAAAGTATGCGATAGACTTTCCTATATCCGTAAATGTGTCGAGAGTCGATATATTTTACCCGGAATTTTTTAATAATTTAAAAAACATAATAGAGAGTCATCAAATCGATCCAAAGAATTTTATGCTTGAGGTTACCGAGTCCGCTTATGTGGACAATGTGGAGGAACTAGTAGAAATTATAGAAAAGCTTAGAGATATGGGCTTTAGAATCGAGATGGATGATTTTGGATCCGGTTACTCATCCCTTAACATGATAACAAGTCTCCCCTTCGATGTTTTAAAGATGGACATGAAGTTCATAAGAAACATGCAGAAGGACGAAAAGAGCATGAGACTTGTAGAAATTGTTATGGATATAGTCAAGTTCCTTGGAGTTCCTGTTATAGCAGAGGGTGTAGAGGAAGAGGAGCAGGTAAATATCCTAAAGAAGCTGGGTTGTGACCTCATACAGGGATATTATTTTTCAAAACCATTACCACCTGATGAGTTTGAAAAGCTTATAGAGAAGGAATTAGAGGAGAGGAAGAATATATGATTACTATAGACATCTTAAATGAGTGGGGTGCTGACACGACAGAGGGACTTACACGTTGTATAGGCAATGAAGAGCTTTACTTAAAGCTTGTAAATGCAGTTACGAAGGATCCAAATTTTGATAAGTTAAAGACTCTTACGTCAGAAGGTGACCTAAAGGGCGCATTTGAAGCTTCTCATGCTCTTAAAGGAGTTTTGGGAAATCTTTCTCTGACGCCTATTTACAAGAAGGTATGTGAGATTACAGAGCTTTTGCGAGCAGAAACTGATATAGATTATTCGGGTTTGGTAAAAGAAATTACAGAAATGAGAGATCAATTGTTAAGTTATGCAGAGTAATGATATATTTATAAAGAAAACCCTTAGAAGATACATGTTTCCTACTATTTTTACCATAGCATGGACAACACTTATTACATTTGTAAATCATATAATCATAGGAAAAAGCTATGGAGAAACAGCGCTTACAGGAGCAAATATAGTAAGCTCCATAGTTTTCTTATATTTTATGTTGGGATGTCTGATAAATATCGGAAGTTCCGCTGTTGCCAGTGTTGCGCTGGGAAGAGAAAAGTACGATATTGTGGGAAAATATGAAAGCTTTGCTTTTATAGCATCTATAATTTTTTCGCTGATAGTATCCGCTATACTTCTTATATTCTTTGAACCTATCATGCACTTTATGGGAGCAAGGGGTGAGATATATAAATTGATAGCAAATTATGGTAAAACCATGGTAATATTTGGATTTGTTATCACTCTCATGTACTTTCCTTTTAACTTTTTGAAGCTAGATGGACGTAATGTTACAGCAACTATTTGCTTTAGTATTATGTTTTTAATGGATATAGTGTTGGTATTGTGGGGAATTAAGGCAGGATACGGTGTAACGTGGGTGGCTAAAGCTTATATAATAAGCGTTGCATTTTCAGACCTTATAGGATGCGTGCTTCTTGTGACATATAAGCTCACGCCGATAAAGCCGAAATTATTCAAGAAAAATGAAATCCTGTTTTTTACTGTTTCCGTCTTTAGAGTCGGAAGCTCTGCGGGCTTGAATAATCTTTGCAATATGCTTAGAACGATTCTTCTTAACGCCATTATCATAAGGCAGTTGGGAAGCTCAAGGGCAGCGGCTTTTGCGGTTGTCTGCTCGATTATTAATCTTACTTCAGCAACTGTAAGCGGGTGTGGGCAGACCATAGCGTCTATGGTCGGTGTATTTTATGGTGAAAAGGATTATGTGAGCATAAGATTTTTAATGAAAAATGCTATCAAATATGCGATAATAATACATGCTGTAATAACAGGATTATTAATCATATTTGCCAGGCCTATAGCTCATGGATTCGGTATTTGGAGGGCTTCACTTCTTGATAAAACCGTTTTTGATATAAGGATATATTCATTAAGTCTTATCCTGTGCGCTATACTTAATGTATGTATATATTATTACATGACGATAAAGGTAAATGATATAGCCCTTTTGGTTACATTTGGAAGAGCTTTTTTATTTGTTTCCATGTTTGTATATGTATTTGCTTTTTTGAAACTATCAAAGTTTTATGCATTCTCATTTTTACTTGCAGAGCTCTTAAGTTTTTTGATTATGATGCTTATGTGCGGGAGGCATAGAAAAGAGGACCAAGTGAAGGGAGTGCTTTTACTTAAAGATTACGATGAAACGGAGAGGATGATTTCATTTTCAGTTTCATCTACCAATCAGGGTGCTGTAGAGGCCTCCGAAAAGATGGAAGAATTCTGTATGGAAAATGATGTGGATATAAAGCTTGCCATGACATTGCCCTTAGCCCTTGAAGAACTGATTGTTGTCATGAATGAACATTGTATGGTGGGAAAAGGATCGATGACTGATGTGCGTATACTTATGTCTAAGGGAAAGGTGCTTATGCGTATACGGTGCGGCGGAAGGCTTTTCGATCCGATAGCATGGTATAAGGATAAGCTGGAAACCATGACATCTGAGGAATTATTAGAGGATGATTCTCTAGGTATAAGGATGATAGTGAAAAAATCAGAATTTGTTAATTTTTCTTGCACTTTTGGTGTAAATAATGTTATTGTAGGCATGTGATGGAAGGATTGGAGGTTGCTATGAAACCATTAAAAGAGATTTCCGAAGAGACCAAAAATGTATATTATAACTTAACAAATGTAAAAAATGATGAGAAAAAAAGGTTTCATTTCAGACCTTTTGAGCCTAGAGATGCTTATGAGATATCGGAGATTGTCAGAGAAGAGTATGGAAATACATACTTTAAGACATATTATTACGATCCGAAAAAAATCACAGAAAAAATAGAAAAAGGTGAATTTGACCTTTTTGTGTTTATAGATAAAGAAAAAGACACAATAGCTGCCATGGAAATGCTTTCATACTTTCGCGAAGACGGAGATGATTATATAGAGACAGCCTCACAGATAGTCAGAGAGGATTTCAGGGGCTTTGGATTGGCTCGAATCATGGTTGAGTATCTTTTCAATATTGCTTATGAGATGAACCCTGCTGCGATTTTTATGCATGGCGTTACATTTCATACTGTAAGTCAGGTAATATACGTTGATTTTGGCATGGTTCCTACAGGATTTAGATTTGGTAGTTTTTTAACTTCTAAGATGGAGAATAGCTATTCTTTGGGTAAGTGTTCTAAATACTCAGAGGGAGTTACCATACTTCCTATAGCAAAGAAGGATGCAGGAAAAGTATATCTGCCTTCAGAGCTTTCGGATTTTGCAGAAAAGATATATAAGCAGATGGAGGCGACCTACGAGCCGGTATATGAAAACTCCGGAGATAATAAATCCATACTTCAAGGTGAGTCGGAGGTGGATATAAATATAGATTCATCACAAAGATTTATAGGAGTAGCTGTCCGTAAAATAGGACAGGACTTTTTGGAAAGAATAAAAAGAATAATAGATGATACTAAGGGGGAAGAGGACTGGGTTGTTCAACTTACTCTTAACATAGACTCTCCTTCTATATTTGAAGTATATGAAAAACTTAAAAGTCTTCAGTTTTTCTTCACCGGACTTAAGCCGCTTTGTGGAGCACATGAGAGGATGTATATGCAGTGGATAGGCGATACAGATCTTATGACTGATGAGTATGCCTTGACAGATAATTATAAAGATATTATCCTAGATTTGAAAAAGATTTCGCCTAAAGTGAAACTATAATAAATACATGATATGGAGGACCTGTATGAATAATAAAGATAAGAGTCTGTATATGGACAAAAAGTCGATGAGAACCAAAGTTCTAAGGACATTAACGCTTCTAAGTCTTTTTGAACTCATAATAGTCGGTGCATTTACTATTACTATTACCATGCTTATGAGAAATACATTTATCAAGTCCAGTGAAAAGGCGGGGACAAAGGCAGAGCACTTATCGGCTAATTCGGTTCAGACTCAGACTAAGGAGCGCCTTACTGAGAACGCTACCAATAAGGCAAATTATGTAAATGAGATTTTTGCCAAATTTGAAAATTCAGTAAAAATCGAGGCTGAGACAGCTTCGAGACTTTATGATAATGATGATGATTATGGTGATATCTTATTACCAAGACCTAGTATGAAGAATAAGGATAAGCTTGCAGTACAGCTTCTTAATTCGGCGAGTATATCCCTCAAAGATCCAAAGATTAGACATGAAGCAGCGCTTCTTGGTAATGCCGGAGACGTGCTGTACTCCATAAATAATAATTTTGAAAATATGGCTTCATGTTACTTAGCTTCTGAGAGTGGAATTATGATACAGTGTGATTATATATCACAACATAAGTTTGATGAAAACGGAAAACTACTTCCTTACGAAGCAGCCGAGAGACCTTGGTATATAGGAGCTAAAAAGACACAGAGACCATTCTTTACATCTCTTGCAAAGGACATTCATACAGGAAGATATTGTATTATGTGCGGTGTTCCTTTTTATAAAAGAGAGACTTTTAAGGGTGTAGCCGGAGCAGGTCTTTACTTAACAGATGTTGAGAACATAGTCAAGGATTCAAAGATAGGTGAAGATGGCTATGCTTGTATAATCGATCAGTACGGAAAGGTTATTTTCTCAGGTAATACTGATCCTGAGGGAGAACTTTCTGTTAATGACGATGTAGAAGACGTAAGAAAGACAGGTAACTCCGGACTTGTAAACCTTGCAACTGATGCTACAGATGGTAAAAGCGGTATAGAAAGCATAGAAATCGATGGAAAGAAGGCATATGTAGCTTACGCTCCGATGGAAGCTACAGGGTGGTCTTTCCTTGTAATACTTGATGAAAGCATAGCAAATAAGCCTACAGATGCACTTGTTGATGCTCTTTCTAAGTCAACCGAGGATGTAGTTAATTCATCAGGTCAGTACGTAAGAAACATGCTAATCCTTACTCTGATTATCATTGTAGTTCTTCTTCTTGTATCTCTTACTATAGCAAATAAGATGGCATCAAAGCTTTCTATGCCTATAGTTTACCTTACAGAAGAGGTATCGAAGGTTCAGGGAGATAATCTTGAGTTTAGTTGGGATAATAATGACGCACCTACTGAAATAGGATTTTTGGCAAGGTCGTTTTCGCTTCTTACACAGCGCATGAAGGATTATATTCGCGATATAACCGAGATTACGGCTGAGAAGGAGCGTATAGGAGCAGAGCTAAATGTAGCGACTCAGATTCAGGCAGACATGCTTCCTCGTATCTTCCCACCGTTTGCAGGAAGAGACGATTTTGAGATGTACGCTTCCATGAATCCTGCAAAGGAAGTTGGTGGTGACTTCTACGATTTCTTCTTTGTAGATGATAAGCATATTGCCCTTGTTATGGCTGATGTATCCGGTAAGGGAGTTCCGGCAGCGCTCTTCATGGTGATTGCCAAGACTCTTATCAAAAACCGTACTATATCAGGTGGTAGTCCTTCCGAGATTCTTGAAGATGTTAATAATCAGCTTTGTGAAGGTAATGATGCAGGCCTCTTTGTTACAGTATGGCTTGGAATCATAGATATTACAACAGGTAAGGGTATGGCTGCTAATGCAGGACATGAACATCCTATCCTTCGCCGTGCGGGACAGCAGTATGAATTTGTTAAGTATCGTCATTCACCTGCTGTTGCAACTATGGAAGGAATTCCTTTCAAAGAGCATGAATTTGAATTATATCCGGGTGATACACTCTTTGTTTACACTGATGGTGTTGCAGAGGCTACAAACAGTGATAACGAGCTCTTCGGTGAAGAGAGAACATTGAAAGCTTTAAACAGAGATGTAAATGCAAAGCCTGAAATCATGCTTAATAATGTACTCGAGGATATCAATGAATTTGTGGGAGATGCAGTTCAGTTTGATGATATCACAATGCTTGCATTTAATTATCTGGGACCAAATGTAAGAAAGAGCTAATGAAAAAATCTGGATAAGTGTACTTAGTCAGAGGTTATCTCTGACTAAGTATTTTATTTAAAAAATATATAAAAAAAACAAAAAAGGAGGATCACATGAGTGAATCTGTCATAAAGCTTGAGGGTGTAGTTAAAAGCTACGGTGCCCACAAGGTTTTAAAGGGCGTCAATATGGACGTAAAAAGAGGAGATATCTACGGCCTCGTAGGTAAGAACGGTGCCGGTAAGACAACCATGTTTAAGGTTATTCTCGGTCTTTCTGATTTTCAGGATGGTAAGTTATCAATCCTCGGAGGAAAGAGTGAAGCTGAAAATGCAAAGAACAGACACAATATAGGTTTCTTTGTAGGTGCTAACTTTTTCGGATACTTAAGCGGTAGAGCAAACCTCGAGTATTACAGGACTCTTAAAGGAGTTAAAGATAAGGGGGAGATTGATAGAGTATTAAAGCTTGTAGATCTGTCTCCTGAGGCTGCTGCTAAGCCTGCAAAGGGTTATTCTCTGGGTATGAAGCAGAGACTTGGTATAGCCAATTCGCTCCTCGGAAATCCGGATATAATCATTATGGATGAGCCAACCAACGGTCTTGATCCACAGGGTATAGCAGATATAAGACATCTTATAACCAGAATAAATGAAGAAGAGGGAAAGACAATTATCGTATCTTCCCATATTTTAGCAGAGCTTGAAAATACTGCTCACAGATTCGGGCTTCTGAATGAGGGGATTCTCATGCAGGAAATCACCTCTGAGGATCTTAGAGATAAGAAAGGCTATACTTCTATTGAAATCAAAGAAGATGATCTCGATAAAGCTAAACAGGTTCTTGCAGCTAATGGAATCAATATAGAAAGAGTTGTGAATTCTACTACATCTCTTGAGGACTTTTACTTTAATCTTGTGGGAGGTGGAGATAATGCGTAATTGTATGAAGGCGGATCTTATCCGTGTACAGAAAAAGAAAAGCTTTATATTAATGGCTGTTATTACTTTGGTAATATTATCAGGTGCATTTTTACTTGCAAAGTTTTTACCGGGAAAGGGTGGATTTTCATCTGCGTTTTCCATGTATATGGGCATGGGAACCGGAACATTTTCACTCCTCATGGGTATACCTGTTTTTTTGGCTGTTTACTCTGATGACTTTAAGAGTAAGGCTATGCAGACAGCTATTGGATTTGGTGTATCACGTACCAAGCTTATTATATGCAGATTTTTAGAGATTATATCACTTCTCATTGAGTGTGCAGTTGTTTTTTCAGTTGTTGTCATGATTTTTGGTTTAGCAGGCGGAGCAGACTGGAGTGCCATTGGAAGCGTTCTAAAGTCGCTTTGGCTTGATGTTTATACATCTCTTTGCTATTGCTCTATAGCAATAATAATAGTATATATCATGCAGAATGCAACATTTGCCCTTGTAATCTATATCTTTCTGGCCGCAGGTTTGGTTAGTGGAGTGCTTAGTATTTTAAATATGATACCGTTCTTAAGTGATAATAAAATCGATCTTTCTGTTATTACGGTCGGATATATGTTATCAGAGGGTCAGAAGTCAGGTAAGCTTTACATGATGTTTTTACCGATTATTATTTATATACTGATTCCTGTAGCAATATCAAGTGTTGTATTTAAGAAAAAGGAATTAGAGTTCTAATTGTTATAATTTTTTTTTATTTATGGTTTACAAATAATGCCATATTTGGTACAATTATCAACGGTTATTAATTCAGAGGAGAGCATATGTATTTTATGATGTTTTCCTACAATTAAAGGAGGTAAATCATGAAAGAGAGAAACATTGCAGTATGTATCATCTTAACAATCGTTACATGTGGTATATACGGTATGTATTGGATGTACTGTATCGTAACAGATGTTAATGAGATGACAGGTATGAACGGCATGGGCGGTGGATTAGTTGTCCTTGTTGGTATCGTTACCGGTGGTATCTTCTGGTGGTACTGGATGTACATTGCAGGTAAGGCATTAGACGAGACAATTGGCGATAGTGGAAATCGTGCAGTACTTTATCTTGTATTAGCTATATTCGAGCTTTCTATTATCGATATGGCTCTTATCCAGAATGAGATTAATCAGAAGGCTGCTTAATTTCTATGGAATTAAATTATTGTATTTTTTAAAGGGTGCCGTTTTTCGGCACTCTTTTTTTACCAACTTTTAGAATCAAACAGTTGATATAAAGCCCACTTTCAATTATAATCTCTATGTTGAATTTATACAGTCTAAGCATAATATACTTATCGCTAAAGCTGTCGAAAGGTGAAAAGGTAGAAATATGGGATTTAGAAGAAGTCTGGCTGTAATCACAGCCCGAAGTGTAAATTTTATAAGCAGAATGATGGGAAAGCAGGGTGTAACCATGGCAGGTAAGTATGCTTTGAAGGTTTACCCTAATCTTCTGAAGGATTTAAGCAGTCAGGTAAGAGAAAAGATTATCGTTACCTGTGGTACTAACGGAAAGACTACCACAAACAACATGATGGCTGCATTTATTAAGTCCGAAGGAAAGAAGGTTATTATCAATTCCACCGGCTCTAACATGCTTGCAGGTGTTGTCTCAGCATTCGTTCTTTCTGCAAGTCTTGGAGGTAAGATAGATTGTGATTATGCCTGTATAGAGGTAGACGAAGCCTCAGCCAGAAGGGTGTTTCCACACTTTAAGCCGGATTATATGGTGCTTACCAACCTTTTCAGAGATCAGCTGGACAGATACGGAGAGATAGATATTACCATGAATCTTTTATCTGAGGCTTTAGATATGGCTCCGGACTGTAAGCTTATTATAAATGCAGACGATGTACTTGCCGCCTCATTTGCCAAGAAGAGCGGACATGAATTTGTAGGATTTGGTATCGATAAGCCATGCAGTCAGTTTAGATCATCGGAAAATGAAATAAGAGAAGGCAGGTTCTGTCTTTTCTGTGGAAGTGAATTAAAGTATGATTTTTATCATTTCAGCCAGTTAGGAAGCTATGCATGCCCAAATTGCGGTTTTAAGCACCCGCTTTTAAAGTACAATGCTACCGATGTATCTTTAAGCAAGGGACTAAAGTTTGCTGTTGAAGAAAAAAGTGATTCCGGAGATACAAAGAAGCGTGCTTTAAGCTCAAATTACAGAGGATTTTATAATATTTATAATATATTGGCCTCCTACGCTTGCGGACGTGAATTAAAATTTGATTTAAACAAGATAGATAAAATACTTAATAATTTCAAGCCGGAAAACGGCCGTATGGAGTCCTTCAAGGTCAGAGATTGCAATATACTTTTAAACCTTGCAAAAAATCCTGCCGGCTTCAATCAGAATATTTCGTCCGTTATGGAGGATGAAAGTGAAAAAGACCTTATCGTTGTAATAAATGACAATGCCCAGGACGGACATGATATATCATGGCTTTGGGATGTGGATTTTGAGCGATTCGCCGATGCGAATGTCAGAAATATAGTTGTAAGTGGTCTAAGAGCTTACGATATGCAGCTTAGATTTAAGTATTCAGAGATTGAGAGTGAAGCTGTTATGGGTGTAGAGGATGCCATAAATCACATGCTTAAGAAGGGTAGTAAGAACCTCTATATCCTTGTTAATTATACTGCACTTTTCAGCACCAGAGGCTTACTTAAAGGTATGGAGAAGCGCTAAAAATTATAAATAATAATCAATTTGGAAAGGTCTATAAAAATATGGAAAAACACGTAAAAATCGGTCATTTGTATCCGGATCTTTTAAATCTCTATGGTGATAGAGGAAATATCAGATGTCTTTCAAAAAGACTTACATGGAGAAATATAGGAGCAGAAGTAAAAGAAGTACACATAGATGAAAATGTCAATTTTAGTGAATATGATATAGTTCTTTTAGGAGGTGGCTCTGACAGAGAACAGAAGCTTGTTTGTGACAGGCTGGCAGCCCAGAAGAAAGAGTTTAAAGCCTTTGTAGAGGATGGTGGTGTTCTCATAGCAATCTGTGGCGGTTATCAGCTTCTCGGCGCATATTACCAGATAGGAAAAGATAAGATACAGGGGCTTGAGCTGGTTGACATGTATACAAAACAGGGTGAAGGAAGACTTATAGGAAATATTACCATACAGAGTGATATCGTAAAGATGCCTCTCACAGGCTTTGAAAATCATGGTGGAAGAACCTACCTAGGCGATGTAGAACCTCTGGGAAAGGTAATACACGGCTTTGGAAACAATGATAGTAAGGAAGCAGAAGGTGTTATATATAAAAATGTAGTGGGAACTTATCTTCACGGACCACTTCTTCCTAAGAATCCAGGTCTTTCTGACTACCTGCTTTCAAAGGCATTAGAGAGAAAGTATGGTGATGCTAACCTTACTCCACTTGATGATAAAGAAGAACTTATGGCTAATGAGTACGCGCAGAAGTTATCTTAAGTGTATAAGAACATGAACAAAAACCGTCGGAGTCTTATCTTCGGCGGTTTTTGTTTTCATATCAAAAAAATAAAGATAATACCGATGATACTTGAGTTTTTCGGGAGAATATGATATAATATTTTTGGGGTATTACGACTTTTTAAGGTTTTAGATATATCTTTTTTATAATTGGGAGGAGAAGGAATGGCTAAAGATGTATCATTTAATGAATTTGTTGATTTTTTTTCGAAGTTGAATACTGAGAATGTTAAGTCTATAGATGAATTTAATGATAATGTTAAGAATAATATATCTTCAGTTGCGGCTAAGTTAAATATCGGGAAGATTGCAATTGATTACATGGCGCCTGTTACCGTCTTTAGAATGCAGGAGGTTATGAAGTATATTGAATTATACAATACAGGCAATGTTGGTGAAGACTGTATATCAAAAAGCTATATAACCGGTGAGAACGGCTCTACGGTTTTCAATATATATGCTATTAATGGACATACATTCAGTGAAGAAGAAAGAAAAAGCATAAAATCAATTGTTTACCTTTTGTATCTGCTTTACGGAAGATCAAGGCTTGTCGGTATATATCATGAAGCAGTAACTCGTGATGGGCTTACAGGAGCGCTGATAACCGGTGAATTTATGAAGCGTTGCAGTATGCATAAGATGAGAGGACAATTGCCATTATATAACGGCATTTTCTTAAATATTAAGAATTTCAAGATCATAAATCAGATGGTTGGCAGCACCTATGGTGATGAGATTATGCGCGAGTTTGTTCGACGTATAAATCTTTTCATGGATAAAGATGAGTGTATAGGCAGACTTGGAGGCGATAATTTCGTGCTTCTTGTTCAGAAGGATAAGATGGGCTCATTTATATCCTTTATGGATAATCTGGTTTGTGAGATTAATATAAACGGTGAACCAAGAGGATTTAAGATTGAAGTAAGGATGGGAATTCTATCTATAAGAGAAGAGGATGACCCTTCAAGTGTCATGAATGCTATATCTACCACGATAAATATTGCGAAACAAGGTAGATATGGTGATTATGTCTGGTTTGAAGATAAGATGATAGAGGACGAAATCAATTCAAAGAAGATTTCTCTTGTATTTTCGGATGCATTGATTTCTAAAGAATTTTTGGTTTATTATCAGCCTAAGGTTTCTGTTCTTGATAACAGTCTTTGCGGTTGTGAAGCATTGGTGCGCTGGAACCGCTATGGAGAGATACTTCCGCCTTCTGAGTTCATATCGACTCTGGAGAAGGATGATAATATATGTCAGCTTGATTTTTACGTGCTTGAGAGGGTTTGTGAAGATATAAACGATTGGGAAAAACGTGGTATAGAACCCTTGAGAGTATCGGTAAACTTTTCCAGAAAACATCTTTATGATGAGGATTTTGCGGATATAGTTCTAACCATAGTCAGAAAGCATGGTATAAACCCGCAGCACATAGAAGTTGAGCTTACTGAATCGGTATCTGCAGATAATTATGATAGGATGCATGCTTTTGTAAGTGTGATGAAGGAAAATGGAATCTCTGTATCTATAGATGATTTTGGTACCGGATACTCTTCGCTTAGTCTTTTGAAGGATTTGGAAGCAGATGTAGTTAAGGTTGACCGTTCCTTTGTAGCAGGACTTAATCAGAATAATGATCGTATAGTTCTTAAAAATATGATAAGCATGCTTAGGGAATTACATAAAGAAGTTTTGGCAGAGGGCGTTGAAACTCTTGATCAGGCCAGTTTTCTCACATCCATAGGTTGTGATATTATACAGGGTTTTTTATATGACAGACCTATGCCAAAGGAAGAGTTTGAAAAGCGACTTATAGATAAAGATAATTATTACAGGTAATACAGTTTTAATAATAGACTAACTATTAAAAGTCAATAGTAAAACAGTAATTTTTGAATAAAACATCATGAGATGTTTTATATAGCCTAGA
>JAEEJA010000040.1 GCA_016281605.1 Lachnospiraceae bacterium
CACATAGAGATTATCCTTTAATCTTCTGCCCTGCTTTACAAAATCCATAACCGCCTCTGTCGGAATGGCTATATCACATTTCTTATTAGGATTCTCCGTCTGACCTAAACTTGAATCTATCTCCGCTTTTCCGTCATCCTCAGCGGTATCATAAACATAAATCCCACCGGAAACATTTCTCTTTCCGTTATATGTACCATTCAAAAGAGAAGGCTTCATTTCCTTGCCCTGTGGGGTAAAACCAAATACATAATTATTCGGATTTTCCTTATTTCCATTTCCACCCATGGTCACAAAAGTAAAGCATTCGTTTTCAATGGCACGAGCTTTATTGTACTTGTGCCATTTGTCAAACACTACATTGCCACCGGTACTGTTCAGTATGATATCTGCTCCGGCTAATCCGTATTTTCTGCTAAATATTGCGTGATTACAGTCATAGCATATCGTAAGCCCTATACGATATCCCTTATAAATGATTGGCTGAAATGTCTCATTTGCGTAATCCGGATAAGCCTCAATATCACAAGCGGAATATTGTGTCATGGTGTGCTTAATATAATCCTTGCACTCTGTTTCATCATCCCCTGCAAAGGCATAGGCATAAATGCTCATAATAGTTCCGAACTTGTCCTGATTACACACAACAACGGCTCTGCCGATGCTCCTGCTCAGATCTAAAGTCTTGCCGTAAAGATGATTGACGCATTCATCACTCAGAAAATCCGCATCTCTGTATTCATCATCATACGGAACATAAGAAAATTCAGGCAATACAAGGATGTCAATATCAGACTTTCTGACAACATCCATAGCATCATTAAATATCTGCCTGTCTCCGTAAAGCTCATCTGTCTGCAAATACAGTCCGATCTTCAAAGGCGGTTTCTGCTTATTCATTTCAACCCCATTTTCCTCTCCAGCATTTGTTCTGAAACCAAGTATATCCTTAAGCTGCTCTCTTGCTTCATCCTGCTCAAAATCAATCTGTCCATGCATAATACGAATCAGCGTATAACCATTCTTCGCTGCTTCAATATCCCTTACGCTGTCATAAAATGCACGAACCTCATCTCTGTCCGCAGGCTGGTTATCCTTTGCCTGAATGCCTCTACACGCATCAATCCAAAGCTGTCTGTCAAAATGAACCGGAACATCATTATATGCCATAAGTGATACCCGTCTTGCTTCAGAAAAATGTTGACGCTCGTCATATTCTATAATGAGCTTTCTACTCTCACATACAAAATCACATCTGAGTGTCACATTCTTCTTTGCAAATCCGGTATTACCACGATATCCGCTAAGAGCATCGTATAAAGACTTATATTCTTCCGTTATTTCAGAAGGTGTTTTCATCCAAGGATACGTTTTCTCACATACGATATCCCCGTCACAAAGTTTGTTCAGATGTAACTGTAGAGCGTTTTTCTGCTCTATTACACCCTTAGCGGGAATTGTTATCTTCTTATCCGATAGCTTTTCGTTCTTATGTACTGTAGTGATATTTTTAGACTTTAAAAGGTCACTATGTACCACCTTCGGTGTTGGATTGTTCTCTTTCTTAACTTGTCCTGTCAAAGTATTCTTTTTTATGTTCTTTACCGGGTGGGTATCTATATTTCTGTGAGTGTACTGCGTCTCAAAACCCAACCTATCAAAAAATCTTACCGTCTCCTGTCCGCCTGCGTATTCTTCCTTGCTGATTTCTCTGCCATAATGAATCTGATAAGCCATGCCCCTAATATGTTTGGCAGGATATTTTCTCCCTTCATAAAGCAAAAATGTAGATCTCGGTTCAGGATGTTCTCGATTCTCCGAATCAAAAGCCTCAATCGCCTTGATAACATCATCTTTCGTAATCTCATTCCAGTTATGCTTTGCCATATGTAATCTCCCCACAAAATCAAATTCTTTTTAATATCCGGTTTACTATATAATCCCCTATGTACTCGACCTGAATATCCATATCATCAATCAGCTCGATAACACTGTCGCTCCAATGCTTAAAGTCCAATTTCTCCCCCTTTGTATTTTCAACATATACCCAATAAATATCATTCTCTGTTTTCAAATCTCTAATATCAAGTTGCCAGACTCGCTCCAAGCATCTATCGCAAAAAGCTCTGTCTTTCTTGCGCATCATATCTATATTGATATTCTCTTCTTCGCCATTTTTCTTTACCCTGTCAAATCCAAAATAGACATATAATTTGTAATTCACTTCCACCGCAAAATAAAAACGATATAAAACTGTATTTACCTGTATCGAATCCAGAATCGTATAAAAACCCGGATATGACTTACCGGTCTCAAAATAATACTCATTACCATCAAGCGAAGCAACAATATATTCTCTGTCTGTATTTTCCCCTAAATACTCCATAAGAGCCTTAAGAAAATCACTCATTACTGCAGCAATTTTATCCTGCAGCTCATTATGCAGCTCCACCACAGCAAATGCCGTTTCTGAATCCTTTATCAAATCACTCATACCAAACGTCGTTCCTTTATCTGTAATCTGCCTGACAGCTCCGATATACTGTTTTATAAGAGAATATTTATATCCTCCATATTCAGTAATGCCAAGACAAGCACCAAGCCATTCAAGTATGTCCTTAGAAAAACTGATACAGTGAAGCCTGTTTACATCAATACCACCTACGCTCTGCTCGCTCGGCTCATATCCGCCTATAGTAAGATAATACAAGCCGTATTCCTTGTGTCTGCTCCTGCAAAACCTATCATACCTTTCAAGCTGATGACTTCCGTCGCCCGCACCAAGCTTCATTTCTATAGCGACTACATATTCCGATGATTCCAAAACAAAATCAATCCTGCCCTCGTCAAAAGTACGCTCTCTGTATATGGTCCACTTTTTCGTACTTAAATACTCAGCCGGAACATCTATCCGCTTAAGAAACAAACTCAAAAAGCTTTCCTTGTTATCGTTTGAAGTAGGCACTTCAAGTAAATACGCTATAATCTTTGAATGAGTATGTGTTTCATCATATAGCTTGTCCAAAACGCAAATGATGTTATCATCCTCAGCATCCATAACGGACTGGTCATGTACTCTTTTCTTAGCCTCTTTCAATATTTTTTCTTTATTCAAACCAATAAATATCCTTTCATTTTACAGATTCAAGAAGCTTCTGCATCTCTTCTTCAGTAAGAGTGACACCCTTACCCATCTTCTCATGCTCCGGCGCCCAGTCCCTAATATCATACTTCGGAGCAGCACCATTCCATGAAACCTTGTTAAGTTCCTTTCTCCAACCCTTTGGGCTTTCTGAAAGAACTGCTATTTCTTCTACTATTTCATATTTAAAATCCGACATACAACTAAACCTCCATATTCCTATTAAGATATATGATAAATGATAATTTACAGCAGACCTATGATATGGTGGCTTGACCGTTCATAAGTAGTGGTAATAGCCAATCCCTAAGAGAGGTGAGA
>JAEEJA010000041.1 GCA_016281605.1 Lachnospiraceae bacterium
ACAGATGGTGCTAATCTGAAGGTTAAGTTTAAGGTTGTCTGGTAGGAGTGAGGCTAGTGCTGAAATATTTCATTATACGCATATAGCTGAAGCGTGGAGAACAGGATTGCCTGAAATTAGCAGATAATGCTCAAGAAAAATTGAGTATTAGGCATAAGAAAATAAAGAAATAAGAGGAGATAAAATATGAGTGAAAAGAAATTAGTAGTTGTAGCTATAGGTCATTCAGCCTTTGGCAACACATTTCCAAAGCAAAAGGAAAATGTAAGGAGAGCAGCAGAAAGCATAGCAGACATAGTGGAAGCGGGCTACAAGGTCTGCATAACTCACAGTAATGGTATGCAGGTTGGTATGATACATGCTGCCATGAGGGAACATAGTCAGTTAACACCAAGTGCAGAGGTTGCACCTATATCCATATGTCAGGCTATGAGTCAGGGCTACATAGGCTACGACCTGCAGAATGAGATTCGAGCAAGTCTCATACAAAGAGGCATATATCGCTCTGTAGTAACGCTTATAACCCAGGTAAGAGTGGACGCATTTGACCCTGCTTTCGGAAATCCCACAAAGCTTATAGGAAAGGTTATGGACTATACAGAAGCTGAGGCAGAAAAAGAGAAAGGTAACTTCGTTGAAGCAGTAGAAGGTGGCTACAGAAGAATAATAGCTGCGCCCCGCCCTATGCAAATATACGAGGAGGACGCAATAAATACCCTTCTTAAGGATAATCAGGTAGTAATAGCGGCCGGCGGTGGAGGTATCCCGGTGCTTGAGCAGGGCGCAAAACTTAAAGGTGCAAGTGGGGTTATAGAAAAGGATCTTGTAGCAGAAGTCTTGGCAGAAGTAACTCACGCCGATATCCTCTTACTTCTGACAGGAAGTGAAAAGGTTGCCATTAACTACGGTGATGAGAATGAAACCTACTTAGATGAGATAACGACTGATGAAGCTGCTAAGTATATGGAAGAAGGACACTTCTCGAGTAAAGGCATGCTTCCTAAGGTTCAGGCCGCTGTAAAGTTCGTAGAGAAGAATAAAGACGGAATCTCTATTATAACCTCAGTTGATAAGGCGATGAAGGGAATAAAGGGAGAGACAGGAACAAGGTTTAACTCAGTCGGATAAATCCATCACCGCTAAACTAAAGCGAAGGTGAGGGGACTGATAATAATAATCAGAGGTAATAGACGTGGCAGATTTTCTTTGGAACATATTTATATATCCATTACAATTAATAATTGAAGTTTCATATGCTTTATTGATAAAAGTGTTTGGAAATCCAGGTTTAGCAATTATTGGAGTGAGTGTTGTCGTTAGTACGCTCACGTTGCCTTTGTACAGAAAGGCAGATGCTTTGCAGGAGGAAGAAAGAGAAAAGCAAAAGAGCATGGAAAAGTGGGTTAAGCACATAAAAGCAACATTTAAAGGTGATAAGAGGTTTATGATGCTTTCCGCATACTATGAAGAGCAAGGATACAAGCCTATGTACGCATTGAAGAACAGTTTATCTATACTTATTCAGATTCCTTTCTTCATGGCGGCTTACTACTTTATGTCCAGTGAAGGGCTCTATGACGGAGTTAGCTTTTTATTCATAGAAGATTTATCTAAGCCGGATGCAATCCTTAAGATAGGTGGTTTTACATTAAATATTCTTCCCATCGTAATGACAGCCTTTAATTTTTTTTCTTCAATAATTTATACAAAAGGCTTTGGGGGATGGGATAAGCTACAGCCTTTTTTGTTGGCCTTAATCTTTTTGGTGCTTCTTTATAACAGTCCTTCAGGCCTTGCTTTGTACTGGACATGCAACAATCTGTATTCCTTGTTGAAAAATGTTTTCTTAAAGCTGTTAAAAAAGCCTGCAAGAGATATCTCTGTCATTATTTCTGTGGTAGGCGTGGCTGGTTTTATTTATGCTTTAATAACAGATGTTTATCATTCCTTGTATTCCGAGAGGTTTTATAATTATTTATACTTTTCTATGGTGACTCAGATACCGGTGTTAATATATGTATCCGAAAAGTATATACTAAATCCAAGAAATGTTTATACTAAGAGAGATTTTCTGAAAAAGTACACCTATGATAATAATCGGATCGCACCGATTACCTTTCTTTTGTTTGGTGTATTTTTCCTGGGTGTTGTAATTCCCGGTAGTGTTATAAAGTCTTCGATTCCTGATTTTGTTGACAATCAAAATCCTCTTAATCCTATAAGGTATATAATATTTTCATTCTCTGTTTTTATGGGTTTCTCCGTGTGGATTTTTCTTTTTTACAGCATGCTAAAGCAAGAGGGTAAAAACATAATTATTTTTATAATGACGATTCTTTCACTATGGAGTATGGTAGATTTTATGTTTTTTGGAAAGGGTCTCGGAATACTTTCCAATACACTATTCTTTAAAGAGGAATTAAAATTTGATTTATATTATATAAATATTAAAAACAATCTGATTAATCTTGCAGTTGTACTAGGCATTGCACTTTTAATCTATATTATTAGAAAAAAGAATAAAATTATCGTTACATTATCGCTGACTATTGCTATGGTAAGTCTTGTAATAGGAATTAGTGATTTTATAACAATTAATAAAAAATATGATTCATATATTAAAGAAGGCAATCTTGAAAATGTTAAAACTATATCGAAGGAGGATATAGAACCTGTATTTGAATTGTCTAAAACAGGTAAAAATGTCATAGTCCTAATGATTGACAGAGAGATTAGTTCTTATTTGCCATACATATTCGCAGAAAAGCCTGAGATAAAAAAGCAATTCGAAGGATTTACTTATTATCCCAATACTCTTTCACATGGCAGACATACAAAGAATGGCGCACCTGCTCTCTTTGGAGGATATGAGTATACTCCCAAAGAGATGGATAAAAGAAAAGATGAGAAGCTGGTTGATAAAAACAATGAGGCTTTAAAAGTGCTTCCTGTTCTTTTCTCTGAAAATGGGTTTAAGACCACTGTTTGTGACCTTCCTTATACTAATTATAATTCTGTATTTGAAGAGGACTTTTTTGACGATTATCCAGATATAAAGGCAAAAAGATTAGAGGGTGTCTACGAGTATGATGGTGAAGGGATTAACAGAGGATTCTCCGATAAAACCGATAATATGAGAAAAAGAGCTTTTATATTTTATAGCTTTTTTAAAAGCACACCTGTGATGTTGCAAAATTATATATATGACGAAGGAAGTTACTTAAATCCGTACGAAAAAGTTAATACTGTACTTGAAGAATTTATTAATTCTTATGCGGTTTTAAAAAATCTTGATTCTCTTACAGGAATAACAGATAAGAAAATAAACACCTTTTTTGAAATGGATAATAATACGGCTCATTCTATCATGCAACTGGAACTACCCGATTATATACCTAAAGAATATTTGGAGAATACATCTCTTGAATCAGGAGTCAGAAGTGCACCGGGAAAACCGGATTTAATTCTTGATTATCTCTATACTTATCATGTCAATATGGCGGCGATTATGAAGGTGGGAGAGTGGCTTGATTACTTAAGAGAAAATGATGTCTTCGATAACACCAGAATTATAGTCGCAGCAGACCATGGAGCGGATCTTAATCAGTTTAAAAGTATGATATACGATGAAACTCTTGATATAATGGATGTTAATCCTCTTCTTATGGTTAAGGATTTTAATTCAAAGGACTATAAGGTGTCGGATGAGTTTATGACTAATGCGGATGTTCCGACTATTGCAACAAAAGGGATAATAGATAATCCAATCAATCCCTTTACAAAAAAGAAAATAACAAATGATGCTAAAAATGGTAAACAACTGGTGTTTTTGGATGAAGACTTTACTCCTCATTACGATGATTATATAGATGATATATATAATAAATCCTTATATTCTGTTGAAAATAATATATTTGATTTAGATAATTGGGAAAAGATTAATTAAGAAGTGTTTTATTTTATTTGCATTGCATAAAAAATAGTGATATTATAAGAAAAGTTTATCAATCTACGTTTAATATGGAGGTTTATAATGAGAAGAAAAGAACTTATCAAACGTGCAAAGCGTGTAGTAAGCGTATTGGTTGCTTCATCATTGGTGCTAAGCATACCATTACCTTACAATGTGTTACAGACTACTGAGATAGTAAAGACAGTATCGGCACATGAGGGTGAGATTAATACTGCTTGGACTATATCAAAGATTGAAGATTCTAATCTAAGAGCTTATGTATTTGAAAAGGCAAAAGCAGCAGGTTACACAGGAGCTGCTAACAGCTTAACTATTGTTGATGCCAGGCAGTACCTTACAAATGCTGAATTAGTATTACCATCTAATGTAAATAGCTTAACAGGTTTAGGACTTATCAATACATTTAAGTCTCTTGATTGCAGTAGTACAAGTGTGACTTCTATAGATGATTATGAGTTTAATGAGTGTCATAACCTTGTAAGTATAACTTTACCTACATCACTAACTACTATGGGTGACTACGCATTTAACCTATGTGAATCCCTTAAGGATATTAATCTTTCCAATATCCAGAGCGTGGGGGCGTATGCTTTCTTTGGTTGTGCAGCGCTTTCCAATGCATCAGTTGCAACACTGCCATCAAGTGTTACAAAACTTGGAATTGCAGCTTTTTCAGGTTGCTCATCGCTTACAAGTGTAAGCATACCTCAGATAACAGGTGCTGCAGGAAAGGGAAGAGTTCCGGCTCAGCTTTTTAATAACTGTAGTTATTTAAGAAATGTTAGAATTCTGGATACATCTCTTAAGAATATCGATGAATTGGCATTTGCTAAGACAGGAACACTTAAGTTTGCTTTGGGTGCTACCGGTTCATACGCTGATAAGCTTCCTTCGACTCTTGAAAGTATCGGAGCTTCAGCGTTTTTACAGAGTGATATTATATCTATTGATTTGTCTTTAACAAAACTAAAGAGAATAGAAAACTACTGCTTTAGAGGAGCATATCTTTTTGGTAATGATGTTATGGAAGAGTCTGTAAAGCTTCCGGATACCCTTACATCTATAGGTGAGATGGCTTTTGGTTCTACAATGATGCAAAAGATAGTTATTCCGGATAGTGTAACTACTCTTGAAAGTCAGTGCTTCAGATATAATAACTGGTTACAGGATATAAAATTATCAACAAGCATAAAGGAAATACCGGAGTACGCATTTTCTCTTGAAAGTTCCCTTATAGAACCTAATTATGAAGGAATAGACGCGGAAAGCGGATATAGGTTCAGTGGAGTTTCCGTATCATTTAACGAAGGAAAGACTCCAGCGCTTGAAACTATTAAGGATTATGGCTTCTGGTGTACAAAGTTAATCAATGTTGATGGCAGTAGCCTTATAAAATCTGCTACAAAGCTTAAAAATATAGGTAATTATGCATTTGTGCTGAATGCATTTGAAAAGATAGACTTTCCTGATTCTATAGAAACAATAGGTGATGAAGGCTTTGCGGGAAGTTCAGAGCTGGTATATGTAAACTTTAACGGAAATAAAATTAAAGAGCTTCCATCGGGCTGCTTTGGTGTTGAAAAGCAAAAAGCCCTTAATTACGGTGGAACTACAAATACTGTAAATAAACCTTATAATTGTCCAAAGTTAAAGGAAGTTAAATTACCTTCTTCTTTGGAGGTGATAGGAGAATTTGCTTTTGCAACTGATAATAGTCTTGATACTGTATATACCGGAAGTAAAAGGGATGAAGGAACGGCTACTTTTCCGGATGGACTTAAGTCAATTGGTAAAAGTGCTTTTAATGGTTGTGCATCTTATGTCTCATCCGAAGGTGGCTATCCTGACGCCCCAACAGGTATAAAAAAGGTTATAATACCTGATAGTTGTAACGCTTTAGGTGAGAATGTCTTCGAAGGCTGCTTTAGCATAGAAGAAGCTTACTTAGGAGATGGTTTGGAGGAAATACCTAACTTTGCTTTTGCTGATTGTGCAGTGTATAAAGATGGAAAGGTTGAAACTAAAGAAAACGAAGGAAATGTTACAATTTTCGGATTAAAAAAGGTTAAGCTTCCTGCTTCTATAAAGAAAATCGGAAATGATGCTTTTGCTGCGGATTTTGCATTAGAAGGATTTATAATTAATAACACGGTTTCATGTGCTTTTCCTTCTTCATTGGAATCCATAGGAAATGAAGCTTTTAATACTTGTAAAAGCATGGATAAGATTTCCTTTGGTCCTAATTTAAAGTCTATCGGCTCATCGGCCTTTAGTGATTCACATATAAGCTATACTGATGATTATGGTATTACTCATAACATAAAAGGAATAAGCTCTGTAGATTTTTCTATGGCAACAGGACTTACTGATATTGGCTCCAATGCTTTTTCTAATACTTTAATTAAGAATATTACATTCCCATCAGCGCTAACAAGCCTTTCGAATAACATTTGCTATAATTGTCATAATCTTACAACTGTAAGTGTAGGTGAGAATGTTACAAGTATCGGTCAGGGAGCTTTTGGAGATTGTGAGAATTTAAGTTCTCTTACTCTACCGTTCTATGCTACATGGGATAGAAATACATTTGGTGATAAGAGTAGTAAGACAGGTCTGTACTCCGGAAGTATAACCATTAACTCAAGATACAAAAAGACAATAGATGGAAAGTCTAATCCTTATGAAGAAAAAGCCATAATAGTAGATAAGACAGAGGATGGAACTCTTAATTGCTTTAAAAACTTTAGTGTATCTGAAGTAAGTATGGCAATAACCGATAAGGATAAGGACTCTGCTGATGAGAGCAACAATCTCCTTACTCATGATTCTAATGATTATATAAGTGTAACCAGAGAGCAAAACTCACTTACTTTTAAAGGAAAA
Source organism: Lachnospiraceae bacterium (assembly GCA_016281605.1). Taxonomy (GTDB): domain Bacteria; phylum Bacillota; class Clostridia; order Lachnospirales; family Lachnospiraceae; genus JAEEJA01. The sequence continues at coordinate 6,857 of JAEEJA010000041.1, forward strand.
AAGAAGGGAGAAACGGATATAAGAATAACTTCCACCATTATTCTTCCTAGTGGTATGACACTTAATGCTATCCACGATTTCCATGTAATAGTGAGAGATAATCTTGTTACTAAGATAGAGTTTGAATCCGGTAAGATTGATAAGGTTAAGGAAACAAAGGATGATGAAGAGATAGAAAGAAATATTCTCTACCTTCCTGTTGGCGGATATGCTGAGAATGTTATTGCAAATCTTACAGCAGAGTACATAGATAAAGAGTTATCTGACGATATAAGCTGGTCACTTGACCAGACTGGAACTGATATAGTTTCTCTTGGCGAGCCGGTAAATGATTATGGAAACTTAAAATCAACCATGGCATTTACTCCTCTTAAAGCAGGCAATACTACTGTTACGGTTCAGGGAAGAAACTCTGTATCAAAGAAAGATCTGGAAGTAAAGGTAGTGGTTCCTGCTTCTTCCATGAAGTTTTTAGATGCAACAAAGGGTATCAGCTTTACCAATAAAACGTTGGATGTTGATGATTTCTTTACTTTAAAACTAGAACCGGTTTACAGCGAAGAAAATCAGGAGGTTGGAAAAGAGTATCCTGATAAGTATGAAATTAGTACCAGTGATGATTCAGTAGTAAGTATAGATGAAAACAATAAGATTAAGGGTGTAGCACCGGGAACAGCTACTATCTACGCAAAGGGTAAGGGTACAGGTCAAAGCTTCTCCTTCTCTATAACTGTTCAAAAGGATTATGTAGAAACACCTGTTTCAAGAATTAAGTTTAATTCTGAAAATGTTAAAGCTCAGGATGGCGGGGCAGTTCTCTTCTTATCAGTAGGTGGTAGCTCTGCTACTGTTACAGGTGAACTTGTACCGGAGAATGAGAGCGGTGTACTCGTAGATGATGTGAAGTGGGAAATAGTTGGAGCTCAGGATGTGGTATCGCTTGGAACAGTTAGTAATAATTATACCGGTAAAACTACATCTATGTCTATATCACCTTTGAAGAGTGGCGAAACCAGGATTAAGGTATATGGAAGTAAGGATGGTTCTGAAGCATACCTTACAGTGAAGGTGTGTGTGCCTGCAAGAAAGGTTGAACTTGTAGATTCATCAACAGGAAAGCCGGCTGCTTCAAATACTTTAGACGTTGGAAAAACTGTTCAGCTTAAAGTGAATATAACATATGATGATGCGGATAAGGATTTAGCTGCTTTATATCCTGATGAATATGAATTTACATCAAGCGATAATAGTATAGCTACTGTTGATGCAACAGGTAAGGTTACTACTTTAGCAGATGGTAAAGTTACCATAACAGCAACAAGTAAGTACACAGGAAAGAGCACAAGTGTTTCTTATACTGTAAAGAAGGGATATAAGCCTGATGTAACTGAAGTTAAGCTTTCTTCAGATAAGCTCAGTATGAAGAGAGGAGAAACTGTCGATCTAAAAGCTACAGTTTCACCGGCTGATGCTGATCAGACAGTTACGTGGAGCACAAGTGATGAGAAAAAAGCAACAGTAAACAATGGTGTAGTAACCGCTCTTGCAGCAGGTAGTGTAACTATAACAGCAAAGGCAGGAAGTAAGTCTGCAACTTGTAGTATAACCATAACATCTCCTGCAAAAAGCTTAAGAATAAGAAGTGTTTATGGTAATACAAAGGTTGTATATACATCAAAAGGTTCTACTTTTACATTAAGTAAGTTTTACTCAAATGATGATTGTACAGATACTTTTAAGTTTACATGTAATAAGAAGAAGGTAGCAACTGTTACAGATGATGGTTCCGTAACCACGCTTAGACCAGGAAGAGCTAAGGTAACAGTTACAGCCTATGATAAGGATGAGAAAAAGACATCAAGTGCTTCTATTAATCTTGTAGTACTAAAAAGAGCTAAGAAAGCAAAGCGCCTGGCAAGAATCAAGGGAGGTAAGAGCGTAAAGGTAGATGGTAAAAGATTACTTATGGCTGTTACGAAACCAAAGAATGCAACTACATCCATAACATGGAGCAGTAAGGATACAAGTATCGCCACTGTAGATGAAACCGGTGTAGTAACGGGCGTGAAAAAGGGAGTAACAGTTATCACTGCAACTACGGAAAGCGGAAGAAAGAAGAGTATAAAGATAAGAGTGTCATAAGTATGTGATATGACATTTGTGATTATTATGTAGTTGGATTTTAATTATATATAAGAATACCTACAAACAGGGGCTGTTCGATAATTGAACAGCCCTTATTGTAAATTAGACAAGATGATTCTATATAAAAAAACAAATATAAAGGATATAAATTTTAAAAAATACTAATTATGAACAAATTGTAAATTTTTTTATAAAAATCTATGAAGATTATCTTGACATATCTTTCTAAGAGCTTTATAATTCGATTATAAGGATAGGTATACATTTTTATATGTAAAATAATATTTAAATCCTATTTTTGTATGAAAGAGGGGTTTTTATGAGAAGAAGATCATTATTTAAATCCATGGTTAAGGATAATCGTGGTTTTACACTTGTGGAAATGATGATTACAATTGGGGCTTTGGCAGTTCTTATTGGAGTTATAGCTACTTCTGTAAGTCGTTATATGGAAAAAGTAAACATAAGAAACGATCAGGTCCTTATGAAGAATATGCATTCGGCATTGGTGAATTACGTTGAAAGAGTTACCATTCCGGAAGTTCTTCAGGAATTTGTAAATGCTCAGATGAAATCTTTTCCATCAGATCCAGATGCTAAGTGGGAGTGGTATAAGGATCCTGAATCCAAGACACAGTGGCAGCAGTTTACCCGTTCATGGGCAGGTCAGACAGGTGTAGATGGAACTGCTTATGATAGAGATGCTATAGACCACGTTGGCATTGATTTGCTTAATCTTGCTCCTGGAGAACCTGCTAATGAGGAAGGTAAGCGCTATCTCGGAAGAGCTTTTGATGGTGGAAAGGATAACGTCTTATGGAGAAGTGGACACTTGCTTGGTACTGTTATAGAAGAAGGACTGAAGATGAATCCGTCAGATATTCCTCTAATTAAGGATTATACCTGTCACAGAATTAAATATAAGGAGCTTGGAGTGGGTTATCCAAGTGCTAAAAATGGTGGTATAACCTATGAGACACCTGTAAAGAATCCTTTTAAGGCAGATTTATGGTATCATACATATACAGGTTGGGATAATAAACATAAAGTG
>JAEEJA010000042.1 GCA_016281605.1 Lachnospiraceae bacterium
CAAACCAAGGTTAAAGATTATATCAATCATACCCGGCATAGAAGCACGTGCACCTGAACGAACAGAAACGAGAAGTGGATTCTGTAAATCACCAAACTTCTTTCCGTTGATTTCTTCCATCTTAGCTACGCCTTCCATAGCCTGAGCCATGATCTCATCATTGATCTTACGGCCATCCTCATAATACTGTGTACAAGCCTCAGTTGTAATTGTGAAACCCTGAGGTACCGGAAGTCCGATACTTGTCATCTCAGCAAGGTTTGCACCCTTACCACCAAGGAGATTTCTCATGCTCATGTCGCCTTCGCTGAACATATAAACCCATTTGTTTGCCATCTTTACTATTCCTCCTAGTTAATTTAGTTAATGTGATGATTATAGCACATATTACAAAATCATTAAAGAGTTATTTTATAAAATATCCCTTAATTGAATCTTTAGATTCCATAAAGTGCCTTTTATGATTATACATATACACCGCATCCAACAGATGATAAATGATTATTCCGAGTATTTCTCCTCCCAGGAATGTACAAACATCATCTATCACGCCAACGCCCACACCATAAGCGTACTGGACAAGTTCCAGTGCAACCGGAATGGCGATGTACAGTAAAATACGCAATATCATATGCATATTCTTTCTTGAATATGCAATCAGAAAACCAGCCGGAAATCCCATACAGATAAGTTCTATAAGATAATAGTACTCATCTCTCAAAGGAATACCCTGTCTTAATGCTGTTTCAAAATACTGTCCTGTAGACATGTATGGTATAAAATTATGAGCACCAAAGCTCTCTAACTGAAATGGCGGAACTATTGGTGTTATAAAGAACTGTTTTATTATTATAAATACGTAAAACACTAAAAACAATCTCACCATGCGCTTAAAGTATTTTTCGTATCCGGAAAACCTGTCAGCAACGTCATTAACTTCCCTAAGAGTACTAAACACAAAAGGTATTACCCAGTTACCCAAAACTACATAGACCAGACTGAATCTGTAATCTATAAGACTTGTACCAAACAGATATAGGGCTCCTGCCATCAAAAAGCTGGAAACCGTCATAAATACAACACTTACAAAGCCATAATTATAATCATACGAAGCTTCTAAGCAATAATAAGATATGCCAAGAGCTGCTATAAATGATACAACAACCGTTCCGTATGACCCTGTTGTAAGATAATATACACAAACCTCTATTATAAGCGCTACCAGGCTTATAAGTATTATCAAACTGTTTATGCTGACTGTTTTACGTTTCATGTTTCAAAAAAACTCCTATCTATCTTAAATCTATTCTCTTTCATAAGGAAATGTGATGTGAACCGAAGTTCCCTTTCCCTCTTCGCTTTCTATGGTTACACCGTACTGGTCCCCATAAGCCATCTTTATACGCTGATTAACGTTTGCCACACCTATATGTGTAGGTTCAACATCGGGGCTGTTCATAATATTTCTGACATTTCCTAAATCAAGATAATTCATTCCGACGCCATTGTCAACTATATCTATAACAATATTTTCATTTTCCATACGTGCATGTATGGTAAGATGTGCATCCGACTCCTTCGCTTCAAGTCCGTGTCTAAAGGCATTTTCGACAAAAGGCTGTACTATAAGCGGCATAACCGAGGCGTGGGTGTCCACATCGTCATCAACTATTATTTCTGATGTAATTCTATCTCCAAATCTGTAACTTTGTATCTTTAAATAATACTGATTCATATCAAGCTCTGACTGAAGTGAGACCTTAGAATCAGAAACCTGAATATTATACCTCATAATCTTTGCAAGCATTTTTACAAGCTCTACTATCTCAGGTTGCTTGTTAACAACTGCTTTCATACGGATAGTTTCGAGTGTATTGTACAAAAAGTGAGGATTAATCTGGCTTGCCAGCATTTTAAATTCCACTTCCTTTTGCTTTGTATGAATTTTTTCTTTTTGGACCTTTTCATCCATCACAGTTTCCATAAGTTGTTGCATCTCTTCAGCCATGTGAAGGATTTCAGCATATATACGGGAAATCTCATCATCTCCCTGCATAGGCTTTACTTTATCATAGTACCCCTTTGCTATAAGCTTCATCCTGCTTGAGAGTCCGTCTATACGCCTTTCAAAAGCAAATGCGAATACAACTATCAGCACTATGGACACAACTACTCCTATAGCCGATGGAATCATAGATTTAAGGGTCATACTATTTACACTTGATAGCATATCATTGTACTTTTGCAATGATATCAGCTGATAAATATTTTCATCAGAAGGTGAATCTATCCTCTTTAAAAACATCAGATACCTGTCTTTTCCCTGATTTATATACTTGGTATCTGTATTTCCTTCTTTAAAATCCACTTTTTCCATAGCAAAGTCATACTGACCTTTATCCAGAAAATTAGAGTAAACGATACTCTTTCCACAGCAGACCATAACGTCCATATTAATGTTTTTAAGCACATTTATAAGGTGAACGTCTTCCATAGTAACCATTACAACGCCTACTACATTGTTTCCCTCACCGTATATAGCTCTTGAAACCTGTATGGAATTGTAGGATTTAACCTCTTCCCCAAAAAACCAGTTTTCAGCCTGAGTTGTAGAAACTGTCTTTTTGTACCAGTCCTTAGATTTTGTCTGAGAATCCAAATACTGAAAGTTATTGGTCCTGTCATATGTATCCAGTGGAATAGTCTTATTATCCAAATATATAGTAACATCCGCAACAGACTGTCTGTAATAATTTCTAAGTGTATCTACTATACTTAAGCTTCCGGCATCCTCCAAAAAATCATTGGTCTTATAACTATAATCCCTGGTTGCCATGTGGGCGATCTTTCTGTCGTAACATATGGATCTGATAACATTCATAAGAACCGTAACATTTTCAGTTATTGAAGACCCTACTATTCCTATCTCTTCAGTATGATTGTTTATACTTGTCTTTATGAGCATTTCACGGCTTTGATAGTTGGTATATATAACACTAAACACCAGAGGGATGACTCCACCAATGATGAAGACTATAATCATTTTGCCTCGAATCCTCATATATTTGATTTTTTCTATAAATCCAAACATAAGACCTCACATATTTATTACTATTTTATTAAACCATGATTACTGCTTTGACAAATATAAATTTATACACTACAATATACAAGATGTGGGTAATATTACATCTTTGGGCACTACTGATTATGTATATATAATCCTAGTGGTAATTAGACGTGTAATAGGGATGTATGTTGACGCACACCGATATATTATATATCACAAAAGATCAAATTTCAACAAAGGAGTCGATTTTTAACATGAAAAATTATTCTTTTCTTAAAAGACTGATAGCTTTCAGTGCTGCTATTGCTATGACTATCACATCTTTTTCAACCCAGGCGCCTGCAATCGCTAAAGAGACAGATACGGCCGAGGCTGTTAGTGATTTTTCTGAAGTAAGCACTTCCTTAGACGCACTCGAGGATCTCGATGATTACAGGATTACTCTTTCACAGGAAAATGTTACGGTTTCATCAGCAGCTTCTGCTTCAGCCATAACTATTGACTGGAACGGAGAACTCGATGATGTTACTGAAGTAAGTCACTATACCTTCCAGTATAAGAAGAAAGGTGATAAGGATTATAAGGGTATAATCATAGGTGTTGATGAATCAAGAGCCGCAATCAAGGATCTAAATCAGTTTGATGCTTATATCTTTAGAGTTATCACTCATCTCAAGGATGGTAAGGATACATCATCTGTAATTGATGATTTTGATACAGTAACCGTCACAGCCCCTCCTTATCCTGTAGAAAAGCTAAGGGTTACAAATCGCTACAACACTGAGATTGACTTAAAGTGGGATGCTAATCCTGCAACCAATGTTGCGATTTCATATAACATCTATCAGAGTAGCGACAATAAAACATATACATTTCTTGCAAGCACAACAGATACAGAGTTTGATGTAACAGGGCTTGCAAAAAATACAGGTTATTATTTCCAGGTTAAACCTCAGGCTTCAGTACCTGATTATAACAATGAGATTTCTATAGTCGAGGGATCCGGAACAGTTATTCAAGCATCTACAACCAATGCAGCTAACCTTGATAACATCCTTAACTTAAAGGTTACAAAGGAAAAGGTTAATGCAATCGTACTTGATTGGTCACCTGTTAAGAACGCAAACCGCTACAGAGTTTATCGTAAAGCTCCGGGTGAGACTGTATTTAAGGTTATTTCAAAGGATCGTAAATCAACTTACACTGACTCTGCCGTAGAATCAGGTGTTATGTATGAATACAAGGTCGTAGCTCTTCAGGATGATACAGGTTCAGAAAGTGCTGAAAGCACTATAGTAGGTGTTGCCAAGCCTAAGGTTCCAAATAAAATCACTTACGCTCTTACTTCTTCAAGAGTTGCTATCTCATGGGAAGGTCGTGGCAAGTGTACCGGATATCTTATTTACAAGTACAACTCAACCACAGGTAAGTATGATTATTATGCAAATACAACTGAGCAAAGCTTCGCAGATACTAAGGTAACCTCTGCTACAGCATACAGGTATTATATAAAAGCTTATACGCTTGATACTAATCATACCAGTGCTGAGTCTGATGTCATAAAAATTGCTACACTTCCGGATGCACCGGTCATTACCGCTAAAGCAGGAACTACCAAGGTAAGAATTAAGTGGAAAAAGATTGCTCGTTGTACCGGTTATAAGGTTTACATGAAGAATGCAGCGGGAACCTATGATCTTAAAGAAACCATAAAAGGAAGAACTATTGTAAAGACTACAATTAACGATATCCCATCAGGTTACAACACTTCATTTATGGTAACAGCTTATAAGACGGCATTTGAGAAGGATTTCCCAAGCTTCTGGTCAAACGAAGCCCAAATAACAACACTCGGTACATTTACAACAAATACAGATGCTTATCTTTACAAAACAAAGAAGAAAGTCTTAGCGAGTGCTGCTTGGAAGAGCGTTAAGGACTATGCTAAGTATAACAAGTCCATGATTATACCGGGACTTAAGTCAACTGACTGTAACGGATTCCAGAGTACAAATATGTGTCCGCAGGGCTTTTCAATAGCTAAAAACTTCGCACTTATCTCAGCCTATGACAGAGATAAAGAAGAAAACTCAGTGCTTTATGTACTAAACAAGAAAAACAAAGCATTAAGAAAGGTATTATGCCTTCCAAATGCAGCACATGTAGGTGGTGTATGCTTCGACGGAACTTATATATGGGTAACATCAGCTGATAACTCTATTGCATGCTTCTCATTTAAGAAATTAAAGGAAGCCCTCGCTTCTGAGTCTGCAAGTGTAGATATCACATTTGATTATGAATGTAAGACCGAAACAAAGGCATCATTTATCACCTACAGAAATGATATGCTCTGGGTTGGTACCTACGATGAAAAAGCTAACGGAACTCTTAATGCCTACTACATAAGCTTAGACAGTGAAGACGGCCTTGTACTTACAAAGGCTTACAACATGACACTCCCAAGCGCTGTTCAGGGTATAGTCTTCAACAAAAAATACCTTCTCGTATCAAGAGCTTACTCAACTACACATGAGATAGATATTTACAAGCCTAAGAAGTCAGGAAAGGAAAAGATGACCTTAGGAAATATACAGAAAAAGATTACTACTCCTTATCTTAACGAGGATATGGAAATCGATGGAAAATTCTTATATGTAAACTTTGAATCAGCGGTTTCACCTGCTGCACCAAATAAGATTGACAGAGTACTTGCTCTTTCACTTAAGAAGGTAGTTAAGGGACTTAAGTAAAAAAACATACTTAATCAATTGAAACAAAAAAAAGGATTTATGGTTTTAATAAAACCATAAATCCTTTTTATTTACTCTTCTTCCTGAAATTCTTCATAGTACTTCTCAGCTAACATATCAAGATATCCCGGATCATAATCAGGATACTCTCTCACAAGTGCTTCTCTTATGTGAGCCATAACAAGAAGGTCATTCTCAGCCTCGGTAACATCTTCGTTTGCCCATGAATCGATTATATCCGATGTAACATTAAGCTTTAACCATTCATTGATAACTCTTGTTCTCTCCTGCTCTTCAGGGATAAGCACCTTTACCTCTGCAGCCTTAAGAAGTGAGCGTATTCCGTATATTATAAAAGCTGCAAATATCGCGCATATAAAACCAAATACTATATTATTATAATTAATTGGTATTATCTCAAGCTTGGTTAATGTCAGGTAAGTACCTCCGATTATACCAAAGATTATAAATGTTATGCCTGAGAACTTATAATCATTATACTTTTCTTCTTCGGTAACATACTTTGTAGATGATGAATAAACAACTGAACTTGGATCATCATTTTCATCCGAACTAAAGTGAGTTGCTTTCTCCTCAAAGTCCGCTTCATTTATAATATCTTCAAGTTCTTTTTTATCCTCTGCATCCCAATCGTAGGAAGCATTCTCATCATAATCATAATCATCCTCATCTTCATCCGGCTGGGAAGAATCGCTTTCTTTATTATACTCCGCAGAATTATTCTCTTGAGATTTTTTCTCTTGAGAATATTTCTCTTGAGATTTTTTCTCTTGAGAATATTTCTCTTGAGAAGCCTGACGCTCTAAAAGCTCCTCCTCATACATTTCCATAAATGCATTGAAAACCTTAATACTTTTTTTCTCCATAGTCTTTGGTACATAAAGAGAAAATGTTTCATCTTCGTTTTCTTCGATTTCTATAGGCTTTATATCTGAATCAATAAGAAATTCTTTTACTCTCTCAGGAAGCTCTGAATCAGTATATGTACATAGCTCAAGCATATCAACAGGTTCATTCTCAACCAGCTTGACTCCACAGCTCTTACACTCAAAAATCCCGTCTCTGTACTCATTTCTACACTTAGGACACCACATGTTATAACCTCCACATTTTTGTTATGTTAATATAAGTTAAAAAAGAATCCCGTATATTATAACAATATAAACGGGATTCTTCAACAAAATCAATTCTTAAACTGTAGGTTATTATCTAACAAGTTCCTTAACCTTAGCAGCCTTACCAACTCTGTCGCGAAGATAGAAGAGCTTAGCACGTCTAGCTTTACCTAAACGAACAACTTCAATCTTGTCAATGATTGGAGAATGAAGTGGCCATGTCTTCTCAACACCGATTCCGCTTGAGAACTTTCTAACTGTGAAAGTCTCTCTTGCTCCACCGTTCTGTCTCTTGATAACAGTTCCTTCAAATACCTGGATACGCTCTCTGGTACCCTCGATAACCTTTGCGTGAACTCTTACAGTATCACCGATTCTGAATGAAGCAACTTCATCCTTAAGCTGTGCAGCTTCGATTTCTTTAATAATATCGTTCATGATTTCCTCCTAATTTGCCGACATTCTTAATACTTATGTATAATCTTAATACTATCATTATAACCGTAACAGCGGAATGTCATCATATTTTATAATGATTGGGGATATACCCAAAATCAACAACTCTAGTATTTTATCAAACTTACATGCATCCGTCAAGCACATTTTTAGATCAGTCACAGTTAATCAGACACATGTTAAAATACATTATTTTGCATCTTTAATGGAGAAGCTCATCCTTCCCATACGGTCCTTACCTAAGCACTTAACCTTAACATGGTCTCCGAGTGTAAGTACATCTTCAACATGATTGATTCTTTCGTTAGCTATCTTAGAGATATGAACCATACCTTCCTTACCGGGAGCAAACTCGATAAATGCGCCGAATTCCTTGATGGAAACAACTTCACCTTCAAGTATCTGTCCTTCAGCAAAGTCAGTTACGATGATATTGATAAGTCTTATAGCCTCATCGATACCTTCCTGACTTTCACCACAAACACTTACATTACCATCATCTGTAATATCAATCTTAACACCTGTCTTTTCGATAAGAGCATTGATAGTCTTACCTCTCTGACCAACTACATCACCTATCTTAGTAGGATCGATAGCGATCTGCTGAATCTTAGGTGCATAAGCTGAAAGCTCTTTTCTAGGCTCTGCGATGCACTTAAGCATAACTTCATTTAAGATGAAGTCGCGAGCTTCATGTGTACGTCTGATAGCTTCTTCAACTATTGGACGGGTAAGACCGTGAATCTTAATATCCATCTGAATAGCTGTAATTCCATCCGGAGTACCTGCAACCTTAAAGTCCATGTCTCCGAAGAAGTCTTCAAGACCCTGAATATCAGTAAGAACGATGTAATCATCATCTGTCTCACCGGTTACAAGACCACATGAAATACCTGCTACAGGCTTCTTAATAGGAACACCGGCTGCCATAAGTGCCATACATGAAGCACATACACTAGCCTGTGATGTTGATCCGTTGGACTCAAATGTCTCGGATACGGCGCGGATTGCATAAGGGAATTCCTCCTCTGACGGAATAACAGGCATAAGTGCCTTCTCTGCAAGAGCTCCATGTCCTATTTCTCTACGTCCCGGTCCACGACTTGGCTTAGTCTCACCAACTGAATATGAAGGGAAATTGTAATGATGCATATATCTCTTCTCAGTAACATATGGATCAAGACCATCTATTCTCTGCTTCTCTGAAAGAGGAGCAAGGGTTACGATATCGCAGATCTGAGTTTGTCCACGTGTAAACATAGCTGAACCATGAACTCTAGGTATGATATCAACCTCAGCAGCTAAAGGACGAATCTGAGTAATCTCACGACCATCCGGACGCTTGTGATCCTTAAGAATCATCTTACGTACAGTCTTCTTCTGATATTGATAAACAGCCTCTCCAAGGATTGCAAGCCACTCTTCATTCTCAGCAAATGCTTCCTCAAACTTCTCAGTAACTGCAGCAATATTAGCTTCTCTTGTCTGCTTATCATCTGAGAATACAGCAACCTCCATCTCCTCAGGTGGTACTATCTCTCTCATTTTTGCAAACATTTCTTCAGGTATAGCGCAACTGGTATATTCATGCTTAGGCTTACCTACTTCAGCAACAATTTTATTTATAAACTCAATAATTTCTTTATTTACATCATCACACTTGTAGATGCAATCTATCATAACATCATCAGGAATCTCATTAGCTCCTGCTTCAATCATGATAACCTTATCAGCTGTAGAAGCTACTGTAAGCTGTAAATCACCCTTATCCCACTGTTCCTGGCTTGGGTTTATGATAAATTCACCATTTACAAGTCCCATCTGAGTAGTTGCACAAGGTCCGTCAAAAGGAATATCTGAAATACTTGTTGCGATAGAAGAACCAAGCATAGCAAGTAATTCAGGTCTGCACTCAGGGTCTACAGCAAGAACGAGATTGTTGATAGAACAATCATTTCTGTAGTCCTTAGGGAAGAGAGGACGCATAGGTCTGTCGATAACTCTGGCAGTAAGAACTGCATTTTCAGATGCCTTACCTTCTCTCTTGTTAAATCCTCCCGGGATTTTTCCTACTGCGTACATCTTCTCCTCAAACTCAAGTGATAATGGGAAGAAATCGATACCTTCACGTGGCTTATCAGACGCAGTAGCTGTCGATAATATAGTGGTATCTCCGTAATGCATGAGAGCTGCACCGTTTGCCTGTGCTGCCACTCTTCCGATATCTACAGAGAGTGTTCTGCCGGCAAGCTCCATGGAATATGTTTTATAAGACATATCATGTCTCCTTTCAATTTAAAAATTTGTGTTTTTATTCAATCCGAAACCACTGAAGTATGCATGTATTATTTCAAGTCTAGCAGGACCGGGTAACGCGAATAAACTCCAACTGATTTACGTGAAAAAGACCTGCACACTTCAGAAGTCTCGGAATATAAACACATACTAAAACATTATAAGTCTTGTTTTTACTTATTGCAAGTTATTTTTCTCTATGAAACAAAAAAGTAGTCCGAAAAACGGACCACCTTTTTATTATTATTTTTAATTATTATTTATTTTTCTTTCTTCTTCTGCTAACAATAAGAGCTAATCCCGATATAGCTATAATAGCTATAGAAGATGAAATCTTTTTAAACATATTACTATTTTTCATAAAAACCTCTCCATTATTACTCAGATGCTGCACACAGTTCCGGCTTTCCTGCCATAAACACTTTTGACTGTCCTGAATCCGAACTGTAATTCACTCTTATAAAGCAATCTTCAACAGTTCTGTTATTAGCAGGGTCACTCGCATATCCACTACCTTCAAAGCATGACCTATACGCCTTTGACTTCATATGATCCTGGAAAAGGATACACTTTTCAAGGAAATAATCATACTCATAAACTTCTCCACCTTCAATAGGTTCAAAAAGGCCAAATAAATTATAAGATATCTTACACCCTTCAGGATATGACATCTCTTCAGTTATACCACTTGCACTACCCTCAGGATCATTAGCATCAGGTGCACAAAGCTTTATACCGGAATCAAAATCGTTCTTCGGAAATGTAGGAACAGGTATCTCCGAACTTGATATAGAAGCAACAAAGGCCGAAAGAACCGCACTCAACTGCTGAAGGTCCTTTCCTCTTCTGGATTTTTCCATATAAGGAATAACCTGGCTCGCTACAAGCCCTACCAAAATAGCCATAACAGCAATAATAATAATTAACTCCACAAGAGAAAAACCTTTTTTATCTCTTATAACACTTTTAAATTTACGTGTTCTCATGCTGCGAGCCTCCTTTCAAGAACATCAATTTTCCTAATTTTATTACTTTGACTTTCATATGTCAACTTATTTATGAACAAATTGTAAATTTTTTATGAACAGTCAAGTAAAATATTAAATTTAGCAAATATAAGACTTTGCGGTTAAATTGTCAAATTAATATAACCAAAAAACCCTAAGTTTATCGGTGAAATCACACTTCAAAACCTAGGGTTTTATTATATGTATTTTTATTTCTTTATAGTATTAAGCAGGATAGCTTTGATTCTCAGTATCTGCTACAGAAGGATCTACCTTTGTCTGCTGAGCCTCGCGATACTTAAAGAAATCCATGGCAACCTGTGGGAAAAGCGCATATGAAAGCACATCTTCATCCTGTTGCTTGTATTCCTTCATCTCTTCCTCAAGCTTAGCAAGCTGTGGCTCGATAAGATCTGCAGGACGACATGTAATAGGCTTTTCATCACCTATACACTTCTTCTGAACTTCTTTATCAAACGGCTTAACTGTCTGACCAAATTCTCCCATAAGAAGCTTCTTTGATTCTTTAGTTACCATTTTGTATCTTTCGCCCATTACTACATTGAGCACTGCCTGTGTTCCCACAATCTGAGATGATGGTGTAACCAGTGGTGGCTCACCAAAATCCTTACGTACTCTTGGTACCTCTTCAAGCACTTCCTCAAACTTATCATCCTGTCCCATATCCTTAAGCTGTGAAACAAGGTTTGAAAGCATACCACCCGGTACCTGATAAAGTAATGTCTTTATGTTTACGCCTAGCACCTTTGTACTCATAAGACCTGACTCAAGACACTCTTCTCTAAGTGGTCTGAAGTATTCAGCTATCTCTGAAAGCTTATCTATGTCTAATCCTGAATCATAAGGTGTTCCCTTGAAAGCTTCAACCATAACTTCTGTAGCAGGCTGACTGGTTCCAAGTGCAAATGGTGACATAGCACAATCGATAATGTCACATCCTGCCTCAACCGCTTTCATGTAAGTCATACTTGCAACACCTGAAGTATAATGAGTATGAAGATCTATAGGAAGATCTGTGGCACTCTTAAGAGCTGTTACAAGCTCTGTAGCCTTGTAAGGAGTAAGAAGTCCGGCCATATCCTTAATGCAGAGAGAATCAGCTCCCATATTCTCGATATCCTTAGCCATTTTCTTCCAATAATCAAGTGTATATGCATCACCAAGTGTATAAGAAAGAGCTATCTGAGCTTCTCCCTTTTCCTTCTTAGCAGCCTTAACAGCTGTTTCTAAGTTTCTGATATCATTAAGACAGTCAAAAATTCTGATTATATCGATACCATTAGCTATTGACTTTTGTACGAAATACTCTACTACATCGTCTGCATAATGATTATAACCAAGGATATTCTGACCTCTGAAAAGCATCTGAAGCTTTGTATTTTTAAAGCCTTCACGAAGCTTGCGAAGTCTTACCCATGGGTCTTCCTTTAAGAATCTAAGACAAGCGTCAAAAGTAGCGCCACCCCAACACTCTACAGCGTTGTACCCAATAGCATCGAGCTTATCAACTATCGGAAGCATCTGCTCTGTGGTCATACGTGTTGCTATAAGTGACTGATGAGCATCACGAAGGATAGTTTCATTAATCTTGACAGGTTTAGCTTCAGAACTTTTAGCTTCTTTCTTTGGAGCCTTGTCCTTCTGCTCAGTTACTTCAATCTGAACAACTTCTTTATTTTCTTTGTTTTCTTTATTTTTCTTTTTCTTAGCCATAAGTTCACCTCTATTTTAAACTGTTATATACCAAATATTGCCATAAATACACCGGCTGCGACTGCCGTTCCGATAACGCCCGCGACATTCGGTCCCATCGCATGCATAAGCAGGAAGTTGGAAGGATCTGCTTCTGCTCCGACCTTCTGGGCGACTCGGGCGGCCATAGGAACTGCGGAAACTCCCGCCGATCCAATAAGCGGATTAACCTTACCATGAGTCGCATGACACATAAGTTTTCCAAATAAAATACCCGCCAGTGTAGCAAAAGCAAATGCTACAAGTCCTAAAAATACTATCTGAAGAGTTGTCTTTTTAAGGAATGCTTCTGCTGTTGTTGTTGCACCTACCGAAGTTCCAAGGAGGATAACAACGATATACATAAGAGCATTGGAAGCTGTTTCAGTAAGCTGATGAACAACTCCACTTTCCTTAAAGAGGTTACCGAGCATAAGCATACCTACAAGAGGTGCTGTAGTCGGAAGTAAAAGACAAACCACTATAGTAACTATGATAGGGAAAAGAATCTTCTCGAGCTGTGATACAGGACGAAGCTGATTCATCTTGATTTTTCTTTCCCTCTCAGTAGTACAAAGCTTCATGATAGGTGGCTGAATGATAGGAACAAGTGACATATAGGAGTAAGCTGCTACCGCTATAGGTCCCATATATTCGGTCTGTCCCAGCTTTCCACAAAGGAAGATTGATGTAGGACCGTCCGCTCCACCGATAATAGATATGGATGCTGCAGCCTTGTCGTTAAATCCAAGAAGGATAGCTATAATATAAGCTGCAAATATACCAAACTGAGCCGCTGCTCCAAGTATAAAGCTCATTGGGTTAGCAATAAGAGGAGCAAAGTCCGTCATGGCGCCAACACCCATGAAAATCAATGAAGGAAGTATACTCCACTCATCTAACAAATAAAAGTAATGTAAAAGTCCGCCTGCATTTCCATCAGAAGCTTCCTTCATGATATCAGGATAGATGTTAACCAATATCATACCGAAAGCAATCGGAATAAGCAGAAGGGGCTCATAACCTTTCTTTATTGCCAGATACAAAAATACAAGTCCAATTATGATCATCAGTATATTACCGAAGGTCAGGTTGAAAAATGCAGTCTGTCCGGCAAGGTTCGAAAGTGTATTAGTTATATAATCCAATTTTAAACCCTCCAATAATTATTATTTATTAGTTAAGAGTTGCAAGCACTGCACCTGACTCAACCTGATCACCGGTTGAAACATCGATACTTGCTACAGTTCCATCCTCTGAAGCAACGATTTCATTTTCCATCTTCATAGCTTCAAGAATCATGATTACATCACCCTTACTTACGCTATCACCAACTGATACTTTAACTGAAAGAATCTTTCCTGGCATAGGTGAGTTGATTTTAATTGAACCTGCTCCACCGCCTGCTGCAGGAGCCGCAGGTGCAGGAGCTGCCGGTGCTGCTGCCGGAGCAGGAGCTGCTGCTCTTACAGGAGCGACTGCCGGAGCGCCTGAAGCACTTCCCTCTTCTACTGTTACATCGTAAACATTGCCATTAACGGTAATTGTGTAATTTTTCATTTGAATATCCTCCATTTATTTGGTTTATTTTCTTCTTCTGATTGAACGAACTACAAGTCCATCCGTATTTTTTTTGCCTTCGCTTGCAGCTATCGCTGCTGCTATAACTGCAACAAGTTCAAGGTCATCTGTTAAATTTTCAGAGGTAGCCGGTGTCTCAACGGGAGTCTCTGCTTTCTTAGGCTTAGGCTCCTCTATATCAACCTCGTTTCTCTTTGATCTCTCACCAAAGAATACTTTAAAGAGTGATATAATAAATGCTATCAGTAAGAGTACCACAAATACTATACCCATACCCATCAAAACATTTAGACCTGCTCTCTGCATAGTCTGCTTTAAGGTTCTCTTTTCATCAACACTCCAGTTAACTATCTCCGAATTTTCATCAAAGTTGACAGTAAAAAGAAGTGATTTTCCTGATGAAGTTTTAGCTTCCTTAACTATAACTGCGTTATCTTCTCCGATTGTTGTCTTGTAGTTCTTTATCTTTTCAAGTGTTCCGTACTTTTTCTTAAGTTCTTCATACTGATCATAATCCTTAAGTCTTGATTCACTGATTTCTGCCTTAAATGTCTTCTTAGCTGTCTTAAAATCATAATCAAACCATGAGTTAACAAGTGACTCAGCACTGTCTGAAAGTGCGTCCTTGTCAAACTTAGATGTCTTTGATTCATCCTCTGTTCCCTTGAAAACACCCTGAACACTTGCTTCTATAACATTTGAAGTAGCTGAATCAAATGAAAAGATGAAAAGAAGTGTTTTTCCTGAGCTTGTAAGAACTGTAATAGTTGCTGTAGGTTTATCTCCTTCAAGATCAGCCTTAGAATCCTTAAACTCTCCAAATGAACCATAGTCCTTATAAAGTGCCTGAGCATCAGCTAAAGACTGGTAAACTCTCAAGTTTGTCTCATCCATCATACCTGCATTGGCTTCTATAACCTGTGCAAAATCATAAGAAAAATAATACTGTGCAAAGGTCTGACCGGAGGTAATAAGAGTTTCCTCTGTCAGGGGTACAGGCTCTGCAGTTGCAGTTGCCTGCTGGGCAGTTGAGCTCTCTGTACTCTCCTTTTTATCCTTCTTATCCTTTTTTGCATATACGCTGGTATCTGTAAATGCTATGAGACAAGCCAACATGAGAATCAAAAATGATAATTTAAATACATTTTTTTTCATATCTGCCTCGTTTCCTTTTACTAAATTGTATATTTTATCTACTCTTTGTATAAAGCATTTCAAATGCAAATAAAAGCTGTTTTCTTACACTTGCAGGTTCGATGATAGAATCCACAAATCCTCTGGCTGCTGCAGCCTTAACATCAGTCGCCTTAGCGTATGCATCTGCCTTTTCACTGATAACTGAAGCCTCTGCACCCGGGAACATAATCTTAGCAGCAATATTTGCATCCATTACTCCAACCTTTGCAGTAGGAAGTGCAAATACCATATCAGCACCTATATGCTTTGAATTCATTGCTACATAAGCAGAACCATAAGCTTCGCCTGTAATAAGATTTACTTTTGCAACATCCGCTCCTGAGAAGGCCTTTGTAAGAGTAGCTACCGCATTACCGATTGAAGCTTCTTCTCTTAAGCTTCCGGCAAATCCGTTTACGTTGGTAAATGTAAGAACCGGAATACCGAATCTATCGCAAAGCTTTACAAAGCTTGCAGCCTTATAGCATCCTACAGTTGTTAATCTGGTCTCATATGTTTCAACCTTCTGTCCTGCATCATCAAGTAAGAAGCTTCTGTTAGCAACCGCTCCTATAGTCATACCATCGAGAAGTATAAAGCCTGTAACCATCTCTTTACTTACATCCTTGCAAACCTCTAAGAAGAAATTGTTATCGGATATTTCTTCAAAAGCTCTTGCAGGATCACCCGCGATAGAAGCAAAATCAGGAACTTCTCTGTTGAGATCATCCATAACCTCATCACACTCAGCGTTGTCTGCAGCATTAAGTGGAAGTATGGTAATCAAATCTCTCATACCTTCAAACATCTGCTCTGCATCGTCATAAACAAACTCAACTGCTCCGGCTTCGCCCTTAAATGTTGCAGCTGAAGTATCAAGCTTCTCTTTATAATTATTCTCTACAGCATCAGGTGAATTAACAAACAGGCTTCCGCTTGTTTTCTCCATGAATGTAAAATCAGAAAGAGCTGCAAGTACTGCCATTCCACCACCGCAATTACCAAGAACCGCTGTGATCTGAGGTATAAGGCCGTTTGCTCTGACCATGGCAGCATAAATCTGACCGAAAGCATCGAGAGCATCAACAGACTCCTGAACTCTGATTCCTGAGCTGTCTAAAATACCAACCACAGGAGTTCCGGTCTTAATAGCAAGATTGTAGATATTTACTATCTGTCTTGCATGCATCTCTCCCACAGAGCCTCCAAGTACATCCGCATCCTGACTGTAGATATAAACGGGTTTGTTTTTTATAAGTGCATAACCTGTAACTACACCGTCATCAGGAGCACTTACTGAATCCATGTTAAAATCAGTGTTTCTTTTAGTCACAAGAGCACCAATCTCAACAAAACTGTTCTCATCAACAAGAGACTTGATTCTGTCTCTGGCTGACAAAGCATTTGAATTTGACATGTTTTACCTCCTAGTTATATTAACAATACTTTTTGTAGAATTGTAGATTTTTATAGATGCCATATATCCTCATTGTACTGAGCTATGGTTCTATCTGATGAGAAGAATCCCGCATTTGCTATATTCTTAAGCATCATCTTCTCCCATCTTTCTCTGTCTTCATATGCAGCTAGCATCTTTTCCTTCTCTTCTATGTAGCTCTTAGTATCGAGAAGTGTCATAAACCAATCCTTGGTAACTATCTCCATGTATAATCTGATAAGAGATTTCTTATTACCTACTGCAAACATTTCCTTGCTTATGATGAAATCAACCAGCTTTGCTATCTCCGGATCTGCATCATATATAGCTTCTGAGGAGTAATCACTCTTTGCATAATGCTCTATAACATCATCAGAAGACTCACCAAAGATAAATATGTTATCATCACCCACAAACTGATGAATTTCTACATTTGCTCCATCCTCAGTTCCGAGTGTAACAGCTCCGTTGAGCATGAACTTCATGTTACTTGTTCCACTGGCTTCCTTGGATGCAAGCGATATCTGCTCAGATATATCTGCAGCCGGTATAACCTTTTCTGCATAAGTAACATTGTAATTCTCAAGCATCACAATCTTGAGATATGGATTAACCTCCGGATCACTCTCAACTATCTTAGAAAGACAGATAATCATATGAATGATATCCTTTGCAATGGTGTAAGCAGGCGCTGCCTTCGCACCAAAGATCATAGTCAGTGGTCTGGCAGGCTTGTTTCCTGCCTTTATATCCAAATACTTATTAATTGCATAGAGCGCATTCATTTGCTGTCTCTTATACTCATGTAATCTCTTAACCTGTACATCGAAGATAGAATCGGTATTAACCTTGATACCCTGCCTGCTCTCTAAAAACTCTGCAAAGATTTCCTTATGCTTATGCTTGATATCAGCTATGGTATTAAGGACTTCCTTATCATCCATAAAGTTCTCAAGCTTCTTAAGCTCATCCGCATCCTTTTTGAAACCATCGCCTATTTTTTCCTCTATAAAGGCAGAAAGCTCATGATTACAGTGAAGTAACCATCTTCTAAATGTAATACCATTTGTCTTATTATTAAACTTATTAGGATAGATATCAGCAAATGCCTTGAGCTCTGAGTTTTTAAGTATATCTGTATGTAGAGCCGCAACACCGTTTACACTATAGCTATAATGAATATCGATATAAGCCATGTGAATGTTATTGTATTTATCGATAATCTTAAGACTATCATTGTCACCAAAGTGCTCCTTAACCTTTACATCAAGCATCCTGATGATAGGCATGAGACAAGGAACAACTCTATCCATATACCACATAGGCCACTTTTCGAGCGCCTCTGCAAGTATGGTATGATTGGTATAAGCGCACATCTTTGATACGATGTCTATTGCCTCATCCATCTCTATTCCCTTATTCGTAAGAAGTCTGATAAGCTCCGGTATTACCATGGTTGGATGAGTATCGTTTATCTGAACAACTGCATAATCATATAAGTCATGCAGGTTAGAACCCTTTTCACAAGCTTCGTCTATTATAAGCTGTGCAGCATTTGAAACCATGAAATACTGCTGATATATACGAAGCATCCTTCCCTGATCATCACTGTCATCAGGATATAAGAAAAGTGTGAGATTCTTTTTAATATTAGTCTTATCAAACCAAATACTGTCTCCGTTTACTATACTTTCATCAACAGAATCAATATCGAAAAGCTTAAGAGTATTGGTTTTATTATCATAACCGGTTACATCAATCTCATACATTTTAGACTTTACAGTAGCTGTACCGAAACGTACTTCATAGCTTCTGTTTGTCTTTCTTAACCAGCTTTTATCATCTATCCATGGGTTTGGAGTTTCCTTCTGAAGGTTATTATCAAATACCTGTTTAAAAAGTCCAAGATGATAATTAAGACCTATACCATCACCCGGAAGTCCGAGTGTAGCAATAGAATCAAGAAAACATGCTGCCAATCTTCCAAGACCGCCATTTCCCAGTGAAGGCTCATTTTCCACCTCTTCAATCTGAGCCATGGAAAGACCTTTTTCCTTGAGAGCTTTATCAACAGAATCGTAAAGTCCAAGATTTATAAGATTATTAGACAACAGCTTTCCTATAAGAAATTCAGCCGATATATAATAAAGCTTTTTCTTTCCCTCTATTCTTCCCTTTTCGTCGGATGCCTTCTTTGTAAGGTTTAGAAGACCTTTATAGATTTCGACGACGTCCGACTTTGAAACTATTTCTTTGATTTCATTCTCATACATATTACTGGCCTCCAAAAAAACATTCCCTACAATTATAATACAAGAAATAATAAATATCCACTACTTTTTTAATCAATCGAAAACATTTTAGTCTTATAGTAACATAATATAACAATATGAACATTTTGTCCTTCTGATATTGATTCTTTCATCCTATTTTGTTAATATTGTCACATAGCTATTAAATGACAATATGTACATATTTAGGTATTTAGAGAGAATAATATATTTAAAAAATATTTATTATTCTGATAATTAAGGAGATGAAATGATTTGGTATTATATGTATCCTTCAACAGAGGAAGTAAATGATCTTCCTATGTATCTCTACACCATAGGTTTGCATGAATTACAAGATGAAATCTACCGTCCGGAGGGTTTTTTATACGATCAGTTCTTCTATAATACCTACGGTACGGGAAATCTCACAATGAACGGTAAAAAATATCATCTTGAAGAGGGTTCCGCATTTTTTATACCTGCCAATATGCCTCATCACTACTATCCCGACGGAGATTTGTGGGATGTAAGATGGATGACTCCTGTTGGTCCTGCCCTTAAACCAATTCTTGAAAAGTTCAATCTTGAAAAGGGTGGTGTATATACTCTTCACGATGAAACTGAGCTTGACAGAATTCTAAACCATATGAGGATGCTTCTTATAGAGCATCCCAAGCATGGAAATTTATTAGCATCCGGTTATATCTATCCTTTCATCATGGAATTCGTGTATCAGACAAGTCTTTATGACAGAAGTGAAGTCGAAAATATTCCTTATGAAAATCAGATAAAAAGTCTTAAAGAATATATATCAACTCACTTTATGCATCCTATAACTCTGGATGATTTGTGTAAAGTCGTCCCATCTACACACCAACACATGTGCCGCATGTTCAGAGAATCCTTAAACATGCGCCCCACACAGTACATTAATAAGGTTCGTGTCGATATGGCTAAATCTCTGCTTCTCTACAGTGATTATAGTATAGATCAAATTGCCGCCAAATGTGGCTTCAATGACACATCTTACTTTTGTAAAACCTTTAAAAATTTTGAGTCAATAACTCCCATAGAATACAGGAAAAGTGTTCTCTGATAACACCTAACTTTAAACAAAGGATAAGGAGGAAAATATCCATGAAAAAGAAAACCGAAGCAAGAAAAATTTTTATTAAAAATAAATCTTGTTTCGCAAAGCTCTAAGACAATCGGTAAAACTTTATCCGGAAAAACATCAGATACACATCTTTCATTTTCAGTGGATAATCCAAATCTTTGGGATAATGATAATCCTTACCTCTATACAGCGATTATAACACTCTTCGACACTAAGACTAATACGGTATTTGAATGTGTAAGCCAGAATGTAGGCTTCAGAGAGCTTTCATTTACTTCAACCAAAGTAACAGATGACGGTAAGTACAATAACGATACAGACTACTATGAAACAGTAAAGCTTAACGGAAAGCGCTTTTATATCAAAGGTGTTAACAGACATGATACAGATGTTGAATCCGGAAAATATATATCACATGAATTGTATGAATATGATATCAAATTAATGAAGCAGAATAATATTAATGCAATACGTACTTCTCACTATCCAAATGATGATTATTTCTATTATCTTTGCGATAAATACGGAATGTATGTAATGTGCGAAAGCAATAATGAGTCTCACGCTCTCTACATGGGCAAGGATACAGTACTTGCTAAACTTAAGACATGTGCACTTACAAGACAGTCTGCTTCTTATGAAAGATTTAAGAATACAACCTGTAACCTTTTCTGGTCCATAGGAAATGAGTCATCTACAGGTTGGGCTGAGCGTGATGGTGATTACGCCGACTCTATGTTTGCTGAACTGGTTGAGTTTTTTAAGAGCCGCGATAAAAGCCGTATGGTTCACTATGAAGGTATGAGTGGCGGTCCTAAGGGTTCAACCGGTATCGATATGGTGAGTCACATGTACTACTCTCCCGACTCTCTTGTGGGCTATGGCGAATCAGACAGCCACATGCCATTTATACTTTGCGAGTATGATCATGCCATGGGAAATGCAGTGGGAAGCATGAAGGAATACTGGGATTTAATCAGAACATACGACAATCTCATGGGCGGATTTATATGGGACTGGGTTGACCAATCCAGAAAGATAGCGCTTCCTGAAAATGGATGGAACTATTATGGTATGCCATATGCCAAAACTACAGGTATCAATAAACTGGATGGTTATTATCTTGGCTACGGTGGAGACTGGGGCGATAATTCAGGAGATAAAAACTTCTGTATGAATGGTTTGGTTTCTGCTGACAGATACCCTCAGCCGGAAATAAAAGAAGTTAAATATCAATACAGAAATTTCTTGTTCAAGAGTAAAGAGGAGTATCTTTCAAACGGAAATCTCACAGTTACCAACGAAACTCTATCCGATAAACTCTCAAATTATGACGTAAGCTGGGAGGTAACCGAGGATGGTGAGATAATAGAAAGTGGAATAATCACCGATGAGGTACTTGCAGGAGAAACAAAGGAAATTACAGTTCCTTTTACCATGCCAAAATCAAAAGTAAAAGGAGCAGAGTATTTCTTAAATATTTCTGTAAAAACAAAGACTGCTACATCCTACTCTGATGCCGGATACGAGGTCTCTTACGATCAATTTCCAATCAGTGTTAAGACACCAAAAACAGATACACATATAGAAGGCTCTGATGTAGAAATAAAAAATACGGATGAGGGCATACTAGTTAGTGGTAAGAATTTCGAATTCACACTTAATCCTGAAACGGCCTTTATAGAAAATTATATCTATAACGGCAAAACACTTTTAGAAGAAGGTCCCGTACCTAACATCAGCAGAGCACTTCTTGATAACGATAATTCAATTCATACCTTTGTGAATTTAAGGGATTACATTACACTTCACAGTGAACCTGAAATCATAAAGAATGCTGATGGATACAATATCATAAATGTAACCTACGATGTTAATTATCTTCATAAAAAAACCGTAGAAGAACCTGAAACCATAGTTATGAAGTATATAATTGCAAATGACGGTTCTGTAACAGTCAGAATGATTTTTGATCTTACAAAGTCCAACGCTAAGAAATTCGCTAAGGTTGGCAATACCATGATTCTTTCTAAGGATTATGAAAATATAACATGGTACGGAAATGGCGACTCTGAAAGCTATAATGATAGAAACAGCTATACAAGAGTCGGTACATATAAGTCATCTGTAAATGATATGTATTATCCATTCCCATTCCCTCAGGATTGCGGAAATCTTACAGGTGTAAGATGGATGGCTGTTACAAACAAAGATAACACAAGCGCAATACTCATATCCGGTAATAATAATGATATCAATACATCTGCTCTTCACTTCTCAGCAGAGGAGCTTAACAAAGCTAAGCATACCAAGGATTTGTCGCCGGATGAAGAAACCTATGTAACAGTTGACTGTGCAGTGTGTGGTACCGGAAATGCATCCTGTGGATTTGAAACGCTTCCTGAGTACCGGGTTCCTAATGTAGCTTACGATTATACTTATACTATTACTCCTCTTTCAGATACTACTGACTTTATGGAAAAATCCAAGACCTACAGAAACAGAAACCTTTCATTTACTGAAGAGGCAACAGTTTACGAAGTAAATGAAGAAATACCTGATGATACTGACAATAATACTACTCCCGGTAGTGCTAATCCTACTGCTGCACCTGCAAATACACTTACTCCTGATAAGATAACCCCTGCAGTTACAACACTTGCAACCAACACAATATCACAGGTTCAAGGTCTTAAGGTAAAGACTCTTAAAAAAGCATTAAAGATTACCTGGAATGCACAGGATAATGTAACCTATAAGATTGCAATTTCAACATCAAAAGCAAAAATAAAAAAACTTCGCAAATCAGACGGTAAATCCCTGAAGGGCGTTAAGATCTACTCTTCATCAAAAGCAACTAAAACTATAAAAAAACTTAAAGCTTCCAAAAAGTACTTTGTTATGGTAAGGGCATTGAGTAGTAACGGAAGTTCATATGGTGAATGGTCTGCTATCAAGAGTGAAAAGCCGTCCAAATAAGATAAATAGAATGTTCTGATTAATAAAAGTTTTACTACAAAACAAAAGAAGATATAACCTGTACACTTTTTTGTACCGGATTATATCTTCTTTTTTATGTTACTT
Organism: Lachnospiraceae bacterium; assembly: GCA_016281605.1. Classification (GTDB taxonomy): domain Bacteria; phylum Bacillota; class Clostridia; order Lachnospirales; family Lachnospiraceae; genus JAEEJA01. The sequence goes on from JAEEJA010000042.1 coordinate 23,136, forward strand.
GAAAATATCAGTTAAACGTGGGGTCCTTTAGGTATTGCCTTCTGGGTATTTTTCGAATGTTTTTTACTCTTCTTTATCTCATCTTTCTTTATAGAATTATTTTCATAATGTGCATACGTATTTTTTGCATGCTTAACCTGAACAGCTCTTTCACTCCCAAGCTTTCTGATGGTTTTAACTACTTTATCATTTACTTTATCAGAAAGTTTATTGTTTCTTAGCTGTTCACCTAAGTTATTTCCAACCCTTCCCAGCCTGTCTTTAGCAAGTATCCTCTTTTCCTTCAGATACTGGTTTGTGGAATCAAAGACATCTGACAATGATACATTTCCGGTTTGGATTTCATTACAAAGTCCTTCATTTTTCTTATCAGAAAGAATCTGAGCAACAACTACAGAAGTAAGTCTCATATACATGCCATCATCTTCATTAACTTCATGATTATTAGGCACAACTCCGGCATAGAGAACGTATTCCTTTAATCCCAGCGCCTTTACGGTATCAAGCTGAAGCTTATAAGTAGCCTGAAGTTCGTTTGTACTGCTTGAAATCTCTTTCCAGTTTGTATAATACTTACCCGGATTAGACTTTACAACCTCCTTAAAAAGCTTATTGTTATACAGAGCATTTACCTGCTTCTTAAAATCACCGTTATCTATAGACTCTTGCATCTGTCTGATCTTTTCGGCTGTTACATCCTTTTTATTCATGTTATTTAAGTAATCTTTTATGCAATAATTGACCGCGAAATCCTTATATGACAGCTTTACACCACCTTCCTTAAGTACTCTTTCAGAATCATTTAAATCAAGGCTTAAGTCCATCTCAACATTTGTAAACTTCTTTAGAGAATTGATCAGTTTTACTTTCTCATTAGAAGTAGCACTTATCTTATCGAAATGCGCTTTTATCTGAGCCTGTGACTGAGCCGTATTCTTGTATTCCGGTAAGTTATAGGTGTCCTTATGGTTCTCTATTACTCCATCGAAGAATTTCTTAATAGTTCTTAGATTGCATGTATGGAGTTTTATTCTGTTACCCTGCTGTGTCACAAGCATATCAGATGACATCTGACGTGTCAGATCATCCATTACCTGTACCAGATTCGGGACAACATTCTTAATATTCTTTGATGCAGTTAATCTGAGTTTTCCTGTATTAGGTCCGAAAGGATTCTTTATTCCCTTTCTCTCTCTATAATAATTAACAGCAGCTGTATTTAGTTTTTCCAATGCTTCCTTCTTTTCTGCCATTGTTTTTCTGTCATCAGACATACACTTTATACAGTCATCTACATTTTTTTCAAGTGCTTGATAAAGGGAAGAACCTGTCTTACCGAACTCCTTTTTAGCATCCTCTATAGCCTTCTCATCATCTGCTCCTTCTTCTCTTTCATGACAAAGAAGCAGCTCAGCTTTAAATCTCTTAAGAGTATTTAAAATAGATTTTTCTCCTTCTTTATAAGCATTATAACCTGCATAATTTCTAAGAATATTTTTCTTAGTATCAGATATTAATGTGTGCGCTCCTGTTGCTTTAAATACTCCATTCTTATCAAATTCGTGATTAATATAAGAAACCTGCTTTTCTCCACGCGCCATTTCTTTAAGTATCTCTGCTGTATAAAGCAATTCTCTTTCGTTTGGATCCTTCACTTTAGAGTACTTAAGTCCATAAAGCTTCTCCGGCGTTTTTCCGTCAATCATTATTAAATCGCTGAATTTTAAGCCTATCTTATGAAGGGTGGTATATAGAGAGTTTCCAAAGGTTTGACGAATCACATTTGTTATATAATTCCTGGTTTTATTAATACCATTTTCATCGTTAATCAAAAGCTCAATCATACCATCTGCAGGAGTATCCTTGATACTCTGAAGGTATTCACTGTCTTTAACTGATTCAAAAAGCTTTAAGAAAGACTTTTTAAATGCATCATTAAAATATGTTCTTACTTTATCTTCAACTGAATCAGCTGATGCAGCCATAACATCTTCAAATGGTTTTTTATCACTTCCTGTCAGATATGAAAGAATTGTTTTCATATCAAAGCCATCATAAAGGTGTTCTTCATTTACCGCATCGTAATAATAATCATTTGCTTTTTCACCTATCACTGATTTCATCAGGTCTTTAGTCGAAAATCCTTTAACAATTGTGCCTAAATCTTTTCCGGCAAATTTCTTCATATTATTTTCGAAGAAGTACTTAGCAATAGCAGCTTCTCCCAGTGATTCTAAACTACTCTTAGCGTCTCTTGTAGCTACATTTATTCCTTTAATATATCTGTTAGTGAAGCCTCCCAGGTTGTTTATACTTGACTGAGTATCATGCCAAAATGTTTCGAGTTCAGCTAATTTATCGTTACCTCCCATAGCATTGGCAAAATTTTGGAAGCTCGCCTGGTTATTGTTTTCCACCTCCAAAAGATTTCTAAATTCCTGGCTAAAATCTATTCCCATATTTCTTATAAAGAGTAAATCTTTTGTTGCCTTCAGAGCTTCTTTTTCGTCAGTATAGTCTACATCAGGAATTTTATGAGCTTTAACCTTCTCTGTAGCATTCATCATTATGTCTGCCCAGCTCTTAATTCCCTTCATGTATTCCTTTGGATTATCATCCATATTTATTATAGGATTATTCTTACAAAAATCGTAGAACTCTTTTCTTATCTGTGGATCCTGCTTTTCTAACGGGTTATAATATATATCCCTTACTTCTTCATAGCTTAAATCCTTAGCTCCCAGAGCCCAGAAAACAAACATATCAGCAGTGGTATTTGGTCTTGAAGATGTTACTCCTGCTTTCGAGTAGGTGTGCTTTAAGTCATCTAATTGCTCATCCGTAAAACTATCTTCACCCTTATGATATAAAAAATCACTGATACCCTTTGAGAGTTTTACGAATTCATCTTTTTTGTTTACACCAAAATCTTTTGCCAGTTTCTGCTCCTCTTCCTTTGATATGATATGATTCTCATCAAATAGAAACTCATAATCATTATTATTTACTGTTGTCGCACTCTCATAAACCGGCTGCTCTTCCTTGATTTCTTTCTTAATTTCTTTATTTTCTGTCTTTTCTTCTTCCTTAATCTCTTCTTTTACTTCAGCTTTAATTTCAGCTTTGTTTTCTGCCTTTTCTTCTATGGTTTCTTTCCCGGATTCTTCCTTATCAGAGTACCTGGCATTATCTATGTTTTCTTCTTTAAACTCTTCTTCTAAGCCCGTTACACCTCTTAAAATAGCATTATTAACAAGCTGATCCACAAATGTATCAACTTGATTTTCATCTATCTCATTATGTTTGGGCAGCTTTGTCATTTCATTTGCAAAAAATCTTTTTCTCCTATCATATCCGACAAGAGAATCATCTTTAAAGCCTTTTTGTCCCTCATCATTAAGAGTAGTACTACTCTTGAGAACTTCAGTCTCTTCTGTACTCTTCTTTAAGTCTGCTTCTTTAAGATTATTATCCGGAAGATTATTATCAACAATATCTTTATCAGTATTATCTTTATTTGGTATTTCTTTTTTAGGAAGACTTATACCGAGTAAATCCCTATTCTGATCCTGAAGCTCTTTTTCTCTCTCCGCACTTCTTCTTTGGGCTTTAAGCTTAAGCTGATTTGCATTGAGCTTTTTAGGAAGGTAAACCTTCTCAACATAAGCTATACCTTTCTTTTCATATACATTTCGCTTTTCTTGTTCTTTTAATGTATCCTCTACACCGGAAACTCTGTAAATAAGGGCGCTACCCTTGTTCTTTTCATTTAAGTTTCCCAAACCTTTTTCATAATACTCATCGGGAGGAAGTTTTAGTTCTCCGTCCTCCTTCATGGATATATGTTCACTTGGTATACCGTAAAGGGTCTTTTCATCCTTAGCAAGCTCAATGTCTGAAATCCAGGTAATTCTTACACCTGTTCCTGTAAATTTATCTTTTGGTTGTTTAGGATCTATGTGAACCGAAAGAAGATCATCCAAGGTTTTATCGAAATGTGTAAAATCAGGATCACCTGCACTTTTCTTAGCAGAATCCTTATAATATATTTTTTCTCCTTCTATTCCTACTATGGTTATTACATGTCCTACTGCCAAAAATGAAACCGTACTTTTATCGTTGCTGATGGCATTTATAATCTGCTCCTTTAGTGCAGACTTAGCATTATTATAATACTCATCCTGACTTATACCTGCATTTTTAGCTTCATCGGTGTAAGGATATATCTCAAACTCTTTTACCATGGAATTTGGAACAAACTCTACTATTGCGCTTGCTCTGTCTAAAACATTATTTTCCGAATCTGCATTGTATGAGTAGTCTGTATCTTCTGATACACTTTCTGCCTCAGCCTTTGATAATATGGGTCTGTAAGCGCGAATTTCTTCCTGATCCACATCTATTCCTCTGGTCTGAGCCAGTATAGCAGATGAACATGACCAGCATCCATTGTTACTTGACTGAAATCCCTTCTGATGGACGTTATGAATAATAGCCGTATCCTTGTCTCTGTTTACCTCCAATACAGTCTGTATTGGCATATCGATTCCGGCTTCAACCTTTCTTTTTACATCACTCTTTATTCTCTCTATCTTCTTCATGCTCTCTACACGCTTCATAAGATAGATTTTTTCATATATATTAAGTTTTTCCTGATTTTCAATATAGTAATCCTGAATAAGATTTATGTCGCCTGTATTCTTAATCCATCTGTCAAGATGTTTACAATCAGATCTTGCATTAGGAGCTTCATAGCCAATCATGTTATTTCCGTTGGTAACATTTAGAAAATGATTATTAAGCTGCTCAGCAGACATAGATGCGTAGTTGTCAAGTAATTTTACCTCACTGACTCCTGAATTTCTGTATAAATCCTTATAATCTTTAAAGGATATGTCAAATATATATGTATCTGTTATTGTTTTATTGGCATTTAAATTCTTAGTTTTTTTGCGTCTTGAATCTGTTATACACTGTGTAAAAGTCTTATTATCTCCCACAGCTATACCATTAAATCTTTCTAAATCATCATTAATCTTATATTTCATTATTTTTAACTGATTATAAAGCTCGGCATTTTGGATTTCACTCTGCTTACACTCCTCACTAATAGCAGTTAACTTATCAGAAATACTCTTTGCTTGATTTTTTAAATTAATTAATTGCTCTTCGGTCAAAGGTCCTGCATTTGACTTCATCAAACCGCCACAATTATTGCCGTATATATTTAACAATATAACAAGATCTTTATTTTTATTATATATATTTCTATTGGTCTTGAACATACCATTAACTAAAGCCTGACCATCTCTTTGAATCTCCTGATGTTCCCTAATAGTAGAATATCCCATACTTTTCTCTCCGTTCAGATCGTCAAGACTCGCTTGCGAGTCTTGCGCGCCGGATTCGGGTCTGCTTTAGCAGACATTTACCTATCCGAATCCGTGCGCATCCTCGCGGAGCTTTTTAACTCAGTCGGAGCTTGAACCCCGACTGAGTATAATTTGTCAATACCCCCACCTACGATCTAGCTTTGAGGTGGGGGATTTCTCCGACTGAGTTAAATTATCGCCCTAACGCATCTTTTTTATTGTTAAGTTCACGTTTTCTTTGTCTAATATTCTTTTCTTTTATGAGTTTCTTCGCTCTCTCTGCATTTGCCTGCATCTCTTTTTCTTGTGTCCTTTGTCTTATCCTACTACCCAAGTACACATTCTGAGATTTTTTGATGTTTTCACCTGTAAGAGCTTGTCCCTCCTTAGTCATCTTTACGCCCTTATCCACTATCTGCTTTGTCATAGGACTTTTATTAATATCATCTAACTCCTTTTGTCTGGGTACTATAGATTTATCCAGGCGCTTCATGCATTTATCCAGGCTTTCTCCGGGCTTTATAGCGAGGTCTCCTGCATTTTTCAGTGACTCCATACGGTTAGCATAGTATAAGGTCTGAGATATATTATCTCTAAGCTTTTCTTTAAGCTCTGTACTTTTAGCTTGCGCTCCGGTTTCTGCAAGTATCGCTCTCTCATCCTCTAAGTCATGTACATTATCTATGCACTCAGTCTCTAACTCATTGATCTTTTGATTGATACGATTCTCAAACATATCCTTTCGCATCTTACTTACGCTTTCCTGGATGGTATCTACAGTTCTCCTTCTGTATTCATCATAATCAGACTTCTTTTCTTTCTTCCTCTTACTTACCCTCGCCTCTTTTTCCTTCTCTTTCATATTCTGATAGGTTTTGGTAGCATTATAAACCTTAAGCGTAAGCTTATCATACTCTTCCATTTCTTCCGGAGTAAGACGGGTTCTTCCGTTTATAGTCTCCATAAATCTGTCAAGCTTCGACAAATCCTTCATAATAGCTTTGAATTCTTTGGAAGCTGTCTTTAGCGGAGCTTTTGAATCAGCAAATGTATTGATTTTATGAACTTCTCTAGCCTGACTTGATATAAGACTCTCTTCTACAGCTTCTTCTTTATAATTGCTGTTTGTCTGTCTTACACCTTCAAGCGGCTCCGGTCTCCTTTTTTCAGGCTGTTTTTGCTCTGCAGCATCAGCACTTGCCTGTCCTTCTTTGGAATTAGCAAGATTCTTACTTTGATTTAAATTAGGAGAATCATTATTCATGCTTTTTTGTTGGTTCTGCCTTATAAGTTCTCCCATCATATTTTGCAGATTTTTCATCTCGTCCTTAAGACTGTTTACTTCTTTTTGAAGTTCTATCTCCCTACTTGTAGGCTGAGTTTCATCTTTAGCAGGCTCTTTTGTTTGCTTTTCTTTCGGCTCTTCAATATATATATCATCGCTTTTGATTCCGTTTTTTGCGTTATTAAAGATTTTGTTTATATCCGGTCTTTTATAACCTTCTTTATTAAGCTCATCTAACAGTGGATCATGAATTTCTTCTCTCTCCTCTTTAACCTCTTCATGTACAGCTTCAGTTTCGGAATAGAGTTCATTAAAAGTCTTTGATTTACTTAAATCCATGTTACTAACTTTGTCTATATCTTCCTGAATATTATTTATAATAACATCAAATTGAGCATTTAATTCATCGGATAAAGAATCTTTCTTAAAATACTTTTGATTTACCTCCAAAAGCATATCTTGAAATTCTTTTGCATATACTATGAATTCATTTTTTTCTTTCTCTTTCAGGGGCTCTTTGGTTTCATTAAATGCTTTCATTATACGACCATAGCCGTCGATGCTTTGTATTAAACTTTCATTCTCAACATATAATTTTTCATTCTGATTCTTCATAAGTTTTTCAAGCTTATCAGTATCAGCTGTAAGAGAAGCATTATTATCATTTATACCGTATCCCATAGGTACCTCCATTCTAAAGAACGAATTATGGTAAGGCGTACTTACCTTATATGGTAAAGCTTAACATCGTCATATCGTCAAACTGTGGTTCTTTTTCACAAAATGTTTCAACATCTATCTTTATATTTTTTATAAGCTCTTCATCAGAAACTGTTTTATTCTGATTTAATATTTCAAGCATTCTGTCTGTTCCGTATCTTTCACTGTCTGATCTTTTTGCTTCAACAAGTCCATCTGTATAAAGGAAAATCCTATCTCCCTTTTCCAGGAAAAACTCTGTTTCAGGGAAAGGCATACCCGGAAGAAATCCAACAGGTGAGCCATGTGCACCCTTTTCTATAATATAATCTCCTCCAGCCTTTGAAATTGCCGGATAATCATGACCAGCATTACATGCTCTTACATGCCCTGTTTCAAGATTTACTATACCAATCCAAACTGTAACAAACATACCCATATCATTTTGCTTGGATATTTCATTATCAACAAAAGAAATAATCTCTCCGGGTGAGCCACCCAGATTAGTTCTTGTTTTTATCATAATTTTTGAAGCCGCCATAAAAAGCGCAGCGCCAACTCCCTTATCTGATACATCTGCCATAATTAAAGCAAGGTGCTTATCATCTATCATAAAGAAGTCATAGAAATCCCCTCCCACTTCTTTAGCAGGAGTCATGCTGGCAAATAATCCTATATCATAATTATCCGATACATGATAAATATTCTTCGGAAGCATACTTCTCTGAATATTATTTGCTACATCAAGCTCAGTTCCGACTCTCAGATTTTCCTTGGTAGCATGAGTCAGATTTAAGATATATATAAGTGTATTATCCTCCATCTTTTCTATAGATTCCGACAAAATACTTATTTCTTTTACGAAACTAATATCTTTTCCGATTTTTTCTATTCCAACAGTAGTTTCATTTGCAAATCTTTCTGTTTCATCCTGCAAAACAATTAATGGTTTTACTACATTTCTTCTTATAAAAATCGATAAACAGAATATTCCAAAAAGGATTATAATCAATGTTATAATTCCAACCTGTATAAAATACTGCTTTAAACCGTTTGTAAGACGACTCATACGAGTTTCCACACTTAATAATCCCAGTATATCTCCATCTTCCCCCTTCAGTGGTACAATGGTTGTCATATGCCTTTTATAATTATCCTCCATAGCAAATTCCATTATAGTTTCTTTACTGCTCCACTTTTTCATTAATTTCTTATAAGCTTGCTCATATGCTTTATTTTCGATTTTATATTCTTTTCCAAATTCGAGACTTTTCCGATTATATGAAGAATTATAAACATTAAATAATGATGTAAAGGATTTATAATCATCGGATACAACTCTTATATTAACACTGTATAAATCTAAATTATCACAATTCTTCTTTAATTCTTCAGTAACAGCTTTCTTATAATTTGATACAAAAGCTCTATAATCTTTTTCTTTATTTATTCCCATCATATCATATAATTTTTTATTGCTGGTTGGATTATCTATATTAAGTAAAAAAACCAAATCAGTATTAAAATTATCTTCAATATCCGAAGCGTCTTTAAATCCCTGTTCAGCATAGCTATCATACAGTTCTTTTGCAAAATTTGAGTAACCGGTAATAACTATCAATGTTGAAGATAATATCAAAATAAGAATCATACCTATAATCAAAACAGGATATATACTTACTTTAATTCTGTTTTGTTCCTTATACTTAGGCTTTTTCTTTTTATCCTTTTTTTCTTTTGATTTGCTCTTCTTTATTTTTTCATCTTTTATTTCTTTTTTGTCTTCTTCTTTATTTTTTTCTGATGTTTCTGATTTGATTGTGCTTTTAGAAGCCTGATTTACAGAAACACTTTCGGTGTTAATTTCGATTATATTTTCACTAAAATTTATGCTCTCACTGTTGTCTTCTTCGATTATCTCTTCACTTATATTTATATTCCCTATTTTACTCTCTTTTATGATAATCACCTTCTCTTTATTAAATCACATTTATATGTAAATACTTATATGTCTTTAGAATAATTTTTTACTGAATGATAGTATGTTACAATCATTTTCGTATTTATAATATAACTGATCTACGCTCTTCTTCACTATGTGTATACCATATCCTCCCACCCTTTGTTTAAAGGCATCTAAAGAAAGGTCTACTTCCTCTCTTTGAAGTGGATTATACTTTTTTCCACTATCCTTAAAACTCATGGTGAAAACCTTTGGAGAATCTGTAACAGTTACTTCCATTGTGCAATCGCCTACCTCATCTTCATAAGCATATGAGATGATATTAACAAATATTTCTTCAACCACAAGTCTGATTTTCAGTATCATATTTTTATCGCATCCACTCTCTGTCAGAATATCCTTTACAAAAGGAATAACCACATCTATAGAGTCAAGATCCGCACTTACTTTCAGTGTTTTACTTATCATCCTTATTCTCCAAACTGCTTTTTGGAACCCAGTTTTCTCCGTCCCAAACCTCTTCTTCCTTTTTTCTTATCTTAAGCTTTTCTTTTATATCTCCTGTTTTTTTATTTATATTTTCCTTACTTATACTTTTTTTAACTTTTTCACTTAAACTTTTTTCTTCTCCCTTTATTTTTACAAAATTATCCGGTAAAAGTCTGTCAAATCTGTTCTTAGCTATTTTAATTGCTAAAGCAGCAGTTAAGCACCTGGCTGTGTATAAACTAAGACAAATCTTATCTGTCTCACCCTTATGAAAAACAATCAGCGCAGGGTAAAAAACGTATGTTTTCATAATATAAGCAATAGCGCTTTTATCATGATTAAGTATTACTCTTCTTCCTAAAGGACTTAAAGATTTCGCAGCTAGTGCAATTGCTTTTTTATAATTTAATCTTGTCTGATAATAATAATTCCTGCACTTCATACCGAAAAATCTTACCCGGTCAGCTCCATCCGAGTAGCCTTGTGTAAGAAATATACTATTATCATCCCTTATAACAAGATATCCTCCGGGACCTTCCGTTAATTTCCCAAGCAATATTTTTTTCGCATCTACTGAAAGCTCATCTTTATTTTTCTTCTTTGAAGCCAATAAAATCACTCCTCTTTTATTATGCCAAGCTTAAGCTGATCCTTCCATCCTGACTTACGGTTGCTTTAACTAAAACCTCTGTTTTTTTCTTAGTATTCTTAAAAATAATTGTTTCTTCGGAAGTTTTATCACTGTCCGATTTTTCGGACTCATTATCCTTATCCTTTTCTTTCTTTTTCTTCTTATCCTTCGACTCCTTCATGAGCTCCTTGTAGGATTTTTTTGCATTTTTTATATCAATATTATCATAGTCACTTGTAAGCATAAAATCTACGTACTGGAGTCCTCGATTATCATTTCCCATACTATAAAAGCTTACATTATGATCATCCTTGTTATCATAGTTTATTTCCCAATTATCAAAGCCGTTGAAAAATGTCACTCTGGAAATATTATCAGTATTCTCCGGATTATTTAGAATTATAAAAGGTGAATCAGTATCCTCTCCTCCGATTTCTCCGCCGTAATCTCTTATTACAACATCCTCTAGGCATGTAGCTTTGAGCTTTTTACTTTTCTCATTAACATATACCATAAACTTTATCTTCAGAGCATCGAAAGTGTAATCTTCGTACTCAACCTGTCTGATAATGGTTATTAATGTTGTACCTGTTTGTGTAGGAGAAAACTCAAACGTATTATTATCATTTTTAATCTCAACACAATCAATACTTGATTTTATGTTCCATTTACCATCAGGTATATTATCGCTGTTTATGGTAAGCTTTATATTACCATCTTCTTCAACGATAGAGGTTGGATAGTTTGACTGCTCAAACATTATCCCTTCCTGTTTTTCGAAAGTTGCACTTTCTTCAACACTCTTTTTGTTTTCCTTATTTTTTTCATCCCCTGATTTTTTATCAGAAAGCAGAAGAATTGTAATCAATATCCCCAGTATTATGATGGCCAATATAATTATCAGCTTCTTTTTCATCTTATAATCCTCATTTTAAATAGCTTTATGTACAGGGCAGGAGAAAAATATCTCCTGCCCATATCTTCATGTATTGACTCCTGACTTTAGTTTTCAGGTGTCTATGTACGCCCTACTGAAGTGTAGGTGTCGGACTCTGTGTAGGTGTTGGACTCTCTTTAGGCACAGTTGTAGGACTTTGTGTTGGCTCCGGTGTAGGAGTTGGAGTCTGGCTTTCAACAGAAACCATAATAACATCAACAATATCCGGTGCATCTACAGGCGAAATCTCAATCTTATAAATATCTACCGTACCTGATGTATTAGCAGGTGCTGTAAATGTAAAGTTTAAGTTTCCATCCTTTGTAAGTATGGACGGATCTGCATCATCCTGTGCTTCTCCTACCATTCTGTAAGCCTTTGCACTAAATCCTTCAGAAGAATCTGTTACCACAACTACACCGTTAACTGTATCACCCGGTTGAACAAGTATCTGACTTAAATGATCCTTAACCTGTGTTCTTATTCCTCCGGTCTTTGTGTAGTAAACCATCTGCGTTACATTGTTAAGTCTCAGTGAACCTCCGCCGGTTGCTCCGTTAAACTCTTGATTTACTTCTCTTTCGATAATCTTAGAGCCAAGGCCAAGCTCACCATAACCTATCTTACATACTACCTTAGATATACTCCAACTTGCATTTCTGCTCTTAAGATTCTTTTCGAGAACCTTTTCAGGATTCTTACTTCCTGTTATGCTGACTTCATTTGTTCCGGAAGCATCTACAGCAAGTATCTCTGTCGAAATCTCAGATACTATCTTACCGTTGTATGGAAGTATATCTATGGATATAAGTGTAAGATCCTTATTCATCTCAGGTAACATAAGCTTAACCGTAGCCTCTTTACCGGTTTCAAATTTCTTAACATCTCCCTGTATGTAAGGAGTAATATCCTCTTTAGTCTTAGTTACCTTTGCACCCTTATTGTTTCTGTAATTAAATATCATTCTTACCTGTGCATCGGTTCCGCTTTCAGACTCAGCTGTTGCTGCCGATGTAGTAAGTGTTAGTTCTACAGGTGTAACTGCACCCTCGCCAAACTCCTTCTTTGAAGTTCTGTCATGCTTTGTTTCAATTTCATTTAATGAAAATGAATCGGCAAATGAAGCATAGCTTCTTTGCGAGCGCTTTGTAACAGTAATTTCTCCTGTTTCAGGATCTTCCTCTTCTGCTTCAACTAAGTAATTTGCTCCGCAAGCACCATCCACATTAGCCTTTATCTTACCGTAGCCTGCTATAGAGTAACCTGTTATCTTATCGACACAAGGAATATTATACTTAAATTCTGCAAATAATCCTTCACTTATGGATGTGTAACCCAAATCCGATAAGTAAACATATGGAGATCTGTACTCTTTTGCTCCGTTATCTAAGGTTGATGTGTAGTGGAAGGCAACTGCTACATCCTTCATCTCAGGCGTTAAAGTAGCTTCTTCAGTGCCCTCTCCAAACGATACTGCTATGGTCTGCTCTGTTTTTTCAAGTCTCGTAACACTTAAACCCGGCTCAGCTTCTAATGAAAGAATTGCAGAAGCTCCGTTAAAATCATATTGGTAGGTCGCTACTACTACATCCTCTCTCACATGCTGTACAACTGCATACTCAAAGCCCATATTTGCATTGGTACACTGCAGCGCCAGAGATTGAGCATTTACAAAATCCTTAACCGTCAAACCCTTGACGTAGAAGTACGGATTGTCGGAGCCTTCTCTCATTATAGACATATTGTCTGCAGAAATCTGCATATACTGAGAGAATGGTATAGCATACTGTAATGCCATCTTTACTTTTCTCGTTGACATTTCGCTTACGCTGTCAGCACTAGGATATACATAAACATTTACTGTATCGTCTGTTGAGTCAGGCAGTCTCGAAACAGGTGTAGCCCATGAATCACTTTCCCACTTAATCTCATTTTTACCAAATGTTATTTTGGGAAGAACAAGTGGTGTACCTATAGGAAGTTCTGTTGATATTACACCCTCATTTGTTTTTCCACAAAGCCACTTAAGCTTCATATTTCTATAATACTCTGAATTAAAGTTAAGCTGTACACTACCATCCTTTATTACTTGATAAACATCGAATTTTCCGATGTTTAACTTGGCCGGATATCCATTTCTGCTGGCTGCTGTAAGTGTAATACTTTTAATAGACTTTAAATCTGATATAGCAGGAAGGACAAACCTGTCTGTATGATTAGGTCTGAACATCCAGTTCTCATCCGATACTGAATGAAGCTCCTCAGTATACATTTTCTCAGCTTCAGGATCTGTTTCCCTTTCTCCTGATATTACGGATTTATTCATGTAAGCCGCTATTCTGCTGACTATATCAAATGATTTCTTTTCTATTTTATTTGTGCTACTACTTATATACTCTATCTCTCCTGACATGGAACCAACAAAATTCTTATAATTTCCATCCCATGGAAGTATTGTCATCTCACAAAGGATATTTACAGCCCTCTCCTTGTGAGTCACCTTGAAGGACTTAGAGATTTCGTTCTCTCCACGAGCAGTCTTTCCTCTCATGGTTGCACCTTCAATCTCATCATGATAATCTATATCGAGCCAACCCACCTGATCTATAAAGTAAACCATGCAGGCACCACCGTTGGTCTGCTCTGATACGGTAATATTATCGATATTTAGTTTGTCGAAAGGCTCTGAACTGTCCGCTATATCTTCCGGTATTATACGAACAGATTTAAGATCACCATAATCTCTGTTAGTTGCTATAGTAAAGGTTTCTGTCTTTCCGGAGTGGAAAGCATCTCCTGATATTTGCTGATTAGCAAGTACATAGGCACTGTTACCATTCTTAAATATCAACTGGAAGTAGAAATAATTCTTAGAACCTGAATCTCCGTTTCCATCATCATAATCCGAATCTGAAGCAACCTTAACAGCTACATCGTATAGTTTTCTCTTTTTTAGAAACTGCCAATTATGAGATGTCTGCTCATATGACATCTTGTATCTTACATCGTTATAGCTAGCCTCTTCTCCCTCTGATACCTTTCTATCTTCAAAAGAAAAGCTGAGAGTTTGGTTTGGCATAAAGAGCTGATCAGTAGTTTCTTCTTCTCTGTATACACCCTCCTCGGACTTATCTATTACATCACCTGTAGCATTAACTTCTTTTCCATCATCATTAGAAACAGTCTTTTCTCTTTCCGACAAACGGAAAAATACAGCTGAAACCATCTCCCTTTCTATCCAGTAGTTAGAGCCTATGGTTTCTGTAGCTATGTTATATGAGAATCTCTTTCCACATTTTTCCACATAAGAGATTATCAAATCGCTCATGTTCCACTCGTCGTCACCCAGAAGTGATATCTCAGCTCCGGTAAAACTCTTTAACTGTGGTGCTTCTACGAAAAATGATAGATTACCACCCTCAATCATACCATTGGTGTAAGTATAATCATCATTATTAAATGAAGGCCACTCACTCATAAACTTAGTTGCTTCATTTCTGATATTATATGACTTTGTATACTCTATTTTATTATCAACTGTCTGATACTTTAAAGTAAGACTTACATCACTCTTGGTTCCTGACATAGGTACCCTGCTGGTTCTTATGGTTACAAGATATTTATCCTGAAGGTTCTGGTTTGCAACCAAAGGATCCCCACTTCTGTATGTAGTTAATGGAATCTCATCGACTCCGCCACCCTGTATTATACGACCGTTTTCCTCAACTGTTGTATAATAAAGAAATGGGTCTTGGGAATCAAATACATACTCAAGTGTTGCACCATTGTAATCAACTCCTGATGAATCAGTTCCTCCGGGAACGTAAGCCATACATCCACCCTTATACATAGACATTCCTGCAAGACTTATGGAGTCTTTATCTATAGTTTTCTTTGTCTGAAGTACTCTGTTATTTCTAGTGTCGATCTCTATTCCCATAGCACTCATTTTTTCTCTTGCTGGCTTTCCTACATAGAGAACAGGCTTTGATACTACCTTATCAAAATCAGGATAAACCCCCTGAAATGCTATGGTATCCCCTCTCTGTGCCATACCTATAATAGCTTGTTTCGGTTCCATCAGTCTGGCAGTCATAAAGGAACTGATTATTACCGGAAGAGTTACTTTTCTGGTCCATCCATGCTTATCCTTGTACTGTAACTCCATTACTATATCTTCTACTATTCCGTTATCATTCTGTAATTTTGTTTTTACTCTATTTAAGTATGACTCTATACCTGAATCCTTTGTATCCGCAAAATCAAATCTAAATGTATATACATCATCTCTAGATGCGAGTTTCCTTTTCACTTCTCCTTCTTCATAGGTTTTAATAACAAAGTTTTCTGCCTTATTCTCATCAGCTTCACCTAGAGAAAACATTGAGTCAGTTTCACCGGTACTTAAGGAAACCGGATTTACGCCCTTCTTTACAAAGCTCGCTATCATAGAGCCTTCATAATCCAAAAATCTGTTTCCGGATACAAAGCCATAAGATGCATAACCACATATTCTGTCAACCTTATAAATTGCTGCTCCCTGTACAGCCCATGAACCTTTGCCCATATAAACATCTACGTTATCTATTCTTTGTATCTTTGTATCTGTCTGAAAAAGTATGTCCTGGGTAGTCCACTCTCCAAGCGGCTCTTCTTCTTTTAGATTATAAGTATAATTAAGTGAACCAAGCATGTTCTTACTAAAGCTGTCGCTGAGATCATATTCATCCATCAATTTTCCGAAATTTCTGAATATAGTGTACTTAGCAAGAGCATCACTTCTCTGTTTTGCATCTATTCTTGGGAAGAGTAACTTAGTTCTTTCTGTACCATTTACATCTGTGTACTTTACTAAGATATACTGAACTGTAGAACCTGACTTTCCTCCGGTTGAGATTGTAAGTGAGTATGTATTGTCCAAAGCTTTTGTAGAACCCTTATTAAGCCATGAGGAAAGATTTTTTTTCGAATCGCATGCAGGTATATTACTGTCTCTTGTTATGGATAGACGATCATCGTTTAGATTGTTAGATGCAGAAGCTTCTTTAACTTCTTTCTTTGCATCATTTATACCCTGATTGCTGTTACTCTCCGTTGGTTGTACTGTCTGAACATTTTCTGAACTCTGATCTGCTTTATCAGCTTTTGAATTCACAGGAAATAATCCTATCAGAAATGATAAGATGATAATCTGAACAATTCTTATATTCTTTTGTCTCTTTTTATCCTGCCTTTTCATATTATCCTCCATACCGAGCACGTAGTGCGAGGCGCCGCACGAGAATCTGTCAAGACTCGCTTGCGAGTCTTGCGCGCCGGATTAACAGCTATTGGGGCTCGGTTCACATAGCCTTGAAAATCAACGTATGTTTAATAATCCGGCTAGTCCGGTCATCTCAAAAACTTCCATTACATTATCATTAACATTCGTAAGATAGAGTTTTCCGCCTTTTTGATATAATTTCATATATAAATTTCTTATACATCTAAGTCCGGCGCTCGAAACATACTCCAGATCACGCATGTTTAGCGTTACATTAACAAATCTGTCTGCAATTTGCAAAAACAAAGCATCTGCATCTCTTGACGTTTTAGTATCAAGGTCACCGGATAGTATTAATTCACCATCCGTTCCTCGATTCACTAATTTCACATCCATAGAAACCTCTTTCTAAGCAATAATCTATAAATAAAACTTATATTAATCTAATAAGCCTTCTTTTTTCTCTTGTTTTTTACGTAAGTTGCCAATTCTTCGAGTGATATCTCTATTACATTTACATCCATCTCTTCAAGTCTGTCATCGAGATCCATCTGGGCAAGCTTATCTGTCTCTTCATTTAGTAAGTCAGCGAAAATAAATGGAGATGGTTCGTAGGATTCGGAACCGACTTCATCATCATCTTCGTCGTCGAAAAGATCATTAAAGTCGAAGCTGAAGTCATCGTCTTCCTCTTCATCCTCTTCTTCATCATAATCTTCTTCGTAATCATCATCCTGATTATCTTCATCATATGAATCACTTTCATCTTGTTCTGAAAGCATTTCACCTTGAGCTTCAGTAGCGGATACAACCTGCGGATCCACATTTTCTACACCACTCACTGCAGTAACAGCTGTAGATGTTACATTGTTACCAGAACCTATACCGGCGCCGATTTGAATCCACTTGAGCTTATCTAAGAGCTCTTCTTCCATCTCGGCTCTCATAGTCTCCTTGAATTCACTTAATGTATTGTCAATATACTCTTGAGAATATGTATTTTCAGGAACACTACTAACTGCTTCAACTTCTTCAACTTCTTCAACTTCTTCAAAATTAATATTTGAATATGAATCACTATCGATTTCCTCGTAGTTTATGCTTGAAGAATCGTCTTCAATTTCTTCGAAGTTTATACTTGAAGAATTAGGAGGGTATGCATCTTCTTCGGATACTTCCGTGAAGTTGATACCGGAAAACTTTCCGACAGCCATTTCATACTCTTTCTTATCAACAGCTTCCTCAGCTTCCATAAATCTTTGCAGTGCATTTTTTACTTGCTCTTCATCATCCTGGGCTTTATTATTTTCAAAAGCTGCTGCTTCATCCTCAGATATTTCAGAAAAGGTAAATACTGTATTTTTTTGTGGACGTTTGCTTTTCTTCGATTCATTTCCTTTTCTGTCTTCTAAGTTAGCTCTATGTTTTTGTCTGCTATCTACCACAAACTCTTCCCAGGTTTCTTCACCTTCTTCACCTGAGAAATAATTACTTACAAAGCCTTTGTTTTCAAACATTTCAACCATTGAGTCCGGAACTTCGATTCTAAACGAAGAACGAGATGTAGGACTCATGATAGTAAATGCTTCACCTCTTTTGGCATTAATGATATCATCCTGCTCCTGCTCATTGATACCTCCTGCCTTTTCGTAAAGCTTGCAAAGATCATCCATATCATTAGGAGATAATCCAAATACAAAACTGTACTGACAAGCGTTTATAATTGCAGTTGACTTTCTTGCAATCTCTTCACTTCCCACAAAGTCCTTGATATTCTGTGTGATTACTATCTGCATACCGTTGTACTTACGGATACGCTTAGCCAGCTGAAACATAAAGTCAAGAGCTACAGGGAACTTAGTATCTATAAATACATGGGCCTCATCTATAACTACAACAACCTTTCTATTGAGTCCATATCGTATGTTGTAATCCCTGTTCTTTATTATCTCATTATCAATATACTTAAGGACCAAAAGCATCTGTGCATTTGCTATGGTTGTATTTCTGTTTGCAAGCATCGATTGGAAGTTAAATACTGAGAAGTTTTCATCTGTTGTAATGGTTGACGGACCATTCCAAATATTTGCATTTCGTCCTCCTGTTGAAAACTTTGAAATATAATTAATAAGAGAACGCAAAAGCTGACGAAGATACTCGTTATTGGTTCTTTCAAACTCAACAAGTACTACGTCGTAAAGATCATCAAATATAGGATAATCCTCTGCTGTAAAGTCAGATAAATCAGTTTCCGGCGTAATTCCAAAATTTAGATATACTCTCTCAACCAAAGAATTCAGGTACTCAAGCGCATCTCTATCTATATCCGGAAGTATCTGTCTGAAGAATTCTTCTAGGAATTGAAGGTGTGTAGCAAAGCTTCCACCAGGACCCCCACCTTCTTCTCCTGCTTCATCATCATCTAAAGCGGTTATTATGTGGAAAGGATTAAGTCTTCCGTACTTTGCATTTCCTACATTGATAACCTTACCATGTAAGTTAGATGCAAGCTCGGAGTATTCATTTTCCGGATCTATAATAAAGATCTTAGCATCCTCTGATGCAAGATTAGCCAGTAAAGACTTGGTTGCATAAGACTTACCTGAACCGGACTTACCAACTATAACTACATTCGAATTAACTCTTTCAAAATCTCTTTTGAAAAAGTCGATAAATACAGGCACATTGTCCACTGATCCAAGCTTAAATCCACCTTCGTCCGATATGTGCGCAAATATCCACGGGAACATGGCTGCGATAGTATTGGATGGTATACCTCTTGATTCTTTAAGCATGGGGTCATAGGCTGAAACCTGTGATCCGATAAATGCTTTCACCTGACGAAAATCCAGGCCGGAAAGCTTCATGCCGGACTCACTCCAGCTTCTCTTAAGTGTCTTCTTTATATCTGCAACATAGGGAAGAAGTGTTTCAAATGAACCTTCCCTCATAGGATTATCTCTGGTAGCTACAGCATCGTAGGCTGTTATATATATGCTTACTGAAAATAATGCTTCATTGTCCTGCTGAAGTGTTACAAGAAGCGATGAAAGAGTATTTACATGCTCCTGTATCTCAATTTTTTTAGAATCAAGACTTGTAGTAGCATATCTGATTCTTAATTCTGACAGAGACCTGTCTATGGTACGTATAGCTTTCGCACTATCCATAGGAGTTATCTTAACTACTACCTTGCTGGCAGGAAATGACATAACTCCTGCAAGCCACGAATCTCCTACTATAGACGGATATGAAATAACCTTAAGATTATGTGTTGTGATACCATTTACCTCTATTTTTCTCATAGAGAACTTGAGTCTTTCAGGCTTTGCCCACTCTACCCACTTATCCTCCGGTATCCTGTCTATCTCCTTCTCGTCAAAATCAAGCGAATTAGTATATTTTAAGAAAATAGCCAGAGCCTTACTATCAAGTCTTCTTACAACCATCTCGCCCTGCTCTAATGTAGATAAGCTCTGTCTGATTATAATATCTAGCCTTTTTTTATCTGTCTCGAAAAAAACAAGATAGTAATATGGCTCGATAACCTTTTCATCAGTACAAAGACTGATTACTTCATTTATGCGGTCATACTGAATTTCAACTCTTGACTTAAGCTCTTCCTCAGAAATCATACCACTTTCATAGGATTGCTTAAGAGCGTCAAGCTTTGCGTACTCAGCATCAAGATATCCGTCATAAATAATCGGACGCTGAACCTTTACGATATTAGCACCCATGTCTCCCTGAAGACCTCTGATTACCTTTCCGAAACAAGCTTCTATAGAATTATTTCTTCTGTACTTTGAGAAAAATCTGAATTCTATGGGGTCAACCTCAATAACGGCTCCGTAGTACTTGCCATCATACTCTATAAAGCCGTCCTTTATACCTGTAAATGGCATAAGGTCGTCTATATTTTCAGCTTTATTTTCGTCCTTATTTTTCTCTTTATTCTTTTTCTTTTGAGCTGATCTCTCTGCACGAGCCAACCAGACTGCATTCTTCTCTTCTTCAGTAGCAGTCTTACTCTTAAGTATTTTATTTTCTTCTTTGATTATCTCCTTAAGGGATTTTTCTTTATTATCGACAGTTGTTTCTATGTTCTCCTGGTCTTCATCTTCTTCGTTTAATAACTTCTTATCTGTCTCTTTTCTTGCATATCTCTTTGGATAGTTAAAATGCTTAATCATATGCCAGAAGAACATATAGGACGGCTCGTCATCATTGATACGAACAACTAACATAAAGAATATTGCCAATATAACCATGCCTATTATCCACTTGTAAGGAAGGGATGAAATAATGCATAGTGTAACTGCAGCAACGCCTACGCTACCTACTAAGACGTCCCCAAGTGTTACACCTTTAAATAATTCAATTTTAAGTTTGGTTTTTCCTGGTATTAATCTCATGTTAATCCTCGTACTTAATATTAATTATTGTTATTATTGTTATTATCGTTTACCTGATTTGATTGATTAACAGGTGGTGGAACCTGCCTGTTTTCAGCATTTTGCTGAGGCTGTGGATTCACCTCCGGTTGCGGCTGTGGTTCATTTACCTGCTGTACCGGTTGATCTTGTACCGGTTGCTCCTGCTGTGGTTCGCTAAATGAAGCGTTAGTTCCTACGTCTCCGGCTGAACCTGCTCCGACTAAGCCTGAATCTAACGTCTGTGAGTTATTCTGAGATGTCTGATTTCCGACTCCTCCGACTGAACCCACTCCGGCTGAACCTGCTCCTACCGAACCTGTTCCTACCGAACCTGCTCCGACTGAGCCTGAATCTAACGTCTGTGTGTTATTCTGAGATGTCTGATTTCCGACTCCTCCGACTGAACCCACTCCGGCTGAACCTGTTCCGGCTGAACCTGAATCTAACGTCTGTGAGTTATTCTGAGATGTCTGATTTCCGACTCCTCCG
>JAEEJA010000043.1 GCA_016281605.1 Lachnospiraceae bacterium
CTATGATACAGGATATTTATCCAAGCAGATTACAAAATGAATATAAAGACTATGCTATCAGGGATGAGGATAACCTGCTTGCTTTTGATAAGGACGGAAAAATACTGATTAGAGATGTGCAAGGTAAAATCGAGTTTTTGAAAGGCTCTGACGTTAAGGATAAAAAGGCTATCTATCTTTTCGCGGTAGACGATAAGAGATATTTTCTTTTGGATAGTTTTAAGGATGATTTCGTGAATGAATATGAAAAAAAAGGCGGGCTTGCGTATTACACGATCAGAGAAATCCGTGATACATTTTCCGGAACTTCTATGGTGGAGGTGTATGCTGCTTTCACGGCATATCATTTGTGGAGGTGGTATGCAGAAAACAGATTCTGTGGTAGATGTGGAACGCCTCTGAAACATAGTGATAAGGAAAGAGCGCTTATATGTCCTGATTGTGGAAGTGTTATCTATCCGAGAATAAATCCTGCGGTCATTGTTGCTGTGACGAAGGGGGATAAGCTGCTTCTGACAAGGTATAGAAGTGGTTATGCGCATAATGCTCTGGTCGCTGGTTTTACTGAGATTGGAGAAACCCTTGAGGAAACTGTAGCCAGAGAGGTGATGGAGGAAACAGGAGTTAGAGTTAAAAACATCAGATATTATAAGTCTCAGCCATGGGGTATGGCTCAGGATATTCTGGTTGGATTCTTTTGTGACGCAGATGGTGATGGAGAGATCCATATGGATGAAGATGAGCTAAAGTACGCGGAGTGGGTGAAGAGAGAAGATATAGTGCTTCAACCAAATAATCTCAGCCTTACGAATGAAATGATGAAGGTATTTAAAGAGGGAAAGTAAATACTTCCTGAATTCTTTTGCTTGATGTTATCTTCTGAAATTTATAAACGGATTTTCTGTTGATAAATTTTGAGGGTTGTGCTACTATTTCCATTAGAGAAATTTATAAACGGTTTTTCTGTAGATAAATCAGGAGGTGGAGATGAAACTTTTAAGATTAAATGTAGAAGGACTTCCTTTGTTTGAGGAAAATTTAGATCTGATTTTTTATGCTACACAAAGAATTCCAAAGGATAAAATGGATGGTTTGACCAATTTATTTCCATTAGTTCATACTAATAATATTGAAATGTTTGCAGGAATAAATGCATCTGGAAAAACCTCTGTACTTAAAGTGATTCTATTTGCTATGGATTTACTTAGTAGTGTTCCGATTAATCAGAGTAGATTCAAAGATATATTAGGAAAGAGTAAAAAGGTTATATTTGATTGTTATTATTATGCAAAAGATGTTTCAGGTTCTTATATATGCCGTATTAAAACTGAAATTATAGGCAAAGATAAACTAAATTATGAATTTGAATATAGTATTGTAAATGAAGAATACTGGAAAAAAGATATCAGCACTGTTAAGACAAGAAAACAGCTAACTGATTTTACCGGCATTGAATCTGAGGTTCGAAGTAATGATGAAAAATACTTACCATCAGATGTTAGTATAATTATAGCTTTCAATAAAATGTTTCAGAGTTCTTTATCTTATAAAGATTTAATGAATTACACTGATAATAATACAATTGGTGTGAAAGGAAATGTTCCTTCTGAATTAATTACATTCCTTGATCCTACTATTGAGAGTTTAAGTATTGAGGAAGTAGAAAAAGGTACCAGTGTGGCAGAGATTATTAGGTTGAAATTCTATGGCAAAGATGAGATAACCTTATATAATAAAAATGATCTAAATGCATATTTATCTTCAGGTACGATAAAAGGATTGACGGTCTTTAAATATGCAGAATATATATTAACGACTGGTGGATATTTGGTGGTTGACGAGCTAGAGAATCACTTTAACAAAGAAATAGTTTCGGTTCTTATGGGATTCTTTTTTGACAATAAAATTAATAAGAATGGAGCAACACTTGTCTTTTCAACACATTATCCGGAATTACTTGATAATGTAAACAGAAATGATTGTATCTACATTACAAGAAATAATAAAGGAATAACGGTAGAGAATCTTTCTGCCATTCTAAAAAGGAATGATATTAAAAAGAGTGAGGCTTATCAAAGTGACTTGCTTAAGGGGACGGCTCCTTCGTACCAATCATATATAAAGCTTAAGAAAAAACTAAAAAATCTGGCACATTAGGAGGTAGACTATGGAACTAGACGAATATGTTGCCTGTATGTATGAGGGGGAAGCTGAAAGAGCCATTCTGGATATTCTTCTTGATAATGATAAATTGATTTTTTCTAGAGAAGAATTACTTGAAGAAGAGCCTATCGCAAGATGTAAACCTAAAGATTTTGAAAGAAGATATTTAAGAAAGAGTTTTCTGGGAAAAATATCTTTACTAAGAGTGATTGATTCGAGAACAGAACAGTTTAATCTTAGTAAAGCATATGAGAACAAAGTAAATATAAAGACTATAATTACAGCTCCAGAAATTGAAATGCTCATAATATTAGCTGAAAATCGATTAAAGGATTTTAAGAAGTATGAGAATAAAAGAAAGCATGAAAATAAGCCTAGTATTTTTTGTAAAGAAATCTTAAAATATCATGAAGTTAAAAGCTATGATTTTATAATTGATTATTTTTCTGATGTCGAATTATTACTCAAAGCCATAAAAGAATATAAAAGAGTTTCTAAAATAAAAAAGAACGAGTATTCTTTATATGACATAATAAAATGGTAACAGAGTTGCTCGAGACCGTTATTGGTATTGAGGACCAAGCTGGGCATTATGTCCAGCTTTTCTACTATATATAGAAGGAGACGAGATGGATTTAAAGAAACCTGTCGGATTTATTGAACAGATATCTAATACTTAGGAAATCATTATAGTTTTTTGAGAAGCGCAGAAGTTTTAGTGTGTTCGTCATCTAGAAAGTGAAATGAAAACTATGATTACAAGCGAAAGCATCAACCAAGGAATCAGAGCCTGCTTTGGTGAAGAGGTTACTATAGTAGGCAGGGCTTATGTTGGTGGTGGGGATATCAATGATGCCTGCTGCCTGGAGCTAAGTAATGGAAAAAGTATATTTATCAAGTCTAATTCTGCAAGGAATAAGGGCTTTTTTGAGGCTGAGGAGATTGGGCTCACTGCAATTGCGTCTACTGGGACTATCAGGGTTCCGGAGCTTTTGTTCAGGGGAGCTGATGAGTCTTCAGCCTTTCTTGCTATGGAGTTTGTAAGTGGGACCGAGAGGGTTCCGGGGTTCTGGAGAAAATTCGGAGAGTGTCTGGCGAAGATGCATTTGGCGGATACGAGTGAGTTTGTGAGTGGTGGAAAGTTTGGATTTGATAGTGATAATTATATCGGAGCAACTGTACAGATAAACGAGCCAAGGGACTCCTGGATCAGCTTCTTCAGGGAGTGCAGGCTTGAACCGCAGTTCAGGATGGCGGAGCATTATTTTGAAAGGTCTCATATAAGTCACGTTTTAAAGCTGCTTGATAAGCTTCAGGAGCTTTTGATAGAGCCGGAGCAGCCGTCACTTCTTCACGGGGATCTATGGTCCGGTAATTATATAGTCGGAAGTGACGGGATGGCGTGGCTGATAGATCCGGCTGTGTATGTCGGTCATGCGGAGGCGGACCTTGCGATGACTGAGCTTTTTGGGAGATTTCCGGATGAGTTTTATGATTCGTATCGTGAAGTGAATCCTATAAAGCCGGGGTATGAAGGCAGAAGAGATATCTACAATC
>JAEEJA010000044.1 GCA_016281605.1 Lachnospiraceae bacterium
TCTGTGTGTTATTCTGAGATGTCTGATTTCCGACTCCTCCGACTGAACCCACTCCGGCTGAACCTGTTCCTACCGAACCTGCTCCGGCTGAACCTACTCCTGCTGAGCCTGTTCCTACCGAACCTGTTCCTACCGAACCTGCTCCTGCTGAACCTGCTCCTGCTGAACCTGCTCCGGCCGAGCCTGCTCCTGTCGAACCTGTTCCTACCGAACCTGCTCCGGCTGAACCTGTTCCTGCTGAGCCCAAGCTGTTATTTACTTGTCCTTCAAGAACTGCCCCATTTCCCTCGTTATTCGGGAGATTGTTATCCTGTGCTCCTGCGCCTCCTACTTCAGCTACTCCTTGAGCACCTTCATTATCATTTCCGGTGCCTCCGACACCCTCAGCTCCTTGTCCGCCACCATCTATGACAGGATTTTCCGGTGCATCAGGAATATCATTTATATTAATATCATTTTCAGCTAATCCTTCACCGCCGTAATTTACGAAACCGTCAGGACCTTCACCTTCTATAGGAACGCGATCTATATTTGCCCATTCTCCATCGCCCTGATCACGAGGAAGAACAGCATCCATATCCATATCGTGAGCCTCTACTTCGTTAGTTGCAGGATTAACCCCTCCTACATCAACCCATCCGTCTCTCAGTGCTTCTGCAGGCTGACCAATCTTATTCATCTTCTCATATTGATCGAGATTTTCCTTCATCTGACGAAGCTCACCCGGCTTAAGTTTCTTATCGTTTGTAAGATGCTTACCATTCTCCTTTGCATAATTATAATCTGATTTAAGTCTCTTATAATCCTGCTCATTCATGCCGGCAGCAATCCTTCTTGCCTTATTTCTGTCAGGGGGAGCTGCTTTAAGTTCTTTCTTGGCTTCCTTATCAGCCTTCTGCTGTTCAGCTCTTTGCTTCTTATAATCGGCTTCAGCTAGCTTTTGAGCTTCCTTTAGGCTCTTTCCCTTTTCCATATAGCCAAGAGTGCCTTCCATCTTTGCTAACTCACCCTCACCAAGCTTCTTACTGCTTCCTGCTATATGACGTCCTGTTTCCTTAGCATGGTCGATATCAGCCTTAAGTCTTTGTCTGTCATTTTTATTAGCCTCAAGTCCCTTTTCATCGACCTTATCTTTATCAGCACCTTCACCTCCTGTGCTGTCGCCTCCGCCCTTCTTATCAGGCAGATTTTTTCCTTTGCCTTCGCCACCATTGGAACCGCTTGCGCCACCGGCCCCACCGCCTGCAGCAGCGCCTCCTCTGTTTCTTCTGCCAACTAAGCTGCCGAGACCAAATCCTAAAAGACTCTGCTTTGCTTTTCCTACAAAAGAGTCATCCACTGCTCTTGTCATATCACCTGCAAGCACAGCCTGATATCCTGCGTTATCAGAAAGAATACCTGTAAATATACCATTTATCTTATTTCCTGATACCAACAAACAATATGTTATCAGTGCTTTAACTATAACATCTATCAACGGATTAGAAGAAATAACAAGTTTGGGTCCCCATATAATAGGCATAAAAACCAGGAATAACCTCATTACAACTACAAGGCCGATAACACCTAAAAGCTGAACTATAAATGCAGTAATCCATTGTTTAAATTTCCCTCCGTCATCCATTGGCATGGTTGAAATAGCAAGAGGTGCAATTATATAAAGTGATACAAGGTTAAATATACGAATAGCACACGAAATCAGTATAATAATCATTTCATAAAGTATACCTATTGCTGTCAGATATACCAATAAATAATTCATCTTATCAGGACTTGGATCGAATACTTCCCTGACATCGCTATAATTATATATACTCTTATCTCCCTTTAAGAACGGGAATCTGACATTATCGTTGAACCTTGGGTTTTCATTATATACAGAGTTTCTTGCAGCAGCATCTCCGTTTAGATTTCCCATGGTTCCAATAAGGAAAATCATACGATCAATAGGAATATTGGAGCTGTTTATTTCAGACTCAGGTCTTGTGTACTCCTCAAGTACATCGATATGAGAATGAGATTTTAAAATCTCCATAGTGTCGAGTATGGCATTGGTAAGACCTTCATCATATGAATCCAAAGTAGTTTCATTCTCATAATTGTAAGCTGTTGCCAACTCTTCCATTATATTTTGCCACGTTAAGCTCTTAGTATCATAATGGAACTTAAAAACTCCCGATTCTCCCAGGAATTTAAGATCTCCCCTTATATCATTATAACAGGCATTAAGATTATATCTGGACCTGTAGGATGGATTCAAAGAATAATTACCAATAGTATTTAAAACCCTTCCCATGGCAGCATACTGCTCATCCGTAAACTTGATATAATCTCCCCCTTCTTTCATGGAGGTTCCGTTTTCTATAGCATAGCTAATCTGCTTTGTTAAAACATTGGTGGTTGTAATACATACGAGCATAAATGCATTTAATGCAAATATTATAACTATGCCTTTGAGTGCATTACCCACTATAGATCCTAAGGTCATACCCTGCTGCTTATCTCGCAGATCCATTATCTTTTTTATCACTCCGATAATAGCAAAAACGAATATAAATACACAGCCTATAATGGCCATACCGGAGTATATTCCATCTATCGAATCATGTTGAAAAAATACATTTATAAGGAAAGTCTCTTCGTTGTTGTAAAGCACTTCCTCCTCACCTGTAAATACGTTGATGACACTTTCAGCAACGTCAACAATCCAGAGAATGGCAACTTCAATTCCCCAAAAAATCTTATATATATAATTTTCCAACAAGGTTTGAAAGAATCCGCCTATACTATCCGTTATACCGGAAACGATATCTCCTAAACCAAAAGCTAAAAAAATCATGCATTACTCCTTAACAGCATTTTAGATTATTGAATTTAATCATAATTACGCTGTTTATTATCTTACTCTCATTTTTTTATTGGTTACTATCAAAGCAATGATTACTCCAGCAATAGCTGCAAACATTAACCCCAAAAACAACCACGCTTCTAAATTCAAGTAAATTAGTATTTCAAATTTTTTCTCAATCTTATTACCTGCATTATCACTGATAACAACATCATAAACTCCGCTTTCGGTAAGCTTAGAGCTCAAACCAATGCTGTAATCCTTTCCATCCTTGGTAACGGATACATAATAATCATCTGAAAGACCTTTTATAGTAACAGGTCCTCTTGCTTTATTATTCTTACCCAGTCCCTTAAATTCAACATTCGGAGGATTGTGGTCTATAGTAACCATTAGATCGTATTGTATCTGAGTTTCTATACAATGATAGCTCACATAGTACTCACCGTCTTTATTAAACTCAACCTCAGAGTATGTATAATCTGTATTTTTACCTTCATATGTTACAGAATCAATAACAAATCCCTCCGGCATTGTATAACGCTTTATGAGTCCTGTCACATCATTTACTATCTGAAAGCTCATCAGCTGCGCATTCTGGTCCGAATCACTGGATGTAATTACATAATTTCCCGGATCTGAAACTACTTCTGTATCCTTTGGAAGTTTTTTACCATCCATATAAATATTTACAGAATTGCTGTTTGGGATACTTATATCAACCGGCTCTGCCACTATCATTCCGTTACAAACACTGACACTTACGTTATTATCATCTGCAGTAAAAACATACATTCCTGTGGACATATTGTAGATAACATCCTTATCTATGGTCACACGTGAAGAGTACCCCTTGCCGCCTGAATTTTGGGCCTCTCCTGTTATGTTGTCTATCTGTCCGGAATAATCAAAATCAATGTTTGCGGCACCCGCTTTCTGAGGCGTTAATCCAATCATCATTGTAAATGCAAATAAAGTTAATAAATACTTTTTCATGATTTAAATCAGGCTCCCATTAAACTTAAATCTTCCTCTTCCTCCTCTTCGCCTTCCTCATTTCGGTCAGCTCCGAGTATAATATCATTTCTAACATCCAAGTCGTAAAATACTTCATCAGCTCTAAACATATGACTTCTAAGCTCTTCCATATCCATACGGCCCATCTTGTAGAACTTACACAGGTAACTTGGTGTATATTTGGTTTTAAGAGGATAATTACCAAATGTAACTATAATGGCATTTCCTGTGCTCTCTTTATTGTTAAGCATCTGTAACTCTGAAGGATATATAAGCGGTCTTACCTGTGTCTGGGAAGAAACATTCATATCTCCCGCTTTTCCACCGATAGATGCTGATGTTGACGTAGTTCTTACGGTCATATTACCGCAAAGCTTTGAAAATTCTTCACAGGTTCCTATATCGTTAGAACCGATGAACATCTTCATACCACAGTTTGACTTAACGATATCTGCAACCTTCTCGCCGTATACGTTATTAAGCTGTGAGTAGGACTGAACCACCATGTTGAACCAGATTTTTCTTGAACGTCCTACAGTTATCATCTTATCGAATTTTTCTATCTTAGGCATATTACCAAACTCATCAAGTATGAAGTATACATTTCTTGGAAGTGATAAATCCTCTCTTGCAGAAGCAACCTTGATAAGCGCCTTGTACATACAAAGGATAAATACAGCCGCAAGGCCATGTCTTGTATCCTTTTCATCAGGTATCTTCATAAAGAGGGCTGTTGGTTCTTCGGCAAACCTTTCAGCCTGAACGTCAGTAGCAGATGTAAGTCCGCAAAGACCTCGGTCATTAAACATATTCAGCTTATCAAATGTAATTGACATATAAGAAGAAAGTGTAGTATCTGCAGCCGACAAAACCTGTCTTGAAAGAGTGTAAGCCTGAGAGAGCTTACTTCTTCCTTCAAAATAATCTTTAAGGGCCGCAAACTCATCTTCTGAATTGGTAAGCGCTTTGTTGATATTAAAGAAATTGAACTTATCTTTAGTCATATCAAGTCTTTCATCTTCAGAATCCTCAAGCATTGCAAGACATGTACTCATGATGATGGATCTTGCACCCTTTTCCCATACAGGATCCTTTTCATTTTCTATAGGACAGATAACAGAAATCAGGTCGTTTAGATCTTCATACATTTCATCATAATACCTCTGACGTGTAACAGATACATCGTCCTGACAGTGAGAAAGATCGGCATAGGCTCTGCCTCTCCACTCAGCCCATGGTTCACCTTCTTCTCCTTCTCCATCCATCCTCTTAAGTTCAGGATAATCTGCCATTTTATCCTTATGAAATTTTATACCCTTACCTGCCTCCACATAATCCTGATACATATCCCATATACCTTCAAGAGGATTCCATCTTGAAGAAGTGTAAGTATCACGAAGGTCAAGCAAGAGAACATTGTATCCTCTCTCCTTTAAAAAACCTGAGTGAAGATCAAAAAGCTCTCCCTTAGGGTCCGTCATAATCATTGAACTTCCTGCACTTGTTGCACCCA
>JAEEJA010000045.1 GCA_016281605.1 Lachnospiraceae bacterium
GTATTTTCTACTACTCTCAATTATCTCATCACTATACTCATATTTATAATCAAGGCCATTTACCACCTTAAGCATTTCAAGCCTGCTGCTCATCATAAGCTCCATATCATCAGATGTTGCCATCTTATATGTGACACCATATGAAAGCTGACTCGGCAAATGATGAAGATACATATCTATAGCATCATGGCTTTCTTTCAGAACCTTCATCAATCCATTATCCGGATATGAATGATTGTCATGATAATCTATCTCGCCTTCACTCTTTATTTCAAAGGCGAGCCTTTCTTCATCTATTGAAAACTCTGCTCTTACTCCTTCTTTATTACCCCTTGCATCAAGTCTTATCCATTTCTTTAAGCTGTCTATATAAACCGTATTAAGTGCATGAATGCAGTAGCCTGTTTCAGGTGTATCACCATGTGTCAGACGCTGATAAGAAAATCCTGCATGTATACCATTTGCCCGAAGGAGCGCAGCAAGAAGATTCGCTTTAGCCCAGCAGATTCCTACACCTTCCCTGAGAGTATCACTTGCCGAAACTGTCACTCTTCTGTCCTGTACATCCCAGGAATGTTTGATTTCATCTCTGACATAACAGTAAGTATTCTTTATGAGTGATATTTCATCCTGCGCCTCTTTCTTAAGTTTTTCTGCCAGACTTTTAACACCTGAATCATCATAATCCACATATTCTGTTTTTTCTAAAAATTCGTTATACATAATACCTCACTTTAGGAACGCTATAGCTCTACTTATAACAGTAAATTATTTATATGCCATTTTTCTATAATCCAGTCTTAGGAGTGCATTACCGTTTGGAATATTGTCAGTATCATTAAAAATCATACCTCATATCTTTGTATCTGTTTATCTTTTCCTTGAAGCCCACCTTTTCATAAATGGGATAGCCATCCTCTGTAGCCTTAAGGTCAATTCGCCCAAGTCCGATTTCTCTGCCATATTCAACAAGATTTTTCATGAGAGTAGTACAAAGTCCCTTGCCCCGATATTCAGGCTCAGTATAAACACTAAGCACATCTGCATACAATCCGTTCAGCAACGTGGAATTGGCAGGCATCTCAATAATGTGAAGATAGGCTACAGATACAATTCTTTCATTATCACGTGCAACAAATGCTATCAGTTCCGTTCCAAGTTTTCTTGAAAAATAATCAGGAAGCTGCTTCTTCATACCTTCCCTTTCTTCATCAGACACACTGCCAAAGTCATCTATCATATACGCAATCCGTAATCTTACCAGTTCTTCTATATCATTTTGTGTTGCTAACCCGTATTCAATCTTCACTGTTGTTATACCTCTTTTCTATTATCAAAGTCCTTCTCATAGCACCAAAAATCCTGCCCGAACAAATAACACTCACCAACCACTGTAAATCCAAACGATGCATATGAGCAAATCGCCTTTTTATTATATTTATTATCTTCCTCATGGTAAAAATATTTTACGGTTTAGATTATCATCCTCACTACTGCTCGTATAACCTATCTCTAAATCATATGCATTAAAAGTATAATCATCAAACAACACCCACTCAATCAGCTCAAAGCAATGCCGATTCTCACTCACAAAACGTTGCACGCTCTCAACCGCTATCTTTGCCGCTTTATCTATGGGATAACTATAAACGCCCGTGCTTATGGACGGAAATGCTATTCTGCCGATTCCATTGTCCATTGCCACCTTCAATGAATTATAGTAGCAGGAAGCAAGTAACTCTGGTTCGCCGTCATTCCCGCCATACCACACCGGACCAACTGTGTGAATAACATAGTCACATGGCAGATTATAAGCTTTTGTTATCTTGGCGTCACCTGTTTGGCAGCCTCCAAGTGTCCTGCATTCTTCAAGAAGCTTCGGACCTGCTGCCCTGTGAATGGCACCGTCAACTCCGCCTCCACCTAACAGACTGCAATTGGCTGCATTTACAATAGCCTCTACATCGGTAATTCTCGTTATGTCGCCTCTTATCGCCTTTATCACTGTATCCACATCTCCACCATCCTTTCATGGTTATAGAATACTATTTTCGAAATAATTATAGCACATACCTGTGTCCAAAAGTCCACTTATTTAGAAAACACTACACTAGTAAACAAATATCCATATAAAAATCCATCTATAGCAGATGGAAACTTAAGCACATGAATCTTGTTCATTACAGTTTCCTTAGTGATATTTGCACCGATTATACTTGCGTTTATTCCGCCCTTGCGATAACTGCTTTCCACAGCCTCTTCAAGGATTCTGGCTTCAGCATCCTATGTGATCCTTGTATGCTTCTCAAGCTGCATCAACTGATCCAGAAGATAGCATGAAGTCCTGGTATTAACATTCTTAAACAGAGTTCTCTCATATCGAACATCTCCAAGGCTCGTTGTCCTTACTACTGGATCCTTTCTGACTATGTGCCATCCGGGTCTTAGATCCTTTCTCTTACGCAGCAATTCATCATATGATTCCCATTCTTCAGCAATAATCGATGTCCCAAGATTCACCACTTCGGCAGTCACCCCTTGAACCATCTCTGCAATCTTTGTCAGATCGTCAGTGTAAGATTCAAATATTTTCGTTAAATTTTTTACCCCTTTTTCTACAAATTGGTGTATACTATTATTCATAAAGCATCCTTTCTCCTTTGGTTTATTTTTTGTCTAAACAAATCCTATCAGAGATTGGATGCTTTTTCTATCTTTATAATCCCTATAAAAACTTTACCCTACGGTAATATATGGTCCGTTAAAAAACTCCCGATTCTTCATACATAGAATCGGGAGTCTTTTAATTAAGTATTCAGTTATGTGTAAAAGAAATTATAGTATTCAGTTGCGTGTAAGAGTATTTATAGCATCCGAATATCATGAATAGATTTTTTCTTCTCGAATATCAAATCAAATCTTTTTTTTCTTACTTAAATCCAATACTTGTTTTGAGTTTTTCATTTTAAATGGTATTGACCACTTTCCGGTCCCAAAAGCATTGGTTTTATTAGTAACCTGTACCTTTACAGACTTAGCGGTTATTCCTAAAATCTTTGCATTTTTTCCAACATTAGTTTTAGATATGATATTAAACTTTCTATCACGTTGTAATAAATAACCATCGTTTATCTTAAAATCGCTTTCAAGATATCCAGCCTTATCCAAAACAACAAATTGAGTTCTCATACCATATTGTACGCTAAGCGCATTTGCTTTTGGAAGATTTCTCTTTAATACATATGTTTTTTTGCCATTTGATTTTCCATATTTACCATTCCCGTCAGGAAACTCAACCTTGAGATTATTCTTATTACAATATTCTACATAATCATCATAAGTATCAAAATCATCCGGAGCAGGCTGATATTTTGTCACATATGGAACTTCTTCACCGTCAAAATCAATATAACATCTGTATTTATCCTCCGATTGTCCGCCAAAATAATGTTGTGAATTTTCATCAAAATATCCTTTCTCAACTAAGGCTCCCGTCTTAGCATAAACTACAATCTCAACTTCTCCACCTAATCCGTCAATCATCTTATTCATAACTATTATACTCTTATCTACATCCGTTGTATCATTAAAAAGCTTTATACCAAATATTAAACAATAATCATAATAATCTTTATCAGATGAGAACTCTGACCTAGGCAAGAATAAACTGTCAACATACTCCCCTCTGGACTTAAATCCCAACTTCTTAAAATCAACCTGATATGCTCCTTCTATCTTTAGATCCTTTAAATATTGTATAAATTCTTCAAAAGAAGAAAAATCTCTAGGTGATTTAGTTTTTACCACAGCTTTTAAGTAATGCGAATTTAAGCTTCCATCAAGCTTTAACCCCGAACTATTATTCTTATCCTCAACTTTTTTATTATCATATTCTTCATTTATCTTATTCCACGTATCTAAAATAAAATCCAAATTGACTGTTTTATAGCTTTTTATAAGTTCTCCAGTCTTATATACATCTTTCTGATTATCACTTGCAGGAAGTTTTGATTCATCTTCTGCTTCTATAACCTTATCTCCAAGCAACAGCGCAAGTTCTTTGTATATATCACGCATATTCTCCGGAATCTCATTGAGATTTAATGTATGCGTAACATTAATTTTGTAGGTAACAGGTAAATAATTAGCTTTCTCTACTGTCTTTTTTATTAATAATGGTCCGTTTCCATCAATACACTCTTCCGGATTAACATTATACTTCTCACACTCAGCCAAATAATCATCATATTCCTCATAATCTTCGAGCGAAATACGAAAATAGCTTTGATATGGTTTCAACCCCTCATCTTCTCCGGCCGGAGTCAGATAAAACTTAAACCTGTTTTCATCGTTTCCATTCCAATAATATGCCCGATCTTTGTTTTCATATGAATCTTCAGGTGGATAAATGGCAGCTTCACGAACATATGTCTCATAATCAATATATGGCCTGAATGATGAATTGAAATATTCAAAACACTTAAGACATGTATCTATATCTGTAAGATTATTACACCAAAGTTTACAAGCTAATACTTGACAATAAGATATAAATTCGGATTCAGATTCAAATTCAGTCTTTGGAAGAAAAATACTGTTTATATATTCTTCAAAAGATGTATATTTTGATTTGAAAGCATTATTATTTTCAGAAATAAATTCCTTATTTGATATTATAATACATTCATTTTTCATATACTTGATGAATTCTTCAAAACTTCCAAAATCTGCAGGTTTTTTGACATTTTCAACACCACTTACCGCTGATGCTTTTGAATACTTTGGTTCTATTATTCCATTTTCCAAATATGAACTTAAACAAAGTGAAAATGCAAGTATAATTGATATCACAAATCTATTATTTTTTCTCATAAAAACCACTTTCTTTCTGGTATTATTCCGGTTCAACTGAAATATTATATATGAATGCTATTTTATTGTTATTATTTACTTTATCAAATGCAACTGCTCCAACATTGACAGTTCCATAAGAGTGAACATGAACTCCTTCCATTTCAGGGTTTCCAAATTCTGTATATGTCGTATTTACATTCTCAGTTTTTATAACTGTTCCATCAGACGAATCAAAAAACATTAATTTTGGTGCAATATAAGCACCATTCAATCCTTTATTCTGAACTCCAATCGTTGTATATGAAACAGTTCCATTTGTATCATTATAAATATCCATACCCTGCTGATTTGCAGCGGGTATAACAGCAGTATTTGGTGTTAAGGTTGACTTTCCAAACCCTTGTAGAATAGTATTGTTTTTGAAAGATGTTGTCATATTACCATATTGTAAATACATCTTAAGTTCTGTAAAATCATAGTAACTATACCTAATTTGATTACATATATTCTTAACAGCAAAGCATATTGTTGATTCATTTGGCGAAATCGCCGCCTTTACACTTTTTATATCCCCAAATGAATCCGATGACCCTTCAGTATTTGCATAATTAAGGTTAATAAACCTCTTAAATGAATTAAAATTAACTGCATTTTCACTTGGAGTATATGGTACTCTGCCAATTTGTAAAGAGTAATGATTATCATCATTGGCTGCCACGTTTAATCCCATCAAAAAATAATCATTTCCTTGGCATGTGTACCTTTCCAGAGTTGTGCCGTGACCGGCATTTGTGATAATCATTCTATCCTGATAAGTTGCTATGGTTTTATTAGAATTAAATAAACATCTTGAAATCGTCGTTACACCATTACCATGCTGTTGAGTAACATATGCATAATTATTATCACTTACAAAACATTGCATTACATGAACTCTATCAGGTTGTCCATCCAGGGGATCCGGATAATCATCAGTAACCGATGTCGGTAAATCACATTTTAAATTAGTAACTTTATATTTAGGAACTGCGCTTAAACTAAGTATATTTCTATTATTCACATAAACAGTCCTCGTATTATCGGGATTATCTGCTACGCTAAAATCATCAGCACTACTATTATGAAGATAATTTGAATCTTCTTCATATGATACTGCTGCATGCGAGGTTGATTCAAAGGCAATTAATTCATTATTGTTCCTAATTGTATCAGCCTTTGCAACAAATGATGATGTAAAAATAAAAGACAGCAAGATAATCGTCAAATAATATCGCATTATTTTAATCATATATTATTCCCCCTTTTTTCGCATATATAATTAAAATAAAAATATTATTCCACAATAACCCTTTATAAATATATCATTTTTAATATATTACTCTTTTTTTCTAATCTCCCCCCTTCTCTGTCTCATACCATTTGGTTGTTGAAAAAGCTTAGCATAACCACCAAATCATACTTATTTTTCAAAACAGGTACTACTTATGTTAACAAACACTTCTAATTAAAAATATTATATCACCTTTCCGACTTTTGTCAATATTTTTACACTATGCGACCGGGTAAATTTACTGTAGGAATTAAGTGAATATAAGACACCCACGAATCTCAGAAACAGATTTGTATCCTTAAACGTGCCATTTTATCGGCACCTGTATAGCACCACCCCAGAGGGCGCGAACTCATTCTGTCGGAATACACATGGCTTACGTGACCTTCTGCACTACAACCAACCTTATCCTTCTTTCCTGCCATAGAAAGCATGATTCCTGACCAATTTTCGAGGATATATCCTTTTGCTCTTAAAACGGCTTTCTGTTTGCTTTCATCCTCCGTCACCGCAAGTATCTTGTCAAACACTTCTTCAGCCATATATTTTTTCTTTTTGTGAATTGCTCGATATATTTCTGCTCTGGCATCTTCCTTTGAATCTTCAAGATGCGCCGTAGCCACTACGATATATTTATGCATATGATATTTATCAAGAACAAACTTTGCCTGTTTGATATATTTGACTCCCGATTTAATCCATGAAGCTCCATCTCCGTTGATATTTATGATTTTCAGAGCATCCGTATCGTAAGCTTTTTCTATATATTCATACACCTCATCCAAGAACTGTTTTACCCCCTCCGCTCCCTTATATATGCCGCCAAAATACTTCGGGTTGATCAGTTTTGGACGTCCATCTTCCTCAACATCTATACCCTCATAAACGTAAGCAATATATGGCATAACGGTATTTTGTCGTGGTTTCTTAATATCACCCTTTTTCTCAAGGTATTGCAGTGAGACATGATCCTCATCCGCATCTATATACAGCTTGGGAAGCTGTTTTTTTTCGTTGGGTACTTTCGCAGATGGAAACTTAAGCACATGAATCTTGTTCATTACAGTTTCCTTAGTGATATTTACACCGATTATACTTGCGTTTATTCCGCCCCTTGCGATAACTGCTTTCCACAGCCTCTTTGATCCTTGTATGCTTCTCAAGCTGCATCAACTGATCCAGAAGATAGCATGAAGTCCTGGTATTAACATTCTTAAACAGAGTTCTCTCATATCGAACATCTCCAAGGCTCGTTGTCCTTACTACTGGATCCTTTCTCCTTTGGTTTATTTTTTTGTCTAAACAAATCCTATCAGAGATTGGATGCTTTTTCTATCTTTATTATCCCTACAAAAACTTTACCCTACGTTTTTGATAGGTAGGGTTGTTTCATAATCGAATTTTTGAATCAGATCCTATAAAATCTCCTATGTTAGCATTCTTACAATAACTCTTATACCTAAAAAAGGGCGCAATGCCCCCGTAAAGGTACAGCACATTGACTTTTTGTACGATATATGGTTTAATCAATATAAATTTAAAAAAAGCACGGAATAACAGAAAATAGTTATGAATTCAAACATACTGAAGGATAGATGTGAATTCGGATTTATGGAGGTAAAGTATGGATATTGACATTCTTTTGGCTTTGCAGGAATTTAGAAATGGAGTCGGTGCTTGTCTGACGGATTTTATGACAAAGATGAGTTTTATCGGTGAAATGAATACGGTGTTGATCATAATGGCACTAATCTACTGGTGCGTCAATAAGGAGTTGGGCAAGTATCTTTTAATGGGCTGGAGCGGCAACAGAGTGATCAACGGATTACTGAAGGTAACAGCCTGTGTTTACCGTCCTTGGATTAGAGATGCACGCATCGTGCCTGACAGCGCTGCATTAGCAGCGGCAACCGGATACTCTTTTCCAAGCGGGCATAGCATGAACGCTGCAGCATTGTATGGTGGCGGAGTTATCCGAAAGGAACTATCCAAAGGACTTCGAATCACATTGGGTATAATTGTTGTACTTATTGCATTCTCCCGCATTTTTCTGGGTGTGCATACTCCACAGGATATTCTGATCGGAACTGGGGCAGGACTGCTCGTGATGTGGCTTACCTGTAAGTTGATTGCATGGGTAGATAAGAATCCCGGGAAAGACATTATGGTAGCGTGCGTCGGTATCGCTGCAGCTGTTGCTGTTGCGGTTTTTGCTGCGTTCAAGTCCTATCCAATGGATTTTAATGAAGCAGGCGAACTGCTGGTAGATGGTGCAAAGATGGCGAAAGATACTTATAAAGGGGTAGGTTGGTGCGTCGGTTTTCTGCTAGGTTGGATATTGGAAAAGAGATATGTTAAATTTTCAACCGACATTACAATGATGACGAGGATAACAAGGCTCACGACCGGACTTCTGAGTTATTACGCTGTAAGCCTTATCCTTAACTATTTGCTGAAAACATGGCTTCCTGATGTAGGTGGCACTATCACGACATGTTTTATTCAGATGTTTTATGTAACATTTATTTTTCCTTTGTGTATAAAACATTTTGAACGTATCCCGGCATTATCGGATAGCAAATGATGATTCTTCAGACCGTACTTTTCAGAAAACTGTTCCTGATTTGAGGTATTAATTGTACGGCAACTATAACCTTGATACAATCTACAATTATAAATGGAGCAAACCCATAAGCAAAGGCTGTCTTGACAGAATAGTGCTGCATGACACCAAGCCACGCCGTGCCTATGAGGTCAACCATAAACGCAGAGATTACAGCAAGGATGGTATAGCGTATACGGTTAAAGGTCTTCCCTGTAAAGAAAGGTATGGTACATGCACAGATGAGGAAGGAAAAAGTATACCCTCCCACGGCACTCATAAGATATCCGATACCGGCAGCTCCGCCTATATATACAGGTATTCCGACAACTCCCATAACAAGCCAAAGGGCAATGATGGTTATGGCCTTCTTAGGCGGAAAAGCAAGTATGATGATAGCAACCACAAAGTTTAGTATAGTAAGGAGCATACCGCCTAAAAACGAGATAGGTATACTGATATATGCAGATATACAAAGCAATGCAAGCATAAGAGCAGAGTATTGATTTTCATAATATATCTCTGTATTATATATTTCTTCTGTAAGTTTTCCAAAAATATCCTAAGCACTTAAGTCACCTCTACTTTTTTTCATGACTATCCTTATATATCCACACGGCTATTTTTCATTATATGTTTTTTCTTGCGATTTTTC
The DNA here is from genome assembly GCA_016281605.1 of Lachnospiraceae bacterium. Taxonomy (GTDB): domain Bacteria; phylum Bacillota; class Clostridia; order Lachnospirales; family Lachnospiraceae; genus JAEEJA01. The sequence continues at coordinate 9,442 of JAEEJA010000045.1, forward strand.
AACAGTCCCCCGAATCCGTCACTGTTTTTTATCCTGTATCTGCCAATATAAATATAATTGATATAATATTAATCTCTTATTTCATCATTCGCATTTTCCTACAATGCAACTCTTTTTACAGAAGCATATTCCATAGGACTTAACCCCCATGTATCCGTCCTCTAAAACGCCTTCTTCGTATTTTTTATCTCTGATCTGCTTATAAGCCTCTAAAAGTCCGTCTTCCATCTCATTAAATTTTTTTCTTATCTTAATCTCAAAAATTATTGCAGGGTCTCTTGGTCTATCTGGATAAAGTACTATATCAGGACGTCCATCACCTTCCTCCCTATTAGATTTTGGAACATAATTCGGTATATCATATAATAGTGAGAGGAAAAATCCATGATAGAATGACTCGTTGCTGTCAAATACACTTATACTTTTTTCAAGAAGGTCACTTACATAATTTTCAATTGTCTTAGTATCGCCTTCTAAAACAGCTTTGTTTAACACACCTCTATCTGTATTTTTAACTTGTTTTTCAAACCATGAAGTAATCTGATTTTCGTAAATAGATGCTATTTCTTCATTAGGAATTTTCATGATCAGATATATATCCCTGTCATCCTTTTTCTCCGATACCTTCTTCATATACCCTGTAAAAAACAGAAAGTTCCATAGATTATCCTCAGACTCATGAATATCGTCATAAGTTATATCTTCGTGTATTTTCTTCTCTATAGTTCCACCCTGAATCAACACATCCAGCTCTCTTTTCATCTCAGTATCCGCACGCCAAACCATATCCTTAATAATCTGATTTGATGAGGTGTTCGCCCAATATGCCTGTGGATACTTCATATGATTAATTGCAATACTTGAGACATATTTAATAATACTCCAAGGATTATATATTTCTGTTCCTCCAAAAAGGTAACCATTATACCACTTTTTAGCTTCGGGAATTCTATCTTCCATACCATAATCAATAAGCATTTTTTCAGTTTCTTCTTCCGTGAACCCGAAAGCCTCTTCATATCCGTTGTTGTATATAGAACTTATCTGAAGATGATTTAAGCCTGTAAAAATACTCTCCTTACTGATTCTTAAGCATCCGGTCACCACGCCAAATTCTAATGCGTCATTAGTCTTTAATGCAGACTCAAAAAGTGACCTTATAAAATCTACCATTTCCTGATAGAAACCTCTATAATAAGCATTTTCTAGTGGTACATCATATTCGTCTAAAAGGATTATTACATTTTTGTTGTGATATTTTTTAAGACCTTCTGATAAAATCTTTAGAGCAGTCGAATAACGTCCAATCTCAAGCAGCAAATTATCTCCATCTCTTAAGTCTTTATCTTTAATTGCTTTTGACAATAGCAATAGTTCTTCTCTATCGTCTTCTGGCAATATTTCTTTTGTCCATAGATAAGAATGTCGTCTGTATTCAAGGATAATCTCATCTCTAAGTTTCATAAATGCTGTAACAAAATCTGACTGTTTAGCTGACTTAAGGGAGAGCTTTATAACTGGATACTGCCCCATCATTGAAAGAATCTTATCTGGAGCATTCATTATCTTCTTTCCTTCAAAGTATCTTTTCTTATCTATAACATTACCTTCATAATCATATTCCAATTCAAAGAAAGTTTTTAACATCGAAAGAGCAAGAGTTTTTCCGAATCTTCTGGGTCTGGTAAAAAGCGTTACTTCTCCACCCTTTTCTACAATATCTTTAATAAGAATTGTCTTATCAACATAATACATATCTTCATCTATAAATCTCTTATAATCCTCATAACCTATACCTATCTTTTTCAACCGACACACCTCCCTTGAAAATCTTCTCAGATAAATGTCTTCTCAAATATAATATATGTGTTTTTGATTATTGAAAATTTTAACTTAATTACATTTATTTTACAATAAAAATTTATGCTGGTTGTGGAGAAAAAAAAACCGAATCCGAAGACCCGGGCATAAAGAAACTTGGAATACTGCTCTGACGCATTGTACCATCCTTCATCCTCGCAAAAAGAATCATCTGCTCTAAGATTCATTGTAACAGCACTCCCGTCATCCGGGCATTTTGGAATCAGTTCATGTGGTATCTCCATAGAAAGCTTTCCATCTTCCGGAATCTGATATACTCCGTCAGCACCCATCACAAATCCTTGTGCTTCCATCGCCCTCATGACCCATTCTTCGTTATCATATGTCCTACCATTTCTGCCATCCAGAGTCTGAAACAGACCATAGTCACCCTGAGTATAAAACAGCCTCTTTTTATCAAAGTCCGCCTTCTGAAACTGATGATCCACATTTGTTGTGATGACAAAATAATCTTTTTCTTTTATTAAGTCCAGTAATTCATTATATACCGATTTAGGAGCAGCCATATATCTGTTGATATAAATGTATCTTGCCCAATAGGCCCAACTGATTTCCGGATCAAGTCGCATTACCATAAATCCACTGGAATACATATCAGGAATATTGTATTTATCGACGAAATCCCCAAACCACGATTCTCATCTCAAGATTTTCCCCCTTTCTGCCAAAACAAAAAAGACCTGACTACAATACCCTTTTGATATCATAATCAGGCGTTGTCGATGTTGACCAACTGAACCACCGTCTCGACTGTTGTTTCGTTGAGCAACCGAACATCATAATGACATAGAGTAGATGCCTCAACAATATTCTTTATTCTATAAAAGAGAATTTTGTAATTGTTTTTGAATAAACAAAATCCATATCTCCATCTATAAGAACTATATTTCTGTACATATTAGGATTAAGGATTTTTATCACCTCAGCCTGTGATATATAAAAACTAATCCCCGGAGCATTGCAACTCATTAGATCTACACCGGCATCCTCAACATCTTTATGCTTGATCAGATATAAAATATTCTCCATACAACTATACTCTCTGTAGTCTCTCAAGTCCGGATCATGACCATAATTCTTATTAGTTTTTTCTTTATCATAATCATATGTTGGAATGATCAGGTCGTTATTCTCAATCCTCAATTCATCAAATGCATAGCCATCATCATATACAGAAAAAAATATGCCCCGTCCAACAATAAAACTCTCAATATAAGGAGTTCCATTATTGATATGGATATACTGTTGAATTTGAAGGTCGTTCTTGCCAAGAACATCAGCGTCAATCAATTCGGAAAGCTTAACTCTGCTTAGACTTATACTCTCTATCAAATCCCTCTTTGAAATCAGTTTTTCTTTTTCGTTATTGATTACCTTAACATAGTCAACCTCTTCCATATACTCGTTAACACTCTGATAACCGGCCATCCTTGCTTCACTCTCAAAAAGATTTCCGGCTACCATAAACTTGAGCGGATAGATGCTCTTTATAGCTTCTGTGTTGTTTCGCAAAGTCTCAACACGAGTTATCTCTATATGCTTAAGCTTTTTCATAGCGTCTATGTCGGA
>JAEEJA010000046.1 GCA_016281605.1 Lachnospiraceae bacterium
ACTCTCGATTTCCGGTCTCTCAACCCACCTTTTTTACTGTTTTCTTAATTTTGACGGGTCCGGACTCTCGATTTCCGGTCTCTCAACCCACCTTTTTTACTGTTTTCTTAATTTTGACAGGTCCGGACTCTCGATTTTCGGTCTCTCAACCCACCTTTTTTACTGTTTTCTTAATTTTGACAGGTCCGGACTCTCGATTTCCGGTCTCTCAACCCACCTTTTTTACTGTTTTCTTAATTTTGGCGGGTCCGGACTCTCTATAACGTAGTGATAATTGCTACGAAGTATCAATTGCTACGAAGTATCAATTGCCTATATCCGGCGCTATGATTCAACACTCTCGAACCAGCTATTAGGATGGTCGTTATGATTCAACAACCTTCAACCCTCCGTTTTATTCCCATGTATTTATCAGCACCCAGCTATCAAACCACTTCAGATACTTATCTACATAGTGGTAATCCACCGGTTTTCCACTCAGTACCGGATAAAACATTATAAACAGCACAATTGCAACGGCAGTATAAATGTAAAATACATACTTAAACTTACCCTTTTTCTCAGATATCATCTTCAAGCAATATCCAACCATAATAGTTACGAAAGGTACGCTTGGGAAGTAGTGATATATAAATACAATTCTTGATACCAAGAACCAAGGTGCATACTGAGCAAGGTATGAAAGTGTCAAAAATCCTGCTTTATTGTTTTTCTTTACAAGCCACATATAAAGCATTACGAAGGCTGCCGGTATACCTGCCCACCAAACAAGAGGATTACCAAATGCACTTATACCTTCACGTATATTTCCATCATAAGTACCTGCATAATACCATATAGGCTTTATCATGATCGGCCACTCATACCAAGGAGTTGAAAATCCATGCTCTGCATTTAAGTTACTATGGTAGTTGTACATGGTTTTCTGAGCTTCTATAACTCTTGTAAAGAACCCTCTTCCCTCTACTCCATCCACAAAAGGTATGTAGGAAAGAACGTAAATAACTATCGGAACAAGTAAAAATACAAGGCAACAGAAAAGTATGGTATTTCTGAAATTCTTCCCGAATTTTTCTATGATATCCTTATGAAGAATGCCATTTGTGGTTCCGTCAGGTTTTTTCCTGGCATATAAGTATTCACTGATTCTCTTATAAAATGTAATGAAGATAATTACGGCAAGACCGGCGGCTGCGTACACTCCTGTCCACTTAGATGCGATTCCGAGCCCCATACTTATACCACACAGAAGAAGCGGTAAAAACGTCTTCTTTAACGGAGTATCGTAGAAGCTCATCTGGGTGTACTTATACATAAAGTAGTATGAAAGCATTATGAAAAGAACTACAAATACGTCGATAGTTGCAATTCTTGTCTGTACAAAGTGCATGAAGTCAAATGTGAAAAGTAATGTAGTAAGTGCTGCATACTTTGTACTCTTGAAGAACTGTCTTGCAAAGAGATACATGACAATAACCATAAATACGCCGAACAGCGTTCCCATGAATCTCCATCCAAAAGGATTCATGCCAAATATCATGATTCCCAGAGCCATAATCTCTTTTCCAAGAGGTGGGTGAGTATTTTCATAGCAATAATAATGATTTATCATCTCATAAGCAGTACGAGCGTGATATATTTCATCAAAGTAAGTACCGTTCATATTGGTGGCTCTGTCCACCGCAAGCTCCTGTTCATCGAAAAGCGTTGCATACTCACCTGCATTTACAGGAGTTATTATCTTACCTTCAGAATTCCTGAAAACAAGCTCCATCACAGAATCATTGTAATTCTGAGTTGTAGGTCCGATGAAGACATACCTTGCCTCAAAACCCAGCCTTAGCTGGTTCCAGCAAAATACACTTCCGCCATCCCAAGGATTTTCCTCGGTCATAAATGGTGTCCAATTTTGTCCATCCAATGAGTACTGAACATTGTACTTCGGATTATTTTCGTATCCAAGATAATTCCAGACACAATCAAAGTTGATATTTTCGCCGAAATCAAGGGTTGCACCCTGCTGAGTACCCTTATCTGAAAACTTAAATTCAGTCACCGGAGCTTTATTATTTCCTAAATGGTAAAATGTAACGCAGGCATAAACCAGTGTTATGACGCCCATACAAATCCAATCATTTTTAGAAAACTTTGGCACCTTGTCGGAAACCTGTACCTTTGATGAACCTGAAGACTCAATACTTAAATTAGATATGACCATGGATTTGATCTTTGCATAAGCACTTAATTCCTGACTCTCATCCTCATTCTTTAAGTAATACTTTATAAGGATATATATACAGTATGCAAATGAACCGAGTACAAAAACCGGTACAACTTTAAATACGGTATTTTTTGCATCATAAGTGCTGGGATCGTAGTAAAACAGCACATGAGCCATATTGAAAAAGCACGCCAAAGTTACCGATACATGTAATATAAAATTCTCTATACGAGGGCGAAGAGCGAAGGCAATCAATGAAAAAACAATTGCAGGATAAAGGTATCTTTCATGCATACGAACTGAGAATGAAAATACCATAAGTGCTATAAATGCGCCAATGAAAACGTACTTTGACTTTGACTTTTTACATTTGAAGTTAATGAGAACAGCACCTGCAACAGCAAGAATAATAGCAAGTGTTCCCCAGTGAGATGCCCGGATTCCCAGAACCTTTATTCCCTGTTTTACCCAGTTTTTTCCGAGAAATGTCCATAGATTGTAAGCATTTACAGATGCATATGGGTAAGATGTTACTGTACTTGTATACTGTGAAAGCGCGTACTTGATTCCGTAAGGAACCATGAGAAGAAAGATACTTCCAACAGCAGAAAGTGCGGTAAATACGTGCACTCCAAGTCTTGTATAGAATTCTTTTTTGTTCTTTTTCTCTTTAAGATTTTCCTTTACATTTGCAATGATTTCATTGGTAAATGCAAGTAGAATAATCGGTGCAAACATAAGAGATTGCGGCTTTACAAGGATTGAAACAGCGTAGACAAAGTATGCCGGAATCAGTTTGTTTTTGTAAATGAGGTAGCACATCAGTACTATAAAAAACATAAATACTGAGTCTGTCTGTCCCCAAACTGTTCCATCGAGTATAACTGTAGGATTTATAAGGATTAAAGCCGCTAAGATGACTGCTCCTCTTTCCTTAAATCTTTCAATTGCAAACTTGTAAACAAACCAGGCGATACCAACATCCGAAAGAAGGGCCGGAAGCTTTATAAGAAGTACGCTTCCAACACCTGAAGTCAGTCCAAACCAGTTTCTAAATGCTCCGACAACGTAAAGAATGTACATGTATCCGGGTGGATAATCTGTAAATGCATCGGAGGTATAGAATTTAGAAAAACCGTCCTGATAAACCATGTTTGACCATGATTCAAAGCAGTTCATGTCGACTTCATAGCCCCTGTAACCCTTTTTTGCACAGATTACAACAGCCAATATACGAACGAGAAGTCCTAAACCAAGGACCACAAATATCAAGATTTTTCCAATTTGCTTCTCCTGTTTATCATCTAATATTTCAGTAAAATCAGCAGAAGTTTCAGTCCCTCTTCCTCTTCTATTACTTCTCTTTTTACTACTCGATTTTCCTTCTTTTTTGTTTTTGCCAAATTTTTTTGCTAAAAATCCAGCCAATACACCTTCTGTTTTTTTATCTTCTTTTACTTCCACTCTGTTAAAGCCATATGACTTCACAAACATGAAGTAAGCAAGAAGTAAAAATATAAAGGTTGAAACTAAAACTGCGCCCATTTTTTTTAAGAACTCCTTAATTATGATTTGTTTATATCAGTATAGCAAGACAATCTGTTCATTGTAATTTATCATTACTTGTGGGTATGCGAGAACAGATGGTCTGAGCAGTACTCAAAGTTTCCGTTACATTTGGAACAGAATCTGAATTCCAAATCAGGGTTATCCTTCTCTGTTCTTCCGCAAATCGCACATCTGTGCCTGGTTGTATTTGTAGCTTGACTTGTCTTCTTGACATACTCTCTCTTTCTCTTCTTTTGTTTAAATGTCATCCTGCTGCTCTTTTTATATAATATAAAGAAGATAAAGAAATTAAGCATGGAAACCGCTATGGCTACAGCTACAGATAAATACTGGATTGCAGTTACGCTGAAACCTAATCTGAATCCATAAACTGCATAATATATATTTTTACCTATGCTATAAATTAAGAATGCTCCGTCGATGTAAGCAAGCCACTTTACCTTGAGAGGTATAATTCCCATGATTGCGAACTGCACATCCGGATAGTAAGTCGCAAAGGCGAAGAACATAGCCCAGTATATATACTGGAATCCGGAATCATAAACACCACCACCAACGAATATATATATAATTACAGCTGCGATTATACTTAAGAGCCATCCACCGAAGAAATAAAGATTGAACTTAAAACTTCCCCATATTTCCTCTAAGCTGGTTCCGAAAAGCATGATGACATTACATGAAAAAAAGAAGAAAAGTGCGTTGATAATGATTGTTCCTGCTCCAAAGTTTGTAAAACCATATGGCTCTATAAGAAACGAAAAAAGTCTCCATACCTGTCCGTGAAGTACCTTCTCTATGTCGAGTGCCATGTAAGTATAGTAAATATCCGAATTTATCAGACCAATTATTGCTCCGATTATGTAAAGCACAAGGAAATATCTTATCAATCCCTTGATTGCATACTTCCCCAGCTTTCTTTCAAGTTTATCAATAAAATTCATATATTACCTCCATGTTGAGCACTTGGTGCGAGACACCGCACGAGAATCTCAAATTCTCGTGTCGGATTATTAGCTATTTGGGCTCTGCACAAATAGCCATGTGAAGAATCATCGCATCAGTGTGATTTTTCACATTTACTTCCATGAAAAATACCCATACAGAAATAAATTATATTATTTACGCCATGCTTTGTCAAATAAGACTTAATTTCTTAGGCACCAAAATAAAAAACTACTTGAAAATGAAAGTATGTTGGGTTAGAATAATGAGACTGTACGTTTTTAGACTACAGTTAAGCAATTAGTAATTATTCTCTTTTGTAATTTATGGAGGTTTTTATGAGTTCCGGTTTTAATACTCTGGGAATTGATATTGGATCTACAACAGTTAAGATTGCAATCCTTGACAAAGAAGGAAAGCTTATCTTTTCCGATTATCAGAGACACTATGCCAATATACAGGAAACACTGAGTGCTATAGTAAATAAGGCTTATGATGAATTGGGTGAGATCAAGGTATCTCCTGTAATCACAGGTTCCGGCGGTCTTACTCTTTCTAAAGTTTTAAATATACCCTTTGTTCAGGAAGTTGTTGCAGTTGCAACATCCCTTAAAACTTATGCTCCTCAGACAGACGTTGCTATAGAGCTCGGTGGAGAAGATGCTAAGATTATTTATTTCACAGGTGGTATAGATCAGCGTATGAACGGAACATGCGCCGGTGGTACCGGATCATTTATAGATCAGATGGCAACACTCTTAAATACTGATGCTTCAGGACTTAATGAATACGCTAAGAGTTACAAGGCCGTCTATCCTATTGCTGCACGTTGCGGCGTATTTGCAAAATCAGATATACAGCCACTTATCAACGATGGTGCAACTAAGCCGGACCTTTCGGTTTCTATATTCCAGGCCGTTGTAAACCAGACTATAAGTGGTCTTGCATGTGGTAAGCCTATCAGAGGACATGTAGCTTTCCTTGGCGGTCCTCTCCACTTCCTTTCAGAGCTTCGTGAATGCTTTATAAGGACGCTAAAGCTTACTGACGAAACAGCTATAATTCCGGAAAACTCACACCTTTTTGCAGCTTCCGGTTCTGCCATGAACGCTAAAGAGGAGGGACTTGTATCCTTAGGAGCTCTTTCCGAAAAGCTTTCGACTCCCGTAAGTCTTGAGTTTGAAGTAAACCGTATGGAACCTCTTTTTGAAAATGAGGCGGAGTACGAACAGTTCTTAGCAGATCATGCAGAAAAAAATGTTACTCGCGCAGACTTTTCTTCTTATGAGGGAAATCTTTATCTGGGTATAGATGCAGGCTCCACTACTACAAAGATAGCTGTTGTAGGCGAATCCGGAGAGCTTTTGTATTCATTTTACTCAAATAACAATGGTAGTCCTCTAAAGACTTCACTTGCCGCAATCAAGGAAATATATCGCAAGATGCCACCAAAAGCAAAGATTGTGCGTTCCTGCTCAACAGGTTACGGTGAAGCACTTCTTAAAGCAGCTCTTTTGCTGGATGAGGGCGAGGTTGAAACCGTTGCTCACTATACTGCCGCTGCATTCTTCGATCCTGAGGTAGATTGTATCTTAGATATCGGCGGACAGGATATGAAATGTATAAAAATAAAGGATGATACTGTAGATAAAGTCCAGTTAAACGAAGCTTGCTCTTCCGGCTGTGGCTCATTTATAGAAACATTTGCAAAGTCACTTAACTACGCTGTTGCAGACTTTGCTAAGATAGCACTTTTTGCGAAAAACCCTATCGATCTTGGTTCAAGATGTACTGTTTTCATGAACTCTAAGGTTAAGCAGGCACAGAAGGAAGGAGCTACAGTTGAGGATATCTCAGCAGGACTAGCATATTCAGTTATCAAAAATGCTCTTATTAAGGTTATTAAGCTTACAGACCCTAAGGATCTGGGTAAGAGAATTGTCGTACAGGGCGGTACATTTTACAATGATGCTGTACTCAGAGCTTTCGAAATAATCTCGGGTCGAACCGCTATAAGACCGGATATCGCCGGAATCATGGGAGCTTTCGGTGCTGCACTTATCGCTAAGCGCCATTATAACGGACAGAAGACCACTATGCTTACCATAGACCAGATAAATGAGTTGGAGTTTTCAACTACTATGACAAGATGTAAGGGATGTACCAACAATTGTCTCCTTACTGTTAACCGTTTCACCGGCGGTAGACACTACATCTCCGGAAACCGTTGCGAACGTGGTCTTGGTCTTAAGAAGAACGCAGATAATATACCGAACCTTTTTGAATACAAGGAAAACAGGCTTTTTGCCCACTATAAACCACTTACCAAGGAGAAGGCTTTCAGAGGTGACGTAGGTATACCAAGAGTTCTCAATATGTATGAGAACTTCCCGTTCTGGTTTACATTCTTTACTGAGCTTGGCTACAGAGTTGTCGTTTCTCCGAAATCAGATAGAAAAATATATGAACTTGGTATAGAATCCATACCTAGCGAGTCTGAGTGCTATCCGGCAAAAATTGCTCATGGTCATGTAACATGGCTTATAAAGCACGGTATCAAGTACATTTTCTATCCTTGCATACCTTTTGAACGTGTGGAGACACCAGATGCGGGCAATCATTATAACTGCCCTATCGTCACATCTTATGGCGAAAATATAAAGAATAATGTAGAGGAACTAAGGGATGAAAGCATAAAGTATCAAAATCCTTTTATTTCCTTTGAAAATGAAAAGATAACTACCGAAAGACTTGTAAAATACATGAAGGAAGCAAACGGACTGGATGCTTCCGAGGTTAAAGCTGCCGCACACGCAGCCTGGTTAGAGCTTGAAAACACTCGTCTGGATATACAAAAAAAGGGTGAAGAGGTTATAAAGTATCTCGATGAAACCGGAAAGCATGGCATCGTACTTGCGGGACGTCCATATCACGTGGATCCTGAGATTCATCATGGTATACCTGATCTCCTTACATCCTACGGAGTTGCCGTACTTACTGAGGATTCCATATCTCACCTTGGAACTGTGGACAGACCTACCATAGTTATGGATCAGTGGATGTACCACTCTCGTCTTTACAGGGCTGCATCTTACGTTTCTACCAAGAAAAACTTAGATCTTATCCAGCTCAATTCCTTCGGTTGTGGTCTGGATGCGGTTACTACCGATCAGACAAGCGATATACTTACAAAACGCGGTAAGATTTATACAGTATTAAAGATAGATGAAGTAAATAACTTGGGTGCTGCAAGAATCAGAATTCGTTCGCTTCTCTCTGCAGTTCGTGATCGTGATGAGAAAAATGTGCCGATTAAAATGAATGACACTGCTCATCATCGTAAGGTATTTACTAAGCAGATGAAGAAGGATAAATATACAATATTAATTCCAAATATGTCTCCGCTTCACTTTGATATACTTGGGCCTTCCATGCGAAATGCCGGATATAATATAGTGGTTCTTGAGGGCGATTCTACAAGTGTAGACGTTGGTCTAAAGTACGTAAATAACGATGCTTGCTACCCTTCTATCATTGTAGTAGGACAGTTCATGCAGGCCTTACTTTCGGGTAAGTACGACCTTGATAGAACGGCTATAATGATCTCACAGACAGGTGGTGGATGTAGAGCAACCAATTATATAGGTTTCATACGTAGAGCTTTGGAAAATGCAGGTATGAGTCAGATTCCGGTTATTTCTTTCAGTGCCGGTATAGAGAAAAACCCTGGATTTAAATTTACACCGGGTCTTATAAAAAGAATGCTTCAAAGTCTTATCTATGGAGACGTATTTATGAGGGTTCTTTACAGAGTCAGACCTTACGAGGCTAAACCGGGAAGCGCCAACGCTCTTCATGAGAAGTGGAGAGAAAAGGTAATTAAGGATATTATTAAAGCTGATTCCAAGACATTTAAGGAAAATATACGTGGAATCATAAAGGACTTCGACGAGCTTCCTATACTTGATATACAAAAGCCTCGTGTAGGTATAGTCGGAGAAATCCTAGTAAAATTCATGCCTTCCGCTAATAATTATCTGGTTGAACTTCTCGAAGCAGAGGGTGCTGAGGCAGTTTGTCCTGATCTTACGGACTTCCTTATGTACAGCCTTTACAATGCTAATTACAAAGCTGACTTCCTTGGTAAGAAGCGCTCTTCTGCTCGTATAAACAATGCTTTGATATCATTCCTGGAGAAGTTTAGAAAGCCAGCTTACGAAGCATTTAAAGAAAGCAAGCGCTTCACTCCATTTGAGCATATATCTAAGATTTATGAATATGCTGAGCCTATCGTTTGCGGCGGTAACCAAACCGGTGAAGGATGGTTCTTAACAGGCGAAATGATAGAGCTTATACACGAGGGAGTTCCGAATATCGTGTGTGCACAGCCTTTCGGCTGTCTTCCTAACCATGTTGTGGGCAAGGGTGTTATCAAAGAACTCAGGTATCGCTTCCCTAAGGCGAATATCGTTGCTGTTGATTACGACCCGGGAGCAAGTGAGGTTAACCAGCTTAACCGTATCAAGCTTATGTTGGCTACCGCAACTAATAACCTGTTTCAGGATTAAATAATCAAATAATCAAAAAAGCCTGCGAAGAAGTTTTATACCTCTTCGTAGGCTTATTTTAACTCACTCGCGAGTATTATGCGGTATATCTCCTCACAAGCCACTTACCCATAGCTGAGAGGTCCGATGACTTGAAGTTCTTATGCTTTGTACATGAAGCAGAAAGAAGTGATGCTGATTCATCCTTATTACTGAGACTCCATGCCACATAGCCAATATTCATACCATCAAGCATATCTAACCACTGCTTAGCTTCGGATTTGTTCAGGTTTCCGTTTCCGCTTGCTTCACATGCGCTAAACTCTGTACAAAGTACCGGAAGTCCGGCATCGACAGCAGTTTTTACCTTATCTCTATATGCCTGTCCATGTGTAGCTGCATAGAAATGAACTGCATATGCTACATTCTTAAATCTTAATGGAGATGTAGCTGCAACGTCCACATCCTGACTCCATGTAGGAGTTCCCACTACTACAAGTGCATTGGCAGAATTTCTTCTAATCACAGGTATAACCTTGTTAGCGTATTTCTTTATCTGTCCCCATTTGGTAGCGCCATTTGGCTCATTACAAATCTCATAGAGAACATTTGGATAACCTGAATACTGCTTTGATACTCTGTTAAAGAAGTTAATAGCTTGTTTCTGATACTTAACAGGTGTCTGGTCATTAAGCACGTGCCAATCGATGATCACGTACATACCCAGCTCCTTCGCTGCATTTACCGCAGTGTTAATTGTCTTCAGTAACGTTTTGCGGGAGGAAGCGTCGGTAACACAATAACCGTTATAATCTTCCGTATACATGGCAACTCTGAAACAGTTTACGCCCCACTTGTCTCTAAGCTCGTGAAGAACTTTCCTAGATACGAAAGGCTGTCCCACATCCCAGTTAATGCCATGACTTGATATTCCCTTCAACTGAAAGGTTTTTCCGTTTTTATCGACAATTTTCGTTCCCCTGATGCGAAGATTTCCATGTCTTCCTACAGGAGTTTTTGCAAAAGCAAGTGTCCTTAGTGAAGAGGTGAGAAGTGATGAATTCTTAGCTGTAAGATCTGTAGCCTCAGCTCCTGTATTACCCTCTTCAGTATTAGCACCGGTATTACCTGCTTTTTTAAATTTTCTCCAAATCTTAACAATCTTGTTGGTTAACGTGGTATCTACTATACCATCATTAAGGATACCTCGGGCAAGCTGGAAGGTCTTTACCTGACCCTCTGTAATCTCTCCAAAGTCTCCGTCAACTTCTAACCCGGCGTTGTAGCACTCGTTTAAGAACTGCTGAAGCCACTTAACATCCTCTCCCTGTACTGTCTTCTGAAGCGTTCTTGCAGGAATCGGATACGGAGCACCCGGATTGTTCGCACTGTTAGCGGTTGACATGTCGATTGTTGGTGTTGGTGTTAATGTTGGAGTAGCAGTCTGACTAGGGTCAGCATATGTATTGGTTGAATTATTAGCCTGTGTTCCACTATAATCTACACTTCCATAACCAATTACATAAGTAGAAGTAAGCTCATAAGATCTTCTAACAACCTTATTGCTTGAATTCCCTTCTATAGTAACAACCTTATTGTCAACTGTGTACTCAACTATACCACAATGCTGTGTAGGGCCTCCGAGCACTATATAATCTCCCGGATTAGGAGTATAAGTACCTCTGTCATGCCAGAGACCTCTGTCTGAATACCATGTAGTGTTCGTGTAACCAATGCTTGGATAACCTGATGGGTTTACATTTGCATTCTTAAAGCACCACCATACAAAGTACGCACACCAGGGTTGATTGTTAGCTACACCTAAATCTCTGGCATACTTGGTATAATTATTGCTTCCTGCATTCGCAGTAAAATCATCAAGATTGTCCAGTGTTGCCTTCTCCATGTATCCAATCTGGCTTGAAGCCAACGCAATAACATCCGCAGGAGTTCCGTAGCCCTCCTTAGCTGAGGTTATATTGTATGAAAACAATGCCGCAAATACCATGGTAAATAAAGCAACAATAATCTTTGTTTTAATTTTATACGTCACCTATATCTATCCCCCTTTAAATATATAGCAAGCGTATAGACATTTTACCAAATTAAACACAAAAAATCAACTATTTTTCGTCAATTTTACACAATTTTTTAACAAAGTTTTACAAGAGTTATTAACAAATTAACATTTGTTTAACATTTTATTCACATACTTATCCACATATGCACCACTTATACAAGGATTATCAACAAGTTATCCACTATTGTGGATTTCTCGAATCTTTGTTTGTGATTTTTGAGCTGGATTTGATTGAAATTTTTTTCTTTACATTTATATCATTTTTTATTAAAGTAAAGTGTATTGAAAAATGATTGTGGGACGAACCCCCGCATAAATCATCCTATCACACAAAGAAAGGTAAATCATACATGTCAGATAATCCAAATACAAGTAAAAATAACTCAAAAAAGTATTATCTCCAATATGCGAATGATGTTTTGTCTACATTAAATACTTCTCCTGAAGGTCTTTCTTCTGAGGAAGCTGCGAAAAGAACTACAGAGTACGGTTCTAACGAGCTTGAAGCTCCACCCGGAAAAAGCATCTTACGTAAGTTTGTAGATGAGCTTATGGATCCGATGATAATTATACTCATAGCTGCGGCTATAATTAGTGCTGTTCTCGCTGTTGTTGAGAACGAAAGCTTTGCAGACGTTATAATTATCATAAGTGTTGTAATCATCAACTCCTGTCTTGGAGTTTATCAGGAAAGCAAGGCAGAAAAGGCTATCGAAGCCTTACAGGAAATGTCAAAGGCTACTTCTAAGGTATTCAGAGACGGTAAGCTTTTAAATCTCCTTAGTAACGAAATAGTTCCCGGTGATATAGTTCTTATGGAAGCCGGCGACAGCGTTCCTGCTGACGGACGTATCATAGACAGTGCTTCTCTTAAGGTTGAGGAATCCGCTCTCACCGGAGAGTCTGTAGCAGTCGATAAGGATAGTGCTACTCTCTCATCCTCCGAAGATTCTGTACCTCTCTGTGACAGAACAAATATGGTATATATGGGAAGTAGCGTAGCCTACGGAAGAGCAAGCGTTGTAATCACGGATACAGGTATGAATACTGAGATGGGTAAGATTGCTAATGCTATCGCACAGGCAGCCGACGAGGAAACCCCATTACAAAAGAAGCTTTCTCAGCTTTCGAAGATACTTACCTTCCTTGTTCTTGGAATATGTGCCGTTGTATTTGCAGTTCAGCTTATAAGAGCAGGTCAGTTCGAAACCAAGGTTATACTTAACTCACTTATCGTTGCTGTTTCTCTGGCTGTTGCAGCTATCCCTGAGGGTCTGGCTGCAGTTGTTACCATAGTTCTTTCTATTGGCGTTACCAACATGTCAAAGAGAAATGCTATCATACGTAAGCTTACAGCTGTTGAGACCCTGGGTTGTGCTTCTGTTATATGTTCTGATAAGACCGGTACTCTTACTCAAAACAAGATGACTGTTGTTGATAAATATACCGAAAACGATTCGGATATGGCTCTCTGTGTAGCTCTTGCAAGCGAAGCACAGATAAACCAGGATTTGAGCGTAACCGGCGAACCAACCGAAGTAGGACTTTCCGAATGGGCAGTTAAGACCGGAATCACACCTGACACACTGTCTGAAGGCAAAGAAAGAGTTGGCGAACTCCCATTTGATTCTGTCCGTAAGATGATGACAGTTATCATAAAGGATGCTAAGACAAATACACTTACACAGTATACAAAGGGCGCTCCTGACGTTATTATCGGTAGATGTGACAGATACTTAGAGGGAGGTGAGATAAAACCTCTAAGCGCCGCTAAGAGAAATGAGCTTTTAAAAGCGAATAAAGACTTTGCGGACAGGGCACTCAGAGTTATCGCCTGCTCCGTAACACCTATAGATACACTTACAGAACCTGTAGAATCCGATAGATACGAGAATAACATGGTATTCGCCGGACTACTTGCTATGATAGACCCTGTAAGACCTGAGGTTAAGCCTGCTATAGATAAGTGTGAAAGCGCAGGTATAAGACCGATAATGATTACCGGCGATCACGTAGATACAGCTTCTGCCATAGGTCGAGAGCTTGGTATACTTAAAGATGGCATGAGAGCCGTAACCGGTTCAGAGCTAGACAAGATGGACGACGACACATTTGCTAAGGAATTCGATAAAATAAGCGTTTATGCAAGAGTTCAACCTGAACATAAGACTCGAATAGTTAAGCAATGGCAGGATACAGACCACGTAACTGCCATGACAGGCGATGGTGTAAATGATGCACCGGCCATAAAGACAGCCGACATTGGCGTTGGTATGGGTATAACCGGAACAGACGTTACCAAAAACGTAGCGGACATGGTACTTACCGATGATAACTTTGCTACTATAGTAGGCGCTGTAGAGGAAGGCCGTCGAGTATATGATAACATCAGAAAGGCTATACAGTTCCTGCTAGGTTCAAACATGAGCGAGGTGGTGTGTATATTTGCTGCCACACTACTGGGCTTTACCATACTTAAGCCGGTTCATCTCCTTTGGATAAATCTTATCACGGATTCACTTCCTGCACTTGCCCTTGGTATGGAGTTTGCCGAAGCTGATATCATGAAACGTAAGCCAAGACCTGCAAAAGCCGGTATATTTAGTGAGGGCATGGGTATCGATATTATTTATCAGGGTCTTTTAGTTGCAGTTATTACGCTTGTATCTTACTTCGCCGGTGTTTATACAGAAACCGGCGCAATAAAGATATGTGAAAGTGGAACAGGTATAACCATGGCATTTATCACCCTTTCACTTTGCGAGATTTTCCACAGCTTTAATCTTCGTTCACGCACAAAGAGTCTATTTGGTATAAAGAAACAAAATAAGATGCTTTTCCTTTCAGGGTTCATCGCTCTTACAATTACTACACTTGTTTGTGAAGTAGACTTCTTAAATAACGCATTTGACTTAGTAAAGATCGATTTAAAGCATTATCTCATTGCTATTGCAATTTCTATTACGATTATTCCTGCAGTTGAGATTGTTAAGCTTATTAAGAGGCTTGTAGGAAAAAATATCTGACATAAAGCTCATAACAATTATCATATGTATAAAAAAAGAGTAGGGAGGCTAAAATCCTTCCTACTCGTTTTTATCTATTCTGCCCTTCTAAAAGCTTTAAAAACCCATTAGCCGGAACAGGCTTTGAGAAGTAATATCCCTGAACAAAATCTACGTTTATCTCAGTAAGAGCATCAAGCTGCTCCTTCTTATCTACACCTTCTACTACTATTTCAAGATTTATAGCTTTTATCATGTCTACTATGCTTTGCATGATAACATTCTTTCTTTCATCCTCAAAGTAAGCCTGTGTCATCTTTCTGTCAAACTTAACGATAGTGAGAGGTAAGTCAAGAATGTACTCAAGATTAGAATATCCGGTCCCAAAATCGTCTAGTGAGAAGTGAATTCCCATCTCTCTAAGTTTATTCATGTGAAGAGTAAGGGTATCCTTCGATTTTATGGCTGCGGACTCTGTGATTTCTAAGTTTAGCATAGATGGCTCAACACCGGTTTTTTCTATAACTGATGTAAGCTCCCTTACAAGCCCACTCCTGGTACACTGAACAGCAGATAGGTTTATCTCCAGATAATCGATTCCCTTCGACTTAAGATCGCTTTTAACTATGAATTCACACGCTTTCTCAAATATTATCATACCTAAATCAAGAACCAGTCCTGTCTCCTCTGCAACCGGTATAAAGTCACCCGGCTGTAAGTAATCTCCATTCTTTTCTCTTATGCGCACCAGAGCCTCAGCAGACACAAATCTCTTCTTTTCTATGGAGTATATAGGCTGATAGAAAACTTCGATACGATCATCTTCCATTGCGTCAACTATAGTTCTCTCTACAGCTCTTTCTCTTCTGTACCTGACAGCCCATATTCTATCTAAGGTAAATATTCTGTCAGGGTCAAATTCATAGTCCTTGTGAAAGGCTCTCAGCATATTTAAAAGCTCTTCCGCATCATTGGCTATGTCATACTCAGGAATCAATGTAAGGGCACAATCAGGAAGGACCTCTTCCTTCTTTACATCTATGCGGTCGTTCATGTGAATCTTAAGCTGTTCCACCGCCTTATCCATATCTTCCCAAAAGTCATAAACCAGGCAAAATTCCATCTCATTGATACGGTATAGCTTGGTATACTTTAGATTTCCTAATTTTATCGCCATATTGCGAAGGATGAGATTGACTTTTTCCGAATCGAATCTTTCGTAGATATAATGAGAATTAAGGATATATATAGAAATCATATATATCTTTCGTTTTTCCTTATAAACCTGATTGAGAAGAGCTCTGAAGCCCGCTTCGTTAAAGTATCCGGTAACCTTATCAACAAAAACTTCGGGATTTTCAAGCCTTATAAATACAACCAAAACGCCCAGCGCCGCGCAGTAGCCCACTATAAGCAGATCCTTAAAGAATAACTGAACCACTGCACCTATTATCCAAAGCACTATCCATACTATACCTGCAGTCCACCGTCTCAGACTCATGTCTTTCTTGTGATATAAAAGTATAGAAAGCGCCACTGCAAGGAACAAACCTGTACATGTATAGGTGTAAAACACAGCCGGCCCCTCTGAATACAAGCAATATGGGTTATGATAAACCAGCTCGATAGGCAATAAAAATACACCGGCAGCCATTAAAACCACCATAATAGAGCCCACAATCTGCTTTGCAAGAGTATGTCTACTGCTTTCCTCTAGCTCTACCGTAATATACAAAAATGTAGTATATGCTGTAATTATCAGGCTGACAAGATATACCTTGCAAATAATAACCGCATGGAGCACCTCACTTCCCTCTTCTGTGTAGATAGCGACAACAGAGGCCGCATCCAATGCCAGACAAATAATATTAAGAAGGAGTGTGACTATGTAAAACTTACGCGTCTTAAGCCATACGGAACGCCTGATAAACGACATTATCATTATGAAAAGAAGGAGTATTATTCCACATATTTGAACATAAATATTCATACAGTCCTCCTCGTATTATATAGTCATACCCATTCTTTACCTTCTCTATAGGTATAGGGTATGCTATTGAAGATGCTGTGGATTGGTTTTGTCCTCCTACCGCATAGACGGTTTCAAATAGGCTCCAACCACAGCCTCTTTGTC
>JAEEJA010000047.1 GCA_016281605.1 Lachnospiraceae bacterium
AAGGGACGTGTCCCTTGCAGGTTCTTAGGGCAGAGCCCTAAGCTCTCGGAGAGCTTTTCGCTATCAATATCTACAATTTTCAAGGTTCATTTGAGCCTTTTTCTTTCAGCTCATTCTTTCATAGGTCACTTGACACTACCTAATTAGAATTTTTTTATACTGAATTTGAGTTGATTTTAATCACCGATGCATTCATATATGCATTTGTATTGATACAAAAAATCTATATAACAAATTAGTTTCCACTGTCTCCGTAATTTGATAGAACTCTGGCTGAAGGATCGTTAACATCGCATCCTTCCCAGTTTTTATTTGGCATCCAGAAGTCTACAACCATTCTTGACTGACCCGGATAATAGTTCTCAAATATATCTCTATACATAAGAGATTCTTTTGTAAATGGTTTTGCATGAGTGTACTTTTTAATTTTCTCTTCGTAGGATGAATCTGTGTACTTACTCTCTGCATATTCAACTAAATCATCCTTAAGAGAATGACCAACCGCATCTGAAAATGCTGCTTTTTCTCTCCAAAGTATGCTGTCAGGAATTAACTTATCTTTTTCAAATGCTTTTCTTAAAAGATACTTTCCTTTTCCATAATGATTCATCTTCTTTTCCGGATTAATAGACATACAGTATTTTACGAAATCAAGATCTCCGAATGGAACTCTGGCTTCAAGCGAATTTACACTTATACAGCGGTCAGCTCTTAGTACATCATACATATGTATTTCATGAATTCTCTTCTCTGCCTCCTTTTGAAATTCCTCTGCATTTGGAGCAAAATCAGTATATTTATATCCGAATATTTCATCAGATATTTCTCCTGTAAGTATAACTCGTAAATCGGATTTTTCATGGATTGCTTTGCAGATAAGATACATACCGATTGAAGCTCTTACTGTTGTTATGTCATACGTTCCCAGCGCCTCTATTACTTCATCCACAGCATCACAGACATCCTTTTGTGAAATAATTACTTCATGATGATTTGAATGAATGTAATCAGCAACTTCTCTTGCATACTTTAAGTCAATTGCATCCTTATCCATACCTATAGCCCATGTTTCAAGAGGCTTATCAGAAAGACTTGCTGCTATACCGCATACAAGCGAAGAATCAAGTCCTCCTGAAAGCAGGAAACCTACAGGTGTGTCGGAATCAAGTCTTTTTTTAACTCCTTCTATCAGAAGGTCATGAATTTTTTTCTCGATTTCTTCTTCGCTATCATCATGAAAACTTTCAACTTCTGACATATCTCTGTATTTTACAAATACACCATCTTTAAAGAAGAATCCCGGTGGAAACGGTTTGATTTCATCTACAACAGAAATAAGATTTTTAGGTTCTGATGCAAATATGTATGAGCCTTTCTTTGTTACTCCATAGTAAAGAGGTCTGATTCCGATTGGATCTCTGGCTGCGATATAATAATCATTTTTCTTATCATAGATAACAAGTGCAAACTCTGCATCAAGCTTCTCAAACATTTCTGTTCCAAACTCTTTATACAGAGCAGGAAGTATCTCGCAATCAGAATCACTTATAAATTCATATCCTTTTTTTATCAGTTCTTCTTTTAGAGGACGAAATCCATATATCTCACCGTTACAAACTGTAATGGTTTCACAATTGTTAATGATATCAGCGTTATTGGGATTGGGGTTATTATTATCACTTTGTTCATTTAAAATACTATCTGAAACTGTTATGGTTTTCTTTCCTGCGCATATGAATGGCTGCATACCACTAAGTGCAGGTCCCATAATTGAAAGACGATTAAATCCCAGATACCCGTTTCCTGTATTTATAATCCTACTTGCATCAGGTCCTCTGGATTGAGTTTTTTTAAGAGCCGCCTTAACATCCTTAGATGTAAATTCTTTACCACAAAAACCTATAATAGAACACATGAGTATATCCCCTCCCGGTCACATAATCTAAATACATAAAACTTTTTGAAGACATTTCTTTAGAATGCGAAAAAGGCGCCTTGGATATTATAAATCCAAGACGCCTTTGTCTTCATAGCTCGGTATCATACATCTAAAAAATAGTAATGTCAAGAGTTTTTTTATTATTTTTGTTTTTTGTATGTTTTTATTCTTCAATATTAAGAAAAACTATACTATATTGTGACAGAAACGCTCTATCTCAGCATCATTTTTCTGTGATGGTTTATCTTTTGGATCTACTAAAGCCATAGCAAATCTAAGCTTATCTACACCTATTACTTTTCTGATTTTCCCAACTGCCTTCATGCCATTATCACCTGAAGAGCATACATAAATTCCTACCGGCTTTTCTTTAATAGCTGCTCTGTTCTCCTCTATAAAGGTACGAAGAGGAGGCGCCATGGTACCTGCCCAAACAGGTGTGCCTATAATTATTCTTGCATACTTAGAGCCATCGAAAGTGTATGGCTTTAAAGCCGGCTTACTGCCAAACACAGCACTTTTACCACCGAATATAAACTTTTTAGCACCTTCACTTGGATACTCCTTAACAGGCTCAAGTCTTATAATATCAACATATATATCAGTTCCACTGTTTTTTGACATTATCTCAGTTTTTATCTTTTCAGCAACAAATGCTGTATTTTCGGACATTGAATAAAAAACTATTGCTATATTCATCTTTTTCCTCCATAATTAAAATCTAATTTTTTCTCTTATCAATCAAACTGACTGTTATATGAAAATCATTCATAGCATTCTGTCCGGTCTATGTTTTTATATTTGATAAGCCATGGAAATATTTTATCAAATCAGAAAATTGCAGTCAACATAAAAAGAAAGCGGGGTTACGAATGCACGATTTAAGCTGATTTATCCGGATGATCTCCTCTGCTGTCATCAATGTAATAACCAATTTTTTCTATTCTTTTCCTTAAGCATCTGTTACATTCAGCCGCTTCTTCTCCGGTACATATCTTTCCGTCGTAGAGAAGATACTTTTTTCTGACATTCACAGGAGAAAGATTTGGCATAAGTACATTGGCACCTGCTAAAATTCCTTTTTCTCTTCCCATTGTATCAGCTGTTCCCAAAGCTGTAGTTGCAGGGAGTAAAACCTTTGGAAATAAAATTCTTAAAACAGCTAAAATCCTTAGAGTTCTTTCTACGCTTCCATTGGACCATTCTTTAAAGGGAGTATCTTTATGAGCGATAAAAGGTCCGATTCCAATCATATGTGGCTCAAGGTCCTGCATAAAAACAATATCTTCATATATATGATCTATTTCCTGATAAGGTGAACCCACCATGATTCCACACCCCACCTGGAAACCGATATTTTTTAAATCATATAGACATCTTTTACGGTTATCTAAAATCATTGTCTCAGGATGCAATTTACTATAATGAGTCGGATTTGCTGTTTCATGTCGAAGTAAGTATCTGTCAGCACCTGCATCAAAGTACTTTTTATAGCTCTCATAGGGCTTTTCACCTATTGAAAGAGTAACTGCACAGGAAGGGTGATTATCTTTAATCTTTTCTACGATACTGCATATACGTTCATCCGTAAAATAAGGATCTTCTCCTCCCTGGAGGACAAATGTCTTAAACCCCAATTTTTCGCCATTATCACAACATGAAAGTATTTCTTCTTCTGTAAGTCGATACCTGTCTGCATTTAAATTTCCCTGTCGTATACCACAATAATAACAATTATTTTTGCAAAAATTGGTAAACTCTATGAGTCCACGAAGATATACTGCTTTACCAAATATCCTATCTGATACTTCCCTTGCAGTTGAATATAAGTACTCTATTATTTCTTCATCTTCGCATAATAGTATACATTCTAATTGTGCTTTTGAAATAGTTTTTGTTTTTTTAATTTCATTTATTTGAGTCTTTAGATAATTATTCATATTTTTCCTTTACTTTATATCGAATACTCTTTTACTCCATCCGGAATCTATTTCTATTTATAACTTGACTTATAACTTTTATTATTATAACATACCAGTGATTGTGAAAAAAGACATATATTACAAAACTAATTATTTAACCAATCATACCTTATTATTTATTATTTATAATTCACATGGAGGGAATTCACATGAACAAAAAAATAATCTCTTTATTTATGACACTGGTACTAATTATAGGATGTACATTTTCACAGAAAGAAGCCGATGCATCTTCCATAAAACTCAATTTAGTTAAGTTGGTAATTAATGTGGGAAATACCTCAAAAATCAAAATCAAAGGTATTGCATCAGGCAAAAAGGTAAAATGGACATCATCTAAGCCATCAGTTGCCTCAGTCAATAAAAAAGGTAAGGTAACTGCGAATAAGGCCGGTAAAACAACAATTAAAGCTAAAATATCAAATAAAACTCTTAAGTGTAATATAACTGTTAAGGAAGCTTCTCAAGCAACTTTAACAACTCCTTCAACTCAGACTGCAACTACTGCTGTACCAACCGTTTCTCCAACACCTTCTCCTATTGTAGCTCCGACTATAACACCTTTAAGTGTTGAGTGGACAGCCGACTCAGCGAACGCTAAAAAGATTAGAGAATATGTTACAAAAATCTCCAATGCTTCCGATAAAAATAATTATATTCCTGTGAAGGACCGAATTGCTGTTTTTGATATGGACGGTACTCTTATGTGTGAAACATTTCCATCATACTTTGATACCGCCATGTTTGTTCAGTTTGTTCTTTACGATCACCCTGAACAAGCAGATGATGAATTAACTGCTGCAGCCAAAAAACTTGAAGGAAAAACAAATTCACAAAATGAACTCACCACAGAAGAAACCGCAAAGCTATTTGCAAAAGCCTTTAAAGGACTGACAGTTCAAGAAGTTTATGATTATACAGTTCAATTTGGAAAATATGATTCACAAAGATTCAATAATTTAAAATATGGAGATGCTTTCTACCGTCCTATGGTCGAAGTAGTTAAGTATCTCTATGAAAATAATTTTACAATTTATGTTGTAAGCGGAACAGAACGTACAGCAGTACGTGCAATTGTAGCAAATTCACCTATTGCTGATTATGTTGAACCAAACAATATTATCGGGACGGAGTTAGAAGTAACTGTCAAAGGACATGAGGATAGCGATTTAACTTCAACTTATCAATATATGTCGGGTGATGAACTCGTATATACAGGTAAATTTGTACAGAAGGATGTAAAAGCCAGCAAAACCCTTCTCATCGCAAAAGAAATAGGAAAAAAACCTGTTCTTGCATTTGGAAACACCTCCGGTGATTTCAGCATGTGTAATTATACTCTTTCTAACAACAACTATCCCAGTGAAGCATTCATCCTCGTTGCTGATGATTCTGAAAGAGAATGGGGAAAAGAATCAAATTGGGAGACAAAAAGCGCTGAATATACTGAACTTGGATACAATCCGGTTTCCATGAAAAATGAATTTTTGAATATTTATCATGATGGCGTAACAATCAAACCGGTTGAAAATCTGGAAGCTGCTTAAAGAAAAAAGTGCTCTTATCCATAAAAATTGTTTTTGTAAACACTTATAATTATATAATATGAGTCAAAAAGGCGTGTAGAAATCTACACGCCTTAACAATTACTACATATCTGTTATTTTATTATTGTTTGCAGATATCTAATTCAAGGAATACTCACTTATTCGAGCTACTCCTCCTCTTCTTTACTAATTACTTTCTTCTGATAACTCCACTTGCCACATGCAGGACATTTCATATATCTTGTTCTACCGATATGGGGAGCAAGATTTGTCTGCCAATATGTGGGCACATGCCTGTCATGACACTTTTGACACTCATAGTATCCTGCTATCTGCTCGATACCTACCGCTATAAAAGCAACTGCAAGAATCATCACAAGCGCAAAAACAATAAGTCCAATCCTAAGACCATTTGGCATATCAACAAATGCAGCAACGCCACACAATGCAAAACCGGCAATCGTTGCAGGAACTCCTATTATAATTTCAAGTCTCAGCAACTGCCTATTCTTTTCGTCGACTTCATGTTTCATAGCAAGAAGATTTTCCTCTGCTTTTTTGTTATATGTTTCTGTCATAATCCTTTCGCCCGATAGGAGTTCATTGACGTTTATTTTCAGAATATCACATAGCTCCAGCATTATTCCGGAATCCGGCATTGATTTTCCTGTTTCCCATTTGCTGACTGCCCGATCACTAATTCCGAGTTTCTCAGCGAGAACTGCCTGAGTCAATCCGACTTCCTTTCTACAAGATGCTATGAATTTTCCGATTTTAATTTGATCCATATTGGGCACCTCCTTTCAGGTATTCACTATACCTCAAAACGAAAAACAGTAACACGAACCATTGGTTGATATTAATAAAAATGCTGTATTTATGAGCTTCTCAACCATTGGTTGAGTCCTAAATAATCAATTTAGGACAAATAACAATCCCTGACCATTTCTATAAACCTTTTTATCTTCATTGGGTCTTTAATGCCATTTGATTCAACCCCTGAACTTACATCTACACCATAAGGGCGAACTATATCGATAGCATTTTTTACATTATCGGGTGTCAAACCACCGGCCAGAAAAAAAGATCTTTCAATTCCTTTAAGCTTGCTCCAATCAAATGTTTCACCTGAGCCCATACCGGAATCGATTAAAACAATATCTGCTACAGAATCGTTTATAATACTATAATCCTTTTCTTTATCTGTATTAAACGTTTTAATAATACTAATATCAGCACTTTTTATTAATATTTTATCACGTAGTTTTTTTATATATTCATTGTCTTCTGACCCATGAAGCTGAGCTATATCAATTATACCTTCGTTTATAAGTTCAGCTACTCTTTCAACATCTTCATCAACAAAAACTCCAACAGCTTTTATCTCAGAATTTAGTTTATCTTTTAAAAGTCTCGCCTTTTCTTTATCTACAAATCTATGACTGAATGAAGCAAATACAAAACCTATGTAATCCGGATGAATAGTATTAACCACATCAATATCTTCGAGTCTTTTTATGCCACATATTTTTATCTTAGTCATTTTTATTTCCTTTATTATTTATGTTACATTTTTTTAAGTTCCTTAATTAATCTTGCTTTATCATTACTTCTCATTAGCATCTCTCCGATAAGAACTGCATCTGTTCCATTTTCTTTTAAAACCTTCACATCCTCCGGTTTAGTTATACCACTCTCTGATACAAATAATACATCATCAGGAACCATCTCACGCAATCTTATACTGTTACTTATATCTACGGTAAAATCCTTAAGATTTCTATTATTAACACCCACTATCCTTGCACCTGCATTTAAACACCTTTTGACTTCATCCTTGTCATGAGCCTCAAAAAGGCATGATATACCAAGTGAATCCGCAATATTATAATAGGTTCTTAATTCTTCATCAGAAAGAATGGCTGCGATAAGAAGGACAGCTGAGGCTCCTAAAAGCTTTGCCTGATAAATCATATATGTATCTATGGTGAAATCCTTTCGTAAAACAGGAACACTCACTTCAGACGAAATTCTCTTAAGATATTCATCGCTCCCCTTAAATCTATCCGGTTCCGTTAAACAGGATATGGCATCTGTTCCGCTTGTCTCATACTCTTTTGCAATTTCAAGAAAAGGAAATTTTTCTGCTATTACTCCCTTGGAGGGAGATGCTTTCTTAACCTCTGAAATAATTGATAATCCGTTTACACTTAATGCTTTTTCAAAAGAAAAAGAAAACTCCTGCTCCTTCTTTTCGCATATTGCCTTAAGTTCAGCATCCCGCCTAATGTCCTCCGGCGAATATTTAATTTTTTGTTTTTCTATTCTTCTCTTTGTTAGCCTTGCCAGCTCATCCAATATCATTTCTCTTTACCTCTATTATTTCCAGTTAAATTAAATATTGCTTAATTTGATGAGTTTCTCTAATGCCTCTGTAGCTTTTCCTGTATCAATTAATCTCCCTGCTAAACTTATACCGTCTTTGTAAGTATCAGCTTTCCCACCAAGGTAGAGTGCCGCACCTGCATTCATAAGAGTTGCATTTCTCTTTGCTCCTTGTTCTTTTCCTGAGAGTATATCCCGGGTAATATGTGCATTTTCCTCAGGTGTACCACCTATAAGTTCTTCCTTAACACATCTCTCAAATCCAAAATCTTCAGGTTTTACAACATAAGTTCTATACCATCCGTCTTTTATCTCACAGATAGTTGTAGGTGCACTAAGTGATATTTCGTCCAATTTATCCTGTCCATATACAACCATTCCTCTCTTAACACCAAGATCCGCAAGAACCTGAGCAAGTGGTTCAACAAGATACTCATCATAAACACCAAGAAGCATCTTCGTAGGTTTTCCGGGATTTGTAAGTGGTCCAAGTATGTTAAACACGGTTCTAAATCCAAGTTCTTTTCTTATTGGTCCTACATACTTCATTGATGTATGATATTTTTGTGCAAAAAAGAAACACATACCAACTTTATTTAATAGTTCCACACATTTTTCCGGTTCCTGATTGATATTAACACCAAGTGCTTCAAGGCAATCCGCTGTTCCACACTTTGATGATGCTGCTCTGTTTCCATGCTTTGCCACTTTCATACCACCTGCTGCAGCGATAATTGCAGAAGTAGTAGATATATTAAAGCTATGTGCATTATCTCCTCCAGTTCCCACAATTTCGAAAATATCCATTCCTGTATTTACAGGAATAGCATTATCTCTCATTGCAGCTGCACAACCTGCTATCTCATCTTTTGTCTCGGCCTTAGCACTCTTTGTTGAAAGAGCCGAAAGGAAAGCTGCATTTTGAGTAGGTGTTGTCTCCCCACTCATTATCTCATTCATTACTTTGTACGCTTCATCGTATGTAAGATCCTGCTTATTTACGATTTTTTCAATTGCTTCTTTGATCATTTTCCTGTCCTCCATTTCAAATATTTATAAAATTTTTAATTAATACAATTCCTTCAGGTGTAAGTATTGATTCAGGATGAAACTGTAAACCATACATCTTATACTTTTTATGCTTAACTGACATTACCTCTCCATCATCGTCAGAAACAGCTATAATCTCAAGTTCTTCCGGCAATGTTTCTTTTTTTACTGAAAGAGAATGGTATCTCGCTGCCTTAAACTTTAGTTCCCTTTTATCTTCTTTTACCATATAATCTGTTAATCCTTTAAATATTTTTTCATCAGCCTTTGCTGTACATATGGACTGTTTCCCATGCATAAGTTTTTTTGCATATGTAACGACAGCTCCATATGTTTCGCATATTGCCTGATGACCCAGGCAAACCCCCATGATTGGTATTCTTTCCCCAAGTCGCCTTATAACCTCTTCACATACTCCTGCATCTTTAGGTTTTCCGGGTCCCGGAGATATTATAATATGCGACGGACT
Source organism: Lachnospiraceae bacterium (assembly GCA_016281605.1). Lineage (GTDB taxonomy): Bacteria > Bacillota > Clostridia > Lachnospirales > Lachnospiraceae > JAEEJA01. The sequence continues at coordinate 9,373 of JAEEJA010000047.1, forward strand.
TAAAGCATCTATTTCATCAACTGTCATTTCATCATTTCTTATAACCCTAATATCCTGATCAATACTGCCAATCAACTGATATAAGTTATAAGAGAAACTGTCATAATTATCTATTAATAGTATCATTTTAATTCACCTCTGTACTCAATGCATTCATTATTGCCTTTGCTTTATTGATAGTCTCTTGATATTCTTTCTTAGGAACAGAATCAGCTACGATTCCGGCTCCACTTCTTACAAATACCTTTCCATTCTTTTTATATGCTATCCTTATACCAATACACGTATCCATGTTACCGGTAAAATCAATATAACCTATAGCTCCACCATAGATACCTCTTTTATTGTTTTCCAGTTTATCTATCAGTTGGCAGGCTCTAATCTTGGGAGCACCTGACAGCGTACCGGCAGGAAGTACTGCATTTATTGCATCCAGTGCATCCATATCATCTCTTATTTCTCCTCTGACTGTGGAGCCTATATGCATAACATGTGAAAATTTCAGAATATCCATATACCTTTCTACTTCTACTGTTCCAAACTTACTGACCTTTCCAATGTCATTTCTTCCTAAATCTACCAGCATATTGTGTTCTGCAAGTTCCTTTTCATCTGCCAAAAGCTCACATTCCAGTTCTTCATCCTCTTTCGGATTTTTTCCTCTTGGTCTGGTTCCCGCAAGAGGAAATGTATGCAATATACCATTTTCCAGCTTTACCAGAGTTTCCGGAGATGCTCCTGCAACTTCAACATCAGTTCCTGAAAAATAAAACATATATGGTGAAGGATTAATGGTTCTCAAAACTCTATAGGTATTAAATAAACTTCCCTCATATCCGGCTTCTATCCTGTTGGAAAGAACAATCTGAAAGATTTCTCCTTCGTATATGTAATGCTTTCCCTTTTCTACCATTTCTGTATATTGTTCCTCGTTAAAAAGAGGTTTAAACTCTCCTATAACTTTTCCGACTGTGTCTGTACACTTTTCTCCACTCCGAAGTAATTCAGCCATCCTGTTTAATTCGCTTACAGCTCTATTATACTCTGTGTCTATATCTTTAAGTTTAACGTTTGCCATAAGGATAATCTTCTGCTTTACATTATCGAAAGCAATCACCTTATCAAAAAGCATCAAATCAACATCTTTGAATTTTTCCTCATCATTTAGATTTATCCTTAAAATTGGTTCACTGTATTTCAAATAATCATATGAAAAATATCCAACCAGTCCTCCGGTAAATGTAGGTAAATAATCAAATCGTGGACTTTTATACTCGGAGAGTATCTGTCTTATATACTTTGTTGGATCATCAGTCACAAAACTAACATCACCTGCTTTCATTTTTCCATCCTGACATGTTATCTCCATCTTAGGTTCAAATCCAAGAAATGTGTATCTGCCCCATTTATCATCAGCTTGTGCAGATTCAAGCATGTAAACGTGTGTAGACAGGTTCTTTAGAATTCTAAGTGCTTCGATAGGTGTTATAAAATCAGATAGAATCTCATAACTTACAGGTGCAACCCTGTAATCATCTACATTTATCCTTTTTAAGTCTTTAAGTGTTGGTCTGATATTCATATTTTCCTCCAATTCCGTAACTATTTGCTGACATCCTCTTTTCGACGACTCTTTGATAATCGAGTAGGGAAGATGAAATCGCCCCCTACTCGCACGCAAGTCGTCGGTCAGCTCTGCTGACATTTTCATTTCGACGACTCTGCGATAAAAAAAAGCCCCAACAATCATATAATATGATTGCTGGGACAGGTAATTCAACATATTCCTGCGGTGCCACCCGGCTTGGTGTGTATTCACACCCACTTTGCACATACTCCATACTTTCGTATTTTTATATGTCGGACTTTGTTTACGAAGATCCTCACTCCGTCTCCCCTACTTTGAATCATCATTTCAGTTCGCCCTCTGAAGTCCATTCAGTTTAACACTTAACATCACCATCTCACCACCGGCAACTCTCTGTAAAAAAGTTGGTCAAACCTACTTACTCTCCATCTGCGGTTTATTAGAACATACTATCACTACAGTTTTTATATGTCAAGTATTTATTTTTCCGAACCACTTATTATTTTTTCCGAACCACTTATTTATTATTAATGCGGATCTACCTATTTTTGTCCGGTCCATTTCTTTATATGTCAATGTTATTTTTTCTGTATCAGGTTCTTATCGGACTTTTTATTATAATTCACATTGACTTTTTAGTACTTCAAAATCTTCTACAAGACCGAAGAAAAACTTTCTCTGCATTTCGTTGCTTATAACAGTAACAGGTTTAAGTTGCGCTATAGAATTGCCTTTCATGAGCATCATTTCTTTGTACAGTACATAAGTCTCAGGTTGTGAAAATAATATCTTAACTGGTTTAATCAGACCATCCTTAACCTTACTTTCGTAGGAAGGATTAGCCTTAAAAAGATTCTTTTCTAAAGAATTATAAATCATATCTTCCGTCAGCTCTTTCGGTATGCGGTCAATTTCCATTATGTAAATATATTGGACATTCTCGTCGTCAGGATAGACAGAATTATCTACCAATAGAAAGCCACACTCCTTAGCTGTCATTTCAGCTGCAGTACGAAGAGCCATTTCGGTAGTCTTTTCACCCATTAAACTAACAGTTTTATCAATTCTGTACTGAAACTCCACCATAGGAGTTTTATTGTAATAATCAACAACCAGCAGAACATCTTTCATTCGATATCGGAAAAATCCAGAGTGGTTGGTTATTAATAGTTCGTATTTTTTTCCAACCTCAAGATAATCCATAGTAACCGGTTTTGCGCCATCTTTATCTATTTCTATAAACTCATAAAACAGAGAATCGGGAATAAGACAGGACTTATGATCAGCAAATTCAATAGGAACGGTAAAGATTCCCTCTGACGCAGATATACCTCGATAGTAAAAAGCAATATCGTTACCAAGATAACGATTTGTTACCTCATCGGTATAACGTGCAAAGCCTGCAGATGCACCGCCAACAATATATTGCAGTTTCTTCCATACTCTCGGCATGAAAGGGGTATCAAATCCATTTTCAAATATCTTTCTAAGCTCAGCAGCTCTTTCAGGCATAGGTCTAATCTGTCCACAGAGCATCTGACGTACATCTTCGGTTAGTTCGATAGATTCGTCAATTACTCCCTTTTCAATATCGTTCACAAGTAATTCCCAATTCTTTTCCACATAACGGCAGAAGTCTAACAAGAACCCTGTAAATGTGCATACTATATTATTAACATCTTTGTCACACAAGGCATAGCGAGCATTCAAATATCGTGTATCTATACCTTTGCCTGCAAAAACTGCTTGAACTGGCATGGAAAAAATTGAATCCCAACGATCCAAATACGGTCTTAGAGAGGCTTCTGAAATCGGACCATAAGGAACCCCATCGGGAACCTTTACAATAGAACCACCACAACGAATCAGATTCAGTGCTCGTCCGCCATAAAAGTCTTCACCCAAATTTCTAAGTAAAAAACCTTGCTGATATCCAAGGCTATATCTATTGAACCAATCACATGTTCTCTGAGTATACGGAATTCTCTTTGGTACTCCAACTGTACCGGATGTCTTATTGTACCAGATAGGATCATTATTACAGATTAAGTTTCTATCTCCATTATTTGACATTCTTTCAATGTATTCTGCATAGTTGTCATACTCTGTAATAGGTACTCTCTCCTGAAACTCTTCGATTGATTTGATGTCACCAAATCCGTACTTTTTGCCGTATTCAGTATCTTTGTTTTCCTGTAGGATTTCCAATAAAAGTTTCGTTTGTACTCCCATAGGATTCTTTGTCATCATATCGAAACCTGCAATTAACTTTAATCCCTGTTCAGCACCTTGTTTGCGTCTTTTGTTTAAATCTTCGTACATAATCATTCACCTCGTATCGCTCGGATTTTGTAGTTTATTATATAATTATTATACGCTTGGTCGTTCTCCCAATTATCTTTATATATTCTATCACAATGTTGATTCATATGGTAGTTTTATTTTTAACTCGGTCCGTATCTTTATTTGGGGCTCAGTCCGTGTCTATATTTTTGACTCGGTCCTTATCTATATTTTTGACTCAGTCCGTGTCTATATTTTTGACTCGGTCCGTATCAAGTTATTGTCGTACTATTGTATCCTTTTATGTTTTTTCCATTCTTTGACCATTTTTTACCTTCCACAACCCTACTTTTCCCAACCCTACTTTTTTTCGATTTTTGCGATTTTGGTGGGTCCGGACTCTTAATTTCACCTTCCTCAACCCTACTTTTTTTCGATTTTCGCGATTTTGGAGGGTTTGGACTCTTAATTTTACTTTCCTCAACCCTACTTTTTTTCAGTTTTTGCGATTTTGGTGGGTCCGAGCTCTTAATTTTACTTTCCTCAACCCTACTTTTTTTCAGTTTTTGCGATTTTGGAT
>JAEEJA010000048.1 GCA_016281605.1 Lachnospiraceae bacterium
ATTTTCGCAGATGACATTATACCAAAAAAAGGAGGTCAATGCTCTTTTTATTTGCAAACCTCCAGAAAATATTGAAAATAAAAGCTTTAAAAGCTTTTAAATATTAAAAAAGGAGTGTCAGACTTGACACTACCATAAGTAAAGAGGATGTAATGATATGAAAGCACAAAATAAAGAACGAAACATCTTAATAACAGAAATTATTATAGTTATAGTTATTGCTCTTGCGATACTGCTCCCACAACTTATAGGAACAGTTGACGTATCTTTAGCAACGGGAGAAATGAAGAATTATGATGATCTGAAAGGTAAGGTCATAGGTGTAGTAAAAGATTCAGACATTGAAGATTCAGCGGATGATATAATTGAAGACTGCGAGATACACTACGGAAAGAACTACGATGAACTTGCACAGCTTACCACAGATGGTAAGATAAACGCTTTCCTCATATATGAAAAGGATGTAAAGAAGATACTTGATAGCTATCCGAAACTCGCCATGATGATTAACACAAACTCAGATGCCATCAGTTATAAGGAGGATTCCGAAAATAAGATTATATCTGTTATCATAAATACTTCAAATTATGCTTATCATACAAGCAGGCGCTCACTTGATGAACTAAATGAACCTGGTACCAAAATAGCCGGAATCACAGGTTCGGAGCTTTCTGAACTTCCCAAAGAAATGTATCCCAATATCGAAGTGGTCAATTACAATAATTTTACAGACATGTTTGCTGCCCTTGAAGCCGGAAAGGTGGATGCTGTTGCCACATACACTTCCCTTCTTGATTCAGTTAATGAAAGTTATGATGATATTGCATATATCTCTTCTCCGCTAGTTGATGTTTTTTATGGGTTTGGAACGAGAAAGACGAAAAAGGGAGATGAATTAAAAAAAGCATTTAACAGCTATATGGAAGAAATCGAAAGTAGCGGTGAACTTGACCGTATAATTAAAAAATGGAATAGTATGACCGAGAACGGCGACTCACACCTTGACAATGATTTTTCCGGTAAAAACGGTGTTCTTCGTATCGCTACCTCAGGAGTATGGTTCCCCATGAGCTATTACTCAGGAGATGAGCTTACCGGTCGTTTTATAGAGATTGTTAACGGTTTTTGCAGACAGGAGGGATATACTCCTGAATATGAATGTGTAGATTATCCAACGGCAGTTCTGGGCCTTTCCACGGGAACCTACGACTTTATGGCTGACACACTCTACATAACCCCAGAGCGCCTCGAACGAATGAATATTACAGATTCGGTACTCGGTTCGATAATGTACATTGCAGTCAAGGAAACTCCCGATATAGTGACTGTTTCAAAGGCTTCAAACTTTTTTGATGGTCTGATTAAGGGCTTTACCGTCAATTTTATAAGAGAAAACCGCTGGAAAATGATCCTTGACGGATTGCTCACTACTCTCCTTATAGCATTATTGTCCGGAATTTTCGGAACACTTCTAGGAGCAGTCATCTGTCGCCTTAGAATGAGCCGAAATACCGTGGCAACCGCATTTGCACGGATATATGTTAAAGCAATCCAGGGCATACCGGTACTTGTCCTTCTTATGGTGCTTTATTACATAGTTTTCACAGGCAAAAAAATACCTGCGACATATATCTGTGTGATAGGATTTTCCTTAGACTTCGCAGCATATACTTCGGAGATATTTAGAAGTGGTATCGAAGCTGTTCCGCCGGGACAGGCGCGAGCCGCAAAAGCACTTGGATTTACCCCTTTACGTGGTTTTATTAAGATTATACTGCCGCAGGCACTGAAGCACATTATCCCGGTTTACAGCGGACAGCTTGTTTCTATGGTTAAGCTCACTTCAGTTGCAGGATATATCTCCGTGCTTGAACTTACAAAAGTCTCTGATATCATCAGAAGCCGTACCTATGACGCCTTCTTTCCACTGATAACCTCAGCTCTGATATATTTCTTACTGTCACATATACTGACGGGATTGCTTAAGCTTGCGTCAAGAAGATTAAATATCGGTGTTCATAATAGAAAAATCAAGGGGATTAACACAGATATTTCCCTGAACCCTTCAGAAAAGCACGCTGAAAATGCAAATAACAGCAAAGGCAAAGAGGTGCTTGTCATAGAGCACTTAGAGAAAAGCTTCGGAGATGTAAATCCTATTAAAGATGTGAATTGTACCATAAACGCAGGAGATGTAATCTCTATAATAGGCCCTTCCGGTACGGGAAAAAGTACGATGCTTAACCTCATAAATCACCTCGAAAGTCCGGATAAGGGAAAGATAGTATATGATGGAGTAAATACACTTGATAAGGGTTATGACTTTACCATGCTGCGCCGCCGTGTGGGAATGGTTTTTCAGTCTTTTAATCTGTTTCCTCACCTTACTATCGTTGAAAATGTTATGCTTGCACAGACAGAACTTTTGAAACGCACGCGTAAGGAGGCATACGAGCGTTCAATGGAGCTTTTGGAGACTGTTGGACTTGCAGGAAAGGCCATGAGCTATCCTAGTGAGCTCTCAGGTGGACAGCAACAGAGAATAGCTATAGCTCGTACCATAGCTATGGATCCGGAAATAATACTTTTCGACGAACCTACGTCTGCGCTGGATCCTACAATGGTGAGCGAGGTGCTTTCAGTAATAAGAAACCTTGCACAAAAGGGTATGACCATGCTTATCGTGACACATGAAATGAAATTTGCCCATGATGTCTCAAACCGTGTGTTTTATATGGATGAAGGCGTTGTGTATGAAGAGGGGACTCCGAATCAGATATTTGATAATCCACAGAAAGAGCGGACCCGTGTATTCATCAAGCGATTAAAACAGCTTACACTTAAAATTGAAGCGCCTGATTTTGATTTTATAGGAGCCGTAACACAAATCGAAACATTTGGATACTCCAATCTTATTTCGCCACAGATAATACTCAATATTCAGCGTATTTTCGAAGAGCTTGTGATACAAAATATCCTATATAGCAGAAAAGCTGATCTTCCTGTTGATATCATTATAGAGTATTCTGAAACCGGCGCTACCGCAAAAATGGTTATAACCTATGGTGGCACACTATACAACCCACTCACGGAAGGCGATGAACTTTCGATGATGATAGTTAGGAAGTTTGCAACATCCGTCACGTATGACTACAAGGAGGAAAATTGCATAACCGTTACATTTAAATAAGTCAAGACTCGCTTGCGAGTCTTTTCGCACCGTGATTCAAAGAGATGTTTTACATCTCTTGGCTGCATTTAGCTGACATTTACCTATAACAGCGTTGCATTTCCTGACAGTACACATATGTTTATCTCGGAGCACCCTGAGCAGTTCGCAAAGGAACTTGAGAAGCTTTTGTAAAAGGCGACTTAAGCTCGTGAAAAACGTATCATATTTCGATTATAACCTGTTGTTACAAGATATGCCTTTTCATCGTGTGCATTCATAAGACCACTGAGTACAAATCCGCTCAGGCCCTTAGTCTCGGTATCCGAGTTAGTCAGATCGCAAAGTATTCCGGAATCACGTATTATGATAAGAACACTCTCATCTTCAAAGAAAAGCGATAGTTCGATTAACAGCGGATTCTTTGCATGTTTATTACATTCGAGAAGGGTCAAACCGATTTCCTCGGAAAAAAGAGCTGCCCTATTAGCTGTTTCTTTAGAATAATGATGTGCAAGCAGAGCGTCTGCAACCTGCCTTGAAATCCCGACAGCTGCTTCCGGTGTAAGGACACTATCTAAAACAACAATATCCGTAACCATATCTTTAAGCAAAAACGGGAAATTATCCTTACCGTGTCGTAGATACACAAAAAGCATTGCAATAACAATCGTCAGGATTGGTGCTACAACAAAACCTGCCCACAGGCCATTTGACCCGATGATAATGGATCCCAATATCGGAAGGAAAATGTAGAGCAGACCATTTTGAAAACAGGCTACACAGGTAGCCATACTAATATGATCGATTAGCATATAGTAGGAAGTTGTGAGTGATACAATACTGCAAAATACGAATCCAAGGGATACAATCCGAAGTGCCGGTATCGCTGAAGAAAGTGCGGCACTGTCGGTTACTCCAAATAGCCCACAGAACTGCTTTGCAAATATCCAAATAAGTAATGTAGCCACTATACCTTCTATAATTGCAGCCTTAATACCGGATTTCATAACTCTTTTGATAAGATTTTGATTTTTTTCTCCGAAGTAGGTACCAATAAGAGGTTGCATTGCCATACCAACGCCATCCATAACAACACCAAACTCAATCAGACTGACAACAACTGCAAGTGTTATCAGAGCAGAATCGCCGTAATTGCGTGAAACAAAACCTATCATTACGTAGTCCATCAATCCCCAGCAGATATAAACAGATGAATCCACAATGCTGTATCTTGACGTAAGTAAAAAGTCTTTAAAGGACAGATGCCATACAAAGTGAAGAGTATTCTTTTCTCTTAAAAAATGCCAAAGACATGTAAGAATACCAAGGCTGTTTCCAATTACGGAGCCTAGGATAATTCCCTTCATTCCGAAGAATTTGGTCAATATGATGGAGAAGATGATATTTCCGCCAATTTGGAAACCATAACAGATATTATTGCAGAGTTCATCTCCATCGCTGTAAACCATTTGCTCAAGATAAAAGATGACAATAGTCAAAAATGAATTGATAGGAACAAATCTATAATATTCCAATGCCTTTTCTAGTATTTCACCTTTGATTCCACACATACTGAAGTAGGTGTCCTGAAACAAAAACAGGAAAACTGCGGATATCAATCCAATTCCGATACTGATGATGAGGCCCTGTCCGTATATTTCATTCGCCCTCTTTTTATGCATAGCACCCACCTCACGGGCGAAGACAATACCTACACCTGTCGAAACCAAATCTCCGAAAAAAGTTACAATTGCAGTCGCCGGTGTAATTGCATTGATTCCGGCAACTCCTGATTTACCGATAAAGTAACCTGCGATAATGCTGTCGCTAAGTAGCATCAGATACATAACAGCTTTGGTAAATGTGCCGGAAATCAGCATGGAACTAAATTTTTTTTCACAAAATCCCTTCATAAACTTTTGTCCTTCCTTTGTCAATCCATTATAACCATGATTCGTATTATTTTGCTTTTATAGCACTTTTAGTTATGGGCGGCGCATTATATTTTACAAAAAAACATCGAAAATAAGTTTAGCTGTTCTCCGTTTAAGGAATAGGATAAAGTGTGTCAATCGTGGAAAACAGCTTTTTCTTTGTTTTCTTTATCACCGGTTTCCTAATAATATTCGGCACAGATGGAGAAGTTGCTATACCACGTATGAACTTTATCTGTGAGTATCCCAACAGAACTCTGTTTATCTCAGCAAGATCCTTTTTATCCGTTGTATTGAAGTACTTCGACAGGATTATTTCCCATACTCTGGCAAACTCCTTTGGCCCGATGGCTCCCTTGATTTTTCCCCAACCGTGTTCTGCCGCAGTCACATATACCAGATACATGGATGAGAGATCCAGAACAGGATGCCCCAACCCTGAATCTTCAACATCGATTAGAACTATTTCTCCGTTTTGATACATTATATTTCCGGGATGGAAATCCTGATGTATAAATGTATTTCTTTCCGGGATATCGTCGATTAGTTTCATAAGTCTTTTAGTCTCGTCTTCAGTGTAGTAACCCCTGTCTGCCACTGCTTGTATATCGCCTCGAGCATTATTTCTTGCGTCTTGCAGCGATCCCGGCTCCAATTCGATCTTATGAAGCTTAATAAGTGTGTCAGCTATCATATTTGCGTATTTTTCCAATTCATCCGGATGAGATCCCAACACCTGAAGCATGGACTTTGCATCAATCATTTCATACATAACACCATAGTTTTTACCGACTCTGACGACATCAAATGAAATGGCCGTAGGAATTCCTTGTACAAAAACGCTCTTGGTTACTTCACGATTCTTCCGGATTTTTTCTAAATCATTGCGATCACCATAGTAGACTTTTGCTATGGTTTCCTGATCCAACCTATAAACGATTCCGTTTCCACCTTCACCAATCACTTCACAGCCATCTACACTTATTTCACGAAGCTTCTTTTTTACATCGAACAGGTTCGTAAATCCGGTGGTATCGAAGATATCATAAACCTCCGGTGAAACCTCCAGTATCTCAATCGAATCCTTTACACTTCTTTTAACCTTCATCAGTACTCGAAGTCCTGCACTTGAAATATAGGCAAGTTTTGAAGCATCAAAAACAGGTGTCGCTCCTTCGTTACTATTCAGCACTTCCATAATCTCTTTTTCTATATCAGGTGCATTGTTGGTGTCGATTCTCCCCTCAAGAAAAATGATTACGCTATTATCTTTTGTTTCTGTTCTCATTAATTATTCTCCAATCTTTTTTTTGTATAAATTTCAGTATGATTTATGTCGGTTTGATGCCTGTCGGTATGATTTACATCGGCTTGATGAGCTTCATACGGTGTACTTTTTTAATATTGTTTGACATGCAAATATTATCTATACCGTATCACAAATCAGTAAATAAGTCAATTAAGGGTGTGTGGGTTTTTACTTTCTTGCGTGCATAAAAAACTTCTGTTATAATAAAATTTACGAAAAGATTCAAAAAGCTTTCAGTGAATAGAATAATTAGGAGGTTTTTTATATGGATTTAAGTAAAAATAATATAATCAGGCTTGTTGTCGTTCTGCTCTGTATAGCTCTAGCGTTTGTTTCATTATTTGTGATTGCACCTAAGCTTGAAAAAGCATCAACCTATAAGGGACTTACTGCTCAATTGGATGAAAAGCGTGAATCTGTCGCAAAGCTTTCCCTGTCTATGACAGCACTTTCTGTAGCAGTTGCTGCCGTGCCCGGGGATTCTACAACTCCCATAGCTGATCAGATAGAAGACTTAAATATGTATCTTCTAATCGCTATAGGAGCCATAATGATTGAGAAAATCCTACTTCCCATACTTATTGGTACAGTAGGATTCAGGATAGTGCTACCGGTCGTTGCCATACTTACTGCCATATTTATAAAAACGTGGTCCGGAAGGGTTCTAAGATGGGCTTGCACAATTTTGGTAATAGGTGTACTTAGCGGTTTGCTGATACCGACTGGCATATATGCAGGAAATAAAGTGGACGATGCACTTGGTGCTCAAAAACTACTGGATAAGATAAACAAAGATATAGAAGAAATAAATAAGAAAAATGACGAAGAAGCGGTCGACTCTGAGCCTTCAGAAGATAGTAGTGATGAAGACAAGAGTTTTTGGGATAAAATCGTTAACTTTGGAGAAGAAGTCGGTGAAAAGATTACCGGTGCAGGAGAGGAACTGCTTGAAAAAGCGAAAGTCATAATGACAGACCTTATGGATGCTGTCGTTATATTTATTATAAGCTCATGTCTGATACCTATAGGTGTGCTTCTCGTACTTTTCTGGGGAATAAAGGTTATAATAGAAGCATTAAAAGATTTTATAAAAGTGGACACTAAAGTGCAACTTCCCTCATTACTAAAGAAAAAAGAACAATAGGAAGGTTAACATAATAATGGTTAAAAAAGTATTCAAACAAATGCTTATTACACAGATTTTATCAGCTATGACGGTCACTCTTTGCATGATGATTGACAGTATCATGATTGGTAGATTTTTAGGTGTACACTCAATGAGTGCATACGAGTATTCGACCCCGGTATTACTTGTATTTGCAGCACTTGGAAGCATGCTTTCTGCAGGTATACAGGTTGCATGCGGAAAAAGCATGGGAAGCGGTGATGAAAAAGGGGCAAATCTTTGTTTTTCAAGCTCTATCATTATGGCACTGACAATATCGATAGTTGGTTTGATACTAATATTTACTTTACCCAATCCCATATGCGAACTGCTAGGAGCGGGTGATGCAGCTCATCCCAGCGATGTATTTGGTTTTACAAAAAAGTACTTAAAAGGCTTTATTATAGGAGCACCGGCGTTTATTATCGCACAAATAATGGTTCCTTACATTCAGATGGCGGGCGAACAGACCAGACTGATAGTAGCTGTTATCATGATGACAATTTCAGATATTATATTTGATATATTAAATGTAATGGTATTTAAAGGTGGCATGTTTGGTATGGGACTTGCGTCAAGCCTAAGCTACTACGTTGCAATTATCGTTGCATTAACATACTTTGTAAAGAAGGATTGTCTCTTTAAATTTAAGCTTTCTTATGTAAAGGGAGAAATGTTTCTAAATATACTAAAGCATGGTGTCCCGATGGTTATAAATCAGCTAAGTCTGGTTGTACTGGTATATCTTTTTAACATAATACTTTCAAATGTAGATATAGATAAGCATACAGCAGTTGCAGCCTACGGAACCATATCTACCATATCAAATATATGTTACTCATTTGGAACAGGAGTTGCTACCGTATCATTGACCTTATCCGCTATGTTTTTCGTAGATGAGGATAAGTCCTCAATCATAAAGCTTGTAAGAATTATGACATTTTACGCTTTTGTATTGGATCTGATAGTGACTATCGTTACATTTTTCGCATCTCCGTTGATAGCAGGAATGTTCTTAAAGGAAAGAGCGGCAAGAAATGTAGCGACACAGGGTATAAGGTTATTCTCACTCTGCTTGATTCCATGTTCTCTTAATACTACATTTAAAAACTTTTATCAGGGAATTAACAGAAGTAATTATACTAAGATTATATCTGTAATTCAAAACTTTGTATTTCCGGCGGCTTATGCATATATTTTGAGCCGATATATAGGCGCAACCGGTGTATGGGTAGCTTTTGTTTGCGGAGAAACAACAGCATTACTTGTGATTTCTTGTGTAGTCTGGGTTCGCGCTAAAAGGTTATCCTTTAAGGATGAGGACTATGCCCTACTGCCGGAAGGCTTTGGAGTGGCGGATAATGAATGTTTTGAAAAGACTATATACTCTTCGGAGGACGTAGTGAAGATATCTGAAAAAGCAGAGCAGTTCCTAAAGGAAAGTGGAGAGGATCCGAAGATTGCCATGTATATCGCCCTTTGTATAGAAGAAATAACCAACAATATAGTAGAGTATGGCTTTGAAAGCAACAAAGAGAACAGTGTGGACGTGCGTTACATGAATAAAGATGGAAAGAGAACCTTACGTATAAGGGATGATTGCAAAAACTTTGATCCTGTTGAATATAGAAAGCTTCATAAGAATGACGACCTTGCTTCACACATAGGAATCAGAATGGTAATGTCTATGGTAAAGGAAGCAAATTATATGAATTCCCTTGGATTAAATAACTTAACTTTGGTATTTTAACTCAGTCGGAGAAATCTCCCACCTCTAAGCTAGATTGTAGGTGGGGGTATTGACAAATTATACTCAGTCGGAGATCAAGTTACGGCTGAGTTAGAAGTTTTCTTAGGTTACAATCCCAGTAAAAGACCTAAAAATCAGGGTTTTGAAAAAATTTAAAAAAAATAAAAAAAGTTGTTGACAAAGTAGTTGCAGGGTGATATTATATATCTCGCTGACGCACTTAAGGCAAGCATCCAAATCGATGAAAGCCTTGATATTATGGGCGTTTTAAGCAAACAGAAGATTGACAAGTGAATAGCAAGATAAACCTGAAAATTCAAAGAATCATTCAGACAGATTAATCTGTCAGATAAACTTTAGTTTATCA
>JAEEJA010000049.1 GCA_016281605.1 Lachnospiraceae bacterium
AAGTATGGTTCAGTGGACCGAATCTGAGTCCGAGAACCATCCTTAATTGAAGAATTAAGGAAAATGGATGGTTCTGGAGAGAAGAATTCCGCCTCGTAACCAGACATTTTTACAAATATAGTGAAAAAGTATGGTTCAGTGGACCGAATCTGAGTCCGAGAACCATCCTTAATTGAAGAATCAAGGAAAATGGATGGTTCTTCAGACCACATTAATTATCAGATTTCTTTGGATATGATTTAATACTCTACGTATAAATCTTTCCATATGATTCTCAGTTACGTAAGAAGCCTTCAATCCTGAAAGTTCCTCTCCAAAGTACCTGTTTAGCATCCACTCCCTACTTTTTTCCATTTCTTCCGTGGTTATATAACCTTCTACACAGCAGGATGGAGCCTCACTTAGGTACTGTTTCATCAGTTGGATGTAGGGCTTTCTTTTTGAAAGATAGTAATCTACTGCATCCGTATCGAGCGTAAATAGTCTAATTATTTCGGGGATATTCGATGGATTGGCTGTTGTCAAGCCCTTTCTCTTCATGCACTCAAAGAAAAAAGGTCTTATAGTAAGCATAAATATTTCGTCTGTGATTGTATGGGTTAAATAGCCGAGATACAGCGGAGCCAGAGTACTGTCAACAAAGGATCGGATACAGTCGGATCCAATCACGAGGTTAGAATTTCCATTTTCTTCATCAGCGTGAATCTTGAGATTAAAATTTCCGCCCTCACCATCATCCGGGATTCTATGATTAAAATTTTCGCCCTCACCATCATCCGGGATTCTATGATTAGCATTTCCGCCCTCACCATCATCCGGGATTCTATGATTAGCATTTTCGCCCTCACCATCAACCCGGATCCCGAGAGTTTTACATGCAAACTCGTAGAATCTCTTGTGAAATATTTTTAGATTTTCGCGTCTTCCAAATTCGGAATCTTTGATTCCGTCTCTGAAGTGAGTATGCATCTTCATATCTCTTGTATAGCCTTCTCGGCTCATGATATTATCGGGGGCTACATTACCAAATAAAAATAATGCCTTTTCCTCTTCGTTAGCTAACAAAGGGTGATTTTTTTCAGATTCATATATATATTTTGTATCTCCCGAAGTATATTCAAATTCGGTTATTACTTTATTTTCGCACCATTTATCAAGCATATCCATGAGTTCCATGGCTATGCACATGTGCACCATACTTCCTGCCATACAAACCTCCCAAACTGTCAAGGGTTGCACCGAAACAACTAACATCCCGGCGCCACGCACCTCAGCCCAATCATCCAAATCTAGAGTACCTGTCGCCGAAACCATCATAGTCTCGATACTCGACTCTTCGCACCGAAACAACTAACATCCCTGCGCCACGCACCGAAACCTTCATAGTCCCAGCAGACGGCGCCTCGGCGCTTCGTTCGCCGCTGCTCCTAAAAACAGCCTCCTTTTCACGGGAGGCTGTAATTATTATTTCTTGATTTATCAGTTATTTCAGTATATCCCATCATCCGATCACCCGACTCAGGAAATCATCAGATCCATCATCCGATCACCCGACTCAGGAAATCATCAGATCCATCATCCGATCACCCGACTCAGGAAATCATCAGATCCATCATCCAATCACCCAACTTAGGAAATCATCAAATCCCATCATCCGATCAAAGAATGGTAAAGCTCCTCATACTTAAGAGCTGAGTTACCCCATGAGAAATCCTGTGCCATGCCTCTGTCGATGATCTTATTCCACTCACGCTTACGGTTGTAGTAAACATCCTTAGCGTATCTGAGAGTGTGAAGCATCTCATGAGCATTGTAATTCATAAATGAGAAACCGGTTCCTGTGCCCTCGTACTCATTGTAAGGCTGAACAGTATCCTTAAGACCACCTGTCTCACGAACGATAGGAACCGTTCCATAGCGAAGACTCATAAGCTGTGAAAGTCCACATGGCTCGAAGAGTGATGGCATAAGAAATGCATCGCAAGCAGCATAAATCTTATGAGATCTTTCATTTGAATAGAATATATTTGCAGAAACTCTGTCATGATACTTCCACTCAAAGTGACGGAAGAGGTTCTCGTATCTCTCTTCACCTGTACCAAGCACTACGAGCTGTGTTCCCGGCTCACAGATTTCCTCGATAACGTAATCAATAAGATCAAATCCCTTCTGATCAGTAAGTCTCGAAACGATACCTACCATGAAGAGCTTATCATTTTCCTCTAATCCAAGCTCACGCTGGAGACCACGTTTATTCTTAATTTTTTCCTTGCGGAAGTTCTGAGCATTGTAATGTTGATAGATAAATGGGTCGGTTTCCGGATTGTACTCGTTATAATCAATACCGTTTACAATACCCCAAAGGTCGTTGCTGCGGGCTCGCATCAAACCGTCGAGATGCTCGCCGTAGAAAGGCATCTTGATTTCCTCCGCATACTGATTACTAACAGTTGTAACCTTGTCAGAGTAAACGATACCACCCTTAAGATAGTTCGCATCCCCATAAGCCTCAAGCTTATCCGGTGCAAAATAATACTCTGAAAGTCCTGTAATATCGATAACTTTCTTCTTATCCCATATACCCTGGAACTTCAAATTATGAATTGTCATAATAGTCTTAATGTTATCATAGAACGGATTCTGCTTGAAAACATCCTTGATATAAACAGGTATAAGTCCTGTCTGCCAATCGTGACAGTGGATGATGTCAGGTCTGAAATCAAGTGAAGGAAGCGCTGAAAGAGCTGCCTTACAGAAAAATCCAAATTTTTCGATGTCCTCATGAATATTACCGTAAGGCTGGAAGCCTGCAAAGTAAAATTCATTGTCTATAAAGTAAAATGTAATGCCTTCATACTGCATCTCAAGTATGCCTACATACTGACTTCTCCATGCTAAATCCATATAAAAATGAGTCCTGTACTGCATCTTATCTTTCCACTCCTGTGGGATGCATGCGTACTTTGGAATCATTACACGGCAATCAAACTCAGACTTGTTGAAGTACTTTGGAAGAGATCCAACAACATCTGCCAATCCGCCCGTTTTTATAAACGGCACGCACTCTGAAGCAACAAACAATATTTTTTTCATGTAACTATCCTCCCCGGTTACTTATTTCGTTATTACTAGTGAATAATTATATCATGTAATATGAAAATATACAAACAAAACTTTGTATTTGGGAAATATATCAGTGATTATAAACATAATTAAAGATACGTTTGATGCTGATATATTTGGTCTTATCAGAGGATGCTCCGTAAAATGAACAGATGATTGTTCGTCCGTATCTGTTCTTTGCCACTGCGATAAGCGATCTGCCGGCTGCTGCAGTGTAGCCGGTCTTTAGGCCAATAATGGTATATTTTTCTTTTTTGTACTGAGCGTACTTTTCTTTACCATAAAATGCATTGGTGCTCTTTACTGTAAATGCTTTGGATGCGCTTGTTTTTGGTACTCGGTACTTCGCTTTTGCTGCGATTGAACTGATAATCTCGTTTTCCATGGCATATTTTGCAAGCTTACTAAAATCCTTGGCAGTCGCATAAGTGTTATTATAGCCGCTTCCGTAATCAAGTCCCACCGGATTGTCGAAGTGGCTTTTTTTCATGCCGATTTCCTTCGCCTTACGATTCATTTTACTGCTAAACTTACTAACACTTCCGCATGCGCCAACTGCCAAAGCCATGGCAGAGCTTGCGTCAGAGTAGAGCATAAGCATGTGAAGGTAATCTTTAACGCTGTATTTGGCACCAATAGTGAGATTCAGGCACATGACACCTGAGCGGTGAGAAAGATTATGCATCTCGTTCGTGAACTTGATTTTATCGGTCAACTTGAAGTAATCAAGGGCAACTACAGCCGTAAGAACCTTTACGGTGCTGGCGGGATAAATCTTCTTATACATGTTGTGATGATAAAGAATCTCGCCCGTGGTCGCATCTGAAACCACATAAGCCTTAGAATCGATATTCTTTATAGGCACCTGATTCGCAGTAGCTGTACTGAAGTTGCTACATACGGAAACGCCGATGATTAGGAGTATGCACACAAGCGTGCAGAAGCTTTTTTTTAAAAATGTATTGGAATTCATTTGTTTGTATCCTTCCTGTGTTTGCTTTCCGGGGGATGTGCCCGAAAGATTGTTTCAGACTAATTTCCGGGGGATGTGCCCGAAGCTTGATTGAAATCGAAAACAAGCCGGAAGAATTATAACACTGAGTTAAAATAAAAGCTAGAGGAAATATATCTTGCGAGAAACCGTACTTTTAGCGGTTTTAGTTAAAAGTACCGGCGGTACCTTCGCTGTGGTCCTTCCGGGAACCGTACTTTTAGCGGTTTTAGTTAAAAGTACCGGCTGTGAGACGGAAATCAAAGCTTCAGAACCATCCCTTTTAAGGTTTTCTGTGATTTAGGATGGTTCTCTCCCGCCAGCAGTTACATCCGAACCATCCCTTTTGAGGTTTTCTGTGATTTAGGATGGTCCACTCCCCGCTGCGGACCCGCCGGGACCAGAATTTTTTACGGTTTTAGTTAAAAGTTCTGGCTGTGGGACGGAAGTATTAGCTTCCGAACCATCCCTTTTGAGATTTTCTGCAATTTAGGATGGTCCACTCCCGCCAGCAGTTACATCCGAACCATCCCTTTTGAGATTTTCTACAATTTAGGATGGTCCACTCCCGCCAGCAGTTACATCCGAACCATCCCTTTTGAGGTTTTCTGTGATTTAGGATGGTTCTCTCCCACCAGCAGTTACATCCGAACCATCCCTTTTAAGGTTTTCTACGATTTTGGTGGGTTCGCACCCCGGGATTCACCTCGACGGAACCGTACTTTTTGCGTTTTTTGTTAAAAGTACTGGCTGTGAGACGGAAATCAAAGCTTCAGAACCATCCTTTTTTAGAGAATCTACGATTTTGGCGGTTCCACTCCCGGCCGGAACAGTCGCAGAACCCTCCTTTTTCGTGATTTCGGTGATTTTGACGGTTCCACTCCCGGCCGAAACAGTCGCAGAACCCTCCTTTTTCGCGAT
This sequence comes from Lachnospiraceae bacterium, assembly GCA_016281605.1. GTDB lineage: Bacteria > Bacillota > Clostridia > Lachnospirales > Lachnospiraceae > JAEEJA01. The sequence goes on from JAEEJA010000049.1 coordinate 5,036, forward strand.
TTCGGTGATTTTGGCGGTTCCGAGCACGGGTATACACCTTATACTCAAGGGTGCTATCAGGGCGTGAAGTGTATGAAAACAGAAAAGCCACCACTCCCATAGCTCTTGATTTTTTTGAGATTTTATAGTAACATATATCCCATAAGCTTCTGTAGCGCAGTTGGTAGCGCAACTGATTCGTAATCAGTAGGTCGAGGGTTCGAGTCCCTTCAGAAGCTCTATCTAATAATATAAACAAAAAAACCAGAGCTCGAATCAGTAGGCACGGGGGGTTGCATCCCCTTCAGAAGCTCTATCTAATAATATAAACAAAAAAACCAGAGCTCGAATCAGTAGGCACGGGGGTTATGTGGCCTTTAGAAGCTCTACTGTTATTTCGTTTTACATTTTAATACGGGAGGTGGCGCATGAACACTAAAATCAAAAAGGACACCCTTACTATATATCTCGAGGGGAAGATTGACTCTAATAACTACGACGAGAAAGAAAAGGAGATAATGGCTTGCATCGATGAGAACCCTGATCTTAAGGTTACCTTCGATATTGAGAAGCTTGAGTATATATCCAGTGCAGGTATAAGGACACTTGTTAAGGTGCGTAAGAAGAAGGGTGAGCTTCACATAGTGAACGCTTCTAATGAGATTTACGATATATTTACCGTAACAGGTCTTACCGATATGCTCGACGTCAGAAAAAAGTACAAGGAAGTTTCCCTCGAGGGACTCGAAAAGATTGGCGAGGGTGGCACCAAGGATGTGTACAGAATCGATGATGATAAGATTATAAAGGTTTACAAGCCATGGACATCCATGGATGTTATTGATTTAGAGAGAGGTGCAGCGAGAACCGCATTTGTTAACGGCATTCCATCTGCTATGGCCTACGATACCGTTAAGTGCGGAGACTCTTACGGCATTGTATACGAGCTTGTTAAGTCTGATACTCTCGGACACGCACTCCGCGACAACCCGGAAAAGTTCGATTCTTATATGGATCAGTACGTAGAGCTTGCCAAGACCATCCACTCCACTGAGGTACCGGAGGAGAGCTTCCCGGATATTCACGAGGTACTCACTTCAAAGCTTCCTAAGTTCGAAAAGTGGTGCTCAGATGAAGAGATAGGTATGCTGGAAGAGATAATTAACTACATGCCATTTGCTAAGACTATAACACATAACGACCTACATCCGGGTAATATCATGATTCAGGACGGAGAACTAATGATAATAGATATGTCATACTCTACCATTGGACCTGCAGTTTGCGATATGATATCCATATACAGAAACATGATAGCAGCTCCGAAGACTATGCCACAGGCTATAGAGCAGGCTATGGGTATGCCGTCTGACCTTATAAGAAAAGCAGGACTGTCCTTCTTCGTTAAGTATAAAGGCTTCTCTGATAAGGAACAGTTAGAGGATTACTTCAACAAGCTAAGTCTGCTTTACTCTGTACAGGCTTGCTTCTCAGTAGCAGACGGAAGCTCTAAGATCGAGGATACAGCGCCAATCATTATAGATAAGCTCTTTAGAGGTACAGTACTTCCAAATATGCAGAACATTAGGTGCTTCTATGAGACGCTGTAGATAGACATAATTTCTTGGATAAGATATCGTCAGAAGGGGTTGTTTGGTATGAAGAGTGATGATGTTGAGGTTAGTGAAAGATTCAATATTTGTCAATGACAAATATATCAACCGTGGAATGCACCACCAACCCTCACAAATCAGCGGATTTCCGATAAAGTAAGCTTCCACGCAAAAATCTCAAAGCAGATGTAAAATAGAAAAATAAAATTAGCGGTACGGATTATGATTATAATTCTTACCGGGTCTATGAAAAGGCCCTCTCGCAGATAGCGGGAGGGTTCTTTTACGTTGTCATAAAAACTTAATTAATAACACTTTTTAATAGGTTGACATATTTTGTTTTAGGTGGTAAAGTAAGGCGAATTCGGGAGAACTTATTGATTTAAGTTTTTTACCAAAAGTGAAAAAATATTCATAATAATCACTTAATAAGATTCCAATAACTTATGCGATACCGGCACGTCGATTCGTCGCGGTCGTGAGTATAAGGGTCATAGCGAAGATGTGCGAGGCAGCAGGTCTGGTTCGTATGGCGAAGCTATGTCATATTTGGCTTACGGTTACCTATTAATTTATCCTCATATGAGGGAGACTTTTATCTGTGTAGAGATTAATAATCGTTAGGTCTGTGTAGAGATTAATAATCGTTAGGATATAATCAATTAATAATGATAAAGTCTTATGCAGATGTAGAGAAATAGGGAGATAATATGAATAAAGAAGAAAGTAAAAAAATACTAAAGCCAGAGGAAAAACAACATAATAGTCTAAAGATAAGTTTAGCCAATGTAATGTTGATAATATTTGATTTTGTATCGATAGTATCAGCATATTTTTTAGCTTTATGGTTTAGATTTGATGGTATGTATACTCACATACCTCATAACTACATGATGGCATACATGAACTTTATATTTTTCTATGCTATCGGTTCTCTGATAATATTTGGTTTTTTTGGGCTTTATAAGAGTATATGGAAGTTTGCCAGTGTAGACGAGCTTGTGAAAGTTACGGAAGCGACTGTGATTACAGGTTTACTTCACGTAATACTTATAACTTTACTGGCAAAAAGGATGCCATTGTCTTATTATGTTTTTGGTGTATTCTTCCAAGGCTCATTTACTTTGGGGATAAGATTTTCTTATAGATTGATATTACTTGTCCGTAAGAAGCACAACACTGTAAAGCATGCTTCTAAGAGAGTTATGGTTATCGGAGCGGGTGAAGCAGGAAGACAGGTTATCCGCGAGATACAGTGTTCAGATGCCATCGACGAAGTGGTAGTGTGTGCCATGGACGGAGATGAAAGCAAGTGGGGAAAACTCATAGAGGGTGTTCCCGTGGCAGGTGGTAAAGAAAGTATACTTGACAGTGTAGAAAAGTACTCTGTAGAAAAGATTTACTTTGCCATACCTACCATAGACAGAAAAGCTAAGAGAGATATACTGAATATCTGTAGCGAGTCAGGCTGTGAGATAAAGAGTCTTCCGGGCATATATCAGCTTGCTAAGGGAGAGGTAAGCCTTTCAGAGATGCGCGAGGTCAAGATAGAAGACCTCCTGGGTAGAGATCAGATAACAGTAGATATGGAAGAGATATTCCGCATGATATCCGGTAAGGTAGTTCTTATAACCGGTGGCGGCGGCTCGATAGGTAGTGAGATAGCACTTCAGGTGTCAAGACACAAGCCAAAGTTACTTATAATATTTGATGTCTATGAAAATAACGCTTACGCTATACAGCATAAGATACTTAAAGAAAATCCCGGCTGTAACCTAGAGGTGCTTATAGGTTCCGTCAGAGACTCAAGAAGAGTAAATGATGTATTTAAGAAATATAAGCCTGACTTAGTTTATCACGCTGCGGCTCACAAGCACGTACCTCTTATGGAGGACAGTCCTTGTGAGGCTATAAAGAATAACGTAATCGGAACTTACAAAGTGGCTTACGCAGCTATGATGTACGGCGTACAGAGATTCGTACTTATCAGTACGGATAAGGCAGTTAACCCAACCAATATAATGGGTGCAAGCAAGAGACTCTGTGAGCTGGTTATACAGTCATTTGATAAGAAGATAAAAGCAAATAAAGAGTGCGAGATCCCTGTTCTCTATGTGCATGAAGAGGACGCGGAGGGAAAGATGTACCCACTGTCCGGAACTGCACAGAGAAGAGATAAAGAAGGAAATCCTGTATTTACTCTTCCGGGAAAAGATGAAAAGGGATATACAAAGGCTCAGACAGAGTTTATAGGTGTGAGGTTTGGTAACGTTCTCGGAAGTAACGGTTCAGTTATACCACTCTTTAAAGATCAGATAGCAAGTGGTGGCCCTGTAACTGTTACACACCCTGATATAATCAGATACTTCATGACCATACCTGAGGCTGCAAGCTTAGTGCTACAGGCAGGAGCATACGCAAAGGGTGGAGAGCTCTTCGTACTTGATATGGGTGATCCCGTAAAGATAGTAGATCTTGCTAAGAATCTTATAAGACTCTCAGGTCTTGTACCTGATGTAGATATAAAGATAGAGTATACCGGTTTAAGACCCGGAGAAAAGCTTTACGAAGAGAAGCTTATGTCCGAAGAAGGTCTTACCAAGACTCCAAATGACCTTATACACATAGGAAAACCCGTTGAGTTTGATGAAGATGAATTCTTAAGTCAGCTTGGCGATCTTATGCTAGTCTCTTATGAAAATACAGAGGCTATAAGAGTGATGGTAGAAGATTTGGTTAGTACTTATAATCCGAGTGAACCACTTAGTGATAAAGATAAGATGATGTACAGAAATGAGATAAGAGGAATACTTGGGAAGAGAGTTGTAGAGAGGTTGGATTATACAGGTTGATGGGGAATCCCCTTTTCACGGGGTGTTAGTCAAGTGTGATATACAATTTGGAAAAAGAAGAACAAAGTCAGAGAGAAGATTGCAGAAAGGAGAGCACCATGAAAGCATTTAATACAACGGCTGTGTGTATACCGTCAAAACATTATATGGTTGATCTCTCCGAAAGAGTGGCAGAGATTAAGAAGCTTGTAGATGCAGGCAAGTATTTTACTATAAACCGAGCAAGACAGTACGGAAAGACGACTACACTTAGTGCATTAGAAAAATCTTTATCAATGGGTTATGCAAGACGGTCTGATTAGTATAGATCATCGTTGTATGGCAGCAAAGCTGAGTGATTGTGAGCATAGGACGAAGGTAAGAAAAACTGCCCGATTAGTAATCGCCGGAGTGATAACCACATGTGGACTACAAGTATTCCTGGTTCAGCTGAAGGATAAGTAATCAGGAAGATGTTAACCACAATGTTTATTAATCAGATCAATAGCCGCAAAAATCCAAACGGAAGTGCATGGTAAGAAAAGGATAGAGAGTTTATGATCAACGCCCTACATCATATAGCCTTGATAATCAGTAAAGAAGAGTATCTGGACTTCTACAGAAATCTTGGATTTACAGAGGTATTCCGGAAGGAACGGAGTTATGACACGGTCGTTTTAATGGATGGTTACGGTATTGAGTTGGAGATATTTATTGATGGTAGTCATGAGAAGAAAGATGTTGAACCGCTAGGACTCAGGCATTTTGCGTTGAAAGTATCTGGGCGGCTTGAAGAGGAGATAGAACGATTGAGAAAAGCATCGCAGGAAGTGTTGGACTTTAGCCCGATCATGAGTGATTGGAGAGGCGAGCGGTATGTTTTTGTGAAAGACCCGGATGGGACTGCTGTGGAATTGCATGAATAGAACATGGTTTCAGCGGTGGCTGGATATCTTATCGCCGGAATGATAACCACATGGTGGATTTGAAGTTCTCTCGGAATGGATGCTGGATGAGTAATCAAGATTGTGGATAACCACACTGATATAGATAAATTAAAGGAAAGATTGATTATATGCAGACTTTGGGAAAAGTGTTGACTGTAATAGGTGCTATTGCTGCTGCTATGGGCGTTGTGGCTGCAATAAAGAAGAGTGGCTCGATTTATAAGAACGATCCGTCTCAGCGCAACCCTATGGAGGGTAAGAAAGTTAGATTTATTGAAAATCCTGACGAGCCTGAGAATGCTGACGGTAAAAGAGGACATCTGGAAGCAGTTGGTACTACTGATCATCACGCTGGTATCTATGAAAGAATTGTTAAGCGTGTTCTTGACATCATCCTTTCCTTCGGCGGTCTGGTGATTCTCTCCCCTGTGTTCCTGATTCTCTCCCTTTGGATCCTCATCGATGATCCAGGACCAATCCTTTTCACACAGAAAAGAGTTGGCCGCGATAAGCAGTACTTCAAATTACATAAGTTCAGAAGTATGAAGATGAGTACACCTCATGATAAGCCAACTCATATGTTGGAAAACCCCGAACAGTACATCACAAAAAGTGGACGATTCATCCGTGCTCACAGTTTAGACGAGCTGCCGCAGATATGGGATATATTCATCGGGAATATGAGCGTCATCGGTCCTCGTCCGGCTCTGTGGAATCAAGACTGGTTGACGGCAGAAAGGGATAGATATTCTGCTAATGACATCAAGCCTGGTCTGACCGGATGGGCACAGATTAATGGTCGAGATGAGTTGGATATAGAACATAAGGCGAAGCTTGATGGGGAGTATGCGGAGAATCTCGGATTGAAGATGGATATCAAGTGCTTCCTAGGTTCTGTGGGTGTCTTCGCTAAAGACGATTCAGTTGTTGAAGGCGGAACGGGCACAATGAAAGATAAGAAATAAACAGAATACTTTTGACAAAGATTTGGAAGTCATATTATGGCAAATTCTTATGAGGATATAGTTTCAGATATTAGTATGCACGTTAGTGAATGTGGTGGTGAGTATTCTGATTATTATTGTGGAATCACAAATGATATTGAACGCCGTCTTTTTGGTGAACACAACGTAGACAAAGAACATGGAGTTTGGATTTACCGTACAGCAAGTTCTGACACGGTAGCAAGAAAAGTAGAAAAGCATTTCCTGGACGCTGGCTGCAAAGGCGGATCCGGCGGTGGTAGCAATGATTGTAAGATAGTCTATTGCTACAAGATAACAAGTACTACTGTAGAGTGAGTGAAGTTTTTTAGGTGGCCTTCATGTATTTACAAAAGACGATTCTGTGGTTGAAGGCGGCACAGAAGAGATGAAGAAAAAGGAACAATCAAAATGAAAAGAGTGCTCATAACAGGGGCTAAATCATATATAGGTGAGTCTGTTAGAGATTACCTTATGACCACACCTGATGCCTACGATGTTCATATTAAAGACGCCATGGGTTGGGAACCACAGACTTCCGATTTTGATGGCTTTGATGTGATTTTCAATGTTGCAGGTATAGTACATATCAAAGAAACGGCTGAGAACCAGCATTTGTACTATGACGTTAATAGAGATTTGGTTATCAAGATAGCAAAGAGTGCTAAGGCTGCAGGCGTTAAGCAGTTTATACTGCTTTCTACAATGTCTGTGTATGGACTTGTAACAGGCAAAATTGAGAAGTCAACACCGACCAATCCGGTAAATGCTTATGGTAAATCGAAGGTTGAGGCAGATGAGGCAATCCAGAAGTTTGCTGATGATAGCTTCAAATTTGCTTGTTTGAGACCGCCAATGGTTTATGGCAAGGGGTGCAAGGGTAACTATCAGAGCCTTCGGAAGTTTGCGTTGAAGAGTCCGATATTTCCAAAGATTGATAATAAGCGATCTATGATTTATATCGGAAATCTGTGTGAGTTTGTGAAGCAGGTTATTGACTTTGAAAGAAGTGGGCTATTCTTTCCACAGAATGCTGAGTACACCAGAACGTGTGATATGGTGAAAAAGATAGCGGAAGCTCACGAAAAGAAGATAAAACTTACAAAGGCTTTTAACTGGGCAGTAAGAATAGCGCCCTTAAATGTTGTTAAGAAGGTATTTGGTGACTTAGTTTACGAAAAGGTAGACACAGTTGGTAAATACGGACTTAGCGAATCTATTAGAATGACAGAAAAGTGAAGAATTTAATAGGTAAGGTGCTTAAGTGTGGTAATCAATTCAATAAAAGGAAAAAAAATATTATTCTTTGCTCCGGCATTTTTTAATTACGAAGAACTGATTGCAAAGAAAATGCGTGAAATGGGTGCGTGTGTTGATATGTATGATGTAAGATCTGTTACAAGCGCAAAAGATAGAGCACTTTTAAAAATTTCACCATCTATATTTAGGAAAAAGTCCCTTCGTTACTATGATGAGATTATTCAAGCAAATAAAGGAAAGGACTATGATTATATACTTATAATTAAGTGCGATATGACTCCTATTTCAATCTTAGAACGATTCAAGAGGGAATATCCAAATGCAAAGCTTTGTCTGTATTTATATGATTCAGTAGAGAACATACCGGGTGTTACTAAGAAATTCAAATACTTTGATACATTACATTCATTTGATCTGAATGACTGTGAGAAATACCCGATTTTGAAGTTCCGCCCTTTGTTTTTTGGAGATCAGTTCAGGAAAGAAAAACACACAGGTGATTACGAGTACGACATCAGTTTTCTTGGAACCATTCATTCAGATCGCTATGCTGTAATAAAGCAGGTACAGAAGATTGCGGAAGAGAGAAGACTTAAATGCTATTGGTTCCTGTATCTTCAAAGTAAGTTTATATATAAGTTCTACAAACTGACCAAGAAGGAGTTTAAGGGAGTAGACGAGAATACATTTTCTTTCGATAAGATGTCGGCTGCTGAAATATCGGCAGTTGTAGATAATACAAGGATCGTATTGGATATCCAGCATCCGAAGCAAACCGGACTTACTATGCGAACTATCGAGATGATAGGCATGAACAAGAAGCTGATTACTACGAATGAGAGCATTAAGAAATATGATTTTTTCTATGCTAACAATGTGGTTGTGGTTGATAGAAAAAATGTAGAGATTCCAGATGATTTCTTTAGTAGCTCTTATAGTAAGCTACCAGATGATGTTTATGAGAAGTACAGTTTGAAATCTTGGATATTAGAAGTATTGGGTTAAGGAGAAGGTACGATGAGAATTGCACAGATATGTACAAATGCCATGAGCGGTTCCGTCGGGAAAATAGCAAGAAGCCTCTCAGAATCTTTAAATGCAAATGGAAATGAGTGCGTTGTTTGCTATGCAAGAGGTAAGGATTATTCTAATGATAGTTCCTTTAGATTTGGAAGTAAACAATCTATTTATTGGAATGTGTTGAATGCAAGACTATTTGATAGTGATGGGCTTCATTCGAAAGGCGCAACAAAAGATTTAATAGAGTATCTTGATAATTTCAGTCCAGATATCATACACATTCACTGTCTGCATGGTTACTACTTAAATTATCAGATATTATTTAAATATCTCAAGGACAGTAAGAAAAAAGTAGTATGGACAATGCATGATTGCTGGGCTTATACCGGTCATTGTGCATTTTATGATTTTGTTGAATGCAGCAAATGGAAAGTAAATTGTGAGAAATGTCCACAAAAAGGAAGCTATCCGAAATCACTTCTTTTAGATTGCTCAAAACGTAACTTCGAGACAAAAAAAGATGCATTTACATCATTAAGTGTAGATGATTTAAAAATTGTCACACCGTCACATTGGTTAAAAGCTGAAATAAAGAAATCGTTTCTATCGAAATACTCCATTACAGTGATTAACAACGATGTTGATTGGAGAGCATTCTATATGGATAATGATGTGACTATTGAGAAGAGAATCCTTGGAGTTGCAAACATATGGGACAGGCGTAAAGGATTAAGTGATTTTATTGAATTATCTAAAGTTATACCTGATGAATACAAAATACTGATTGTTGGAGCATCAGATGAACAGATCAAACTTCTTTCACGACATAAGATTGATGCGATTGGTAGGACGTCAAATATAGAAGAACTCGCTAATCTCTATAGAACTTCAACTATTCTGTTTAATCCAACATATGAAGATAACTATCCAACAGTCAATGTTGAAGCAATCTCCTGTGGTCTTCCTGTGGTTACATACAAGACGGGTGGTAGTCCTGAAATTATAGAGAAAACAGGCATGGGTAGGATAGTTGAGAAAAAAGACTACTCAGCGGTAATCGATTATTTAGATGAAGCTTATTTAAGATCAGCTAATGAAAGACCAATGATTAAGAACCATATGGTAGAGCAGTATCTATCTGTGTATAACGAGATGATTGGAAGGTACAATTGAAATGAAAAAAATACAAAAGATACTTTCCGTTATTAAGCGCAGTCTTATAAAAAAGAAAGTCTATTTGAATGTGGATAGTTATATGAAAAGCTATACGGCTTATCTTAAAGGAGTGGGAATTGACTTTACAGGAGAAAAAAAGAAAGTAAAGTTTATTGAGCCATCGGCATACTTTGATGGCACAGATTATGCTTTAATACATATAGGAGATAACGTTACAGTATCGAGAGAAGTAATGATATTGACACACGATTATTCCTTGACAACGGCAATGAGCTCACTCGGAGTGTTCATTAATCGAAATGAGGGAGAACTTTATTTCAAAAGAGATGTGAGGATAGGCGATAATACCTTTATTGGTGCTAGAGTTTCATTACTTCCAGGAACACAAATTGGTAATAATTGTATTATAGGTGCCTGCTCAGTTATTAAAGGAAAGATTCCTGATGGATCTATAGTTGTCGGAAATCCTTCTAAGATAATTGGGAATACTACGGAATATGCTGAAAAACATATAGAATTAAAAGATTATGATATTGAAAGATAAAGTTTAATTCGATAGGAAGATAAATAATGATTAGTGTTGTTTTTTACCTGATATGGGCATTAAATGTATTGTTTGTTTTAATAAAAAGAAAGTCAAAAATTCTTACAATACTATCAATTGTAGTTTCAGTATTTATTGTATATAAATCTACTTCTACAAATGACTATTGGGTTTATTATAAATTTTATCAGTCTAATACAAGTGGTGGTATTGAGATTGGTTATACGACAATAATGCACTTGGCAAAATCGTTTGGATTATCATATAATGATCTTCTTTTAGTTGTATCTTTAGTTTGTTTTGGAATACTCTTGTTTATATATAAAAAATATACTGATAATTTTCAAGTGTTTTTTTCTTTATATTTTTTATATGAATATGCTCTTGATATAACACAAGTAAGAAATTTTTTGGCTTCATCATTATTATTGATAGTCTTTTATTTTATTATAAAAGAAAAAAGAATTTTTGCATTTTTAGTACTTGTTATAGCATCTACAATGCATATAAGTATGGTTTTTTATTTTCCATTAATTTTTTTAAAACCGGAATCTTATAGAAATCGTAGAGTTTTAAAGTATTGTGCTATAATAATTGCTTTTTTGTGTGTGCTATTAAAACTTGCTGGTAGTAGGTTTTCTGCGTTATCAGATATATTGAGTGTTGCAGTCAGATCAACTGATTTAGGAGATAAATCATCATATTTTTATTCATTGTCGAATAATGGCTATTTATTATATTTTTTATTATGTGCAGTAAATATTTTTATATTTATGTATTCAAGAAATGTAATACTTAACAATATTGGAAAGAACTCTGATGTTTCAGACGTAGAATTGTTACTTGATATGGGTTTACTTATTAATTTGTATTGTGTTTTTAGTTTTCCATTTATTATTTTAAATATGTCTTTTTATAGATTGTTTAGAAATGTTTATATAATAAACGTTATGGTTTGTTGTATTGCTGCTGATTCATTTAAATCAACTACTACTTCGTATTATAAATATATTATAGTTACTATTATGGGTAATTTATTGTATAAATTACCATGGGTGCATGGATCTACTCTGTTAACACCAATTTTAGACGAATTTAAATAGTGAGGATAGTTATGTATAGTATTCTGTTGCTTGTTGGTAAAGATAATAAATTATTTGAATTTTGTAATAATGATGAGATTGATGGCAGTTTAGAGAATCTATATAATAAAGGTATCATTGTAAAGATTTTAAGACATTTTGAGATTAGTGCTGGATTATCTTTAGGAGAATGGAAGAGGAATATAGAGGATTATGATGTTATTTTTACTATTGATTCATTTTTAACTCCACAGGTTTTAAAGTGGATATGTAATCATAAAAAAAACGGACGTGTAATTTTGTATTTTAGAAATAAATATGTTGAAAGTAAAAAAAGATGGAAATTAAATGAGCTCAAAAAATTACCTGTTGAAATATGGTCATATAATATTCATGATTGTGAGCAATATGGGTTTAGGTATAATAGTCAAGTGTTAAACAAAGAATTATTTGAAGGTTATGATAATTCATTAGAGAAATATAGTATGGCCTTTGTTGGAGCAAATAAAGGAAGAGATAAAATAATTACCAGTATTTATGAATTATTAAAAGATTCTGGTTTGCCAGAGCCATATATTTATATGTTAGGAGCAGATGATAAAATATGGAATAAATGTAAGGATAATAATAGTCTTCCATATAGTGAGTATATAAAAGTAATATCACGTAGTATAGCTGTTTTAGATTTAATATCAGATGAAAATAAAGGTCTTACTTTTAGACCTATTGAAGCGATGTTTTTAAAGAAAAAGCTTATTACAAATTATACTGATATAAAAAACTATGATTTTTATAGATATGAGAATATATATATATTAGGTGATGATGATCGTAGTCTTGATAGTTTTTTAAAGTCACCATATATGGAAATACCTAAATGTATTATTGATTCATACAATACGGATTCTTGGATAAGAAGGTTTTTTAAGTGAGTAATATAAAAAAGAACATAAGTTATAATCTAATATATAGAATAATAGTTATTTTAATACCGTTAATTACATCTCCATATATATCGAGAGTTTTAGGACCAACAAAAGTTGGTGTTTTTTCGTATACTAATTCTATTGCATACTATTTCTTCCTTTTGTCTATGCTTGGAGTTAATAATTATGGCAACAGAGAAATAGCTAAAACAAGAAGTGATAAAGAAAAATTAAGTGAAACTTTTTGGCAAATATATTATATGCAATTGTTTTTGTCGATAATAATGTCTTGCTTATATATAATTGGAGTATTAAAATTCGGAACGAAATATTTAGAAATAGCTCTTTTACAAGTATTGTATGTTATATCAGCTGCTACTGATATTAATTGGTTCGCTTTTGGACTAGAACAATTCAAAGTTACAACAATAAGAAGCTCTGTCCTAAAAATTGCTACAGCAGTTTGTTTCTTTCTCTTTGTAAAAACAAAAAATGATTTATGGATTTATACTTTTATATTACAATTTGGAAATATTCTTTCTCTTTTAGTAATATGGCCTTTAGTAAAGAAAAATACTACTTTTCAGAAGCCGAATTTTAAGATTATTATTACGCATATAAAACCCAATTTAATATTATTTTTACCATTTATTGCATCGAGTCTTTATCAATATATGGATAGGATTATGATTGGTTCGTTTACAGAAAAAGATGAAGTTGGATATTATAATTATGCTGAGAATATATTGTCTATTCCAATGCAATTAACTACAGCTGTTGGAACTGTAATGCTTCCACACATTTCCAATCTTATAGCTTCTGATAATAAAAAGAAGAGCATTGAAATATTAAATTTATTTCTGAAATATATAACATGGATTAATATTGGACTTGCTTTTGGAATGGCAGCGGTTGCCAAGATATTTATTCCATGGTTTTTAGGTGCTGAATATAAACGTACAGCAGAGTTACTTATAGTTCTAACACCAGTAATTGTAATTAATGGAATAGCAGATGTATTAAGAACTCAATACTTGATCCCGAATGAGAAAGATAAGTTATATACAATTTCCATATGCAGTGGTGCAGGATTAAACGTGATCGTTAATTTTGTTTTGATTCCTTATTTTTTTGGTGTGGGAGCATCAATTGCTACTATTGCAGCATATTTTTTACAATTATTTATACAAATAATCAAAACGTGGAAAGAAGTCAATTACAAAAGTTTATTAAAAAACTGTATTCCCTTTATTATAATAGGAATTATTATGCTCATTTCAGTAAGGGCTATTTCAATTATTAGTTTTGGATCTGTTTTTATATCACTTATAGTACAAGTTGTTTTAGGAGGGATACTATACGTAGTAATGACAGTTTTATGGATGATTTTTATTCAAAAAGATTCAAAAATTTGTAACTTTTTTGTAAAAAACAAATATATGAAATCTTGATTATTTGAAAGGTACTTAAAAAATGAATGATAAAATTCGAGACTCTAAAATTGCTCATTTTTGCAGAGGAATAAGAGATAAGTCTTTATATTCAAAAAAAATAAAAAATAATATGTTTATTGAATCATCGGATTTATTGAAAAAGTTTAAAGGAATACATGAAGGTGAGAGGTGTTTTATAATAGCTACGGGACCTAGCCTAAATATGGAAGATATTAATATGATATCAAATGAATATACATTTAGTGTGAATTCTATAATCAAAATGTTTAATAATACTTCGTGGAGACCTACATATTATTGCATTTCAGATCGTAATGTTTGGAATACATTACATACTGAAGTAGAAAAAGCTGATTTGGATTATGTTTTTTTTGAAGGTTCTTATGGTGAATATAATAACAATAATGGTATTCCTTTTTATCAATGTAGTTATCCTCGTTTTTTTGAATTATCAGGAATAGGAAGTCAAATATTTTCTGATGATATATCAAGAGTTATTTATGCTGGATCTACAGTTGTTTATACTGTTCTTCAAATTGCAGTATATATGGGCTTTAAAAAAATTTATCTCTTAGGTACAGACTGTAATTATTCCATTTCGGGTAATAATTATTCCACATTAACAAATTATGATTTAAAAGAACCATCTGCTGCCAGAAAAACTAAAGAAAATGGTTCGTTTGTAAATAATATATTTAGTGATTATTATTGTGCAAAAGATTTTGCAAAGAATCATGGTATAGAAATATATAATTGCACTCGAGGAGGAATGTTAGAAGTATTCGATAGAATAGAATTAGAAAGCTTATTTTGATATAATAATATTAGGAGGAATCATTTTGAAAGGAATAGTTTTAGCAGGAGGTTCGGGTACCCGTCTTTATCCTTTAACAAAAGTAACTAGTAAACAGTTATTACCTATTTTTGATAAGCCGATGATTTATTATCCGTTAAGTACACTTATGTTGGCAGGTATTAGAGATATACTTATTATCTCGACTCCTATAGATACACCTAAATTTGAGGATTTATTAGGTGATGGATCGCAATTTGGAATAAATCTTAAGTATTGCATTCAACCACATCCAGATGGCCTTGCGCAAGCATTTATTTTAGGTGAGAAGTTTCTTGCTGGTGATGCCGGTGCTATGATACTTGGTGATAATATTTTTTATGGTAATGGATTATCAAATAATTTAAAGATAGCAGCGGAAAATGCTGTTCGTCATGGAAGAGCAACGGTGTTTGGTTATTATGTGCCGGATCCAGAGCGGTTTGGTGTGGTTGAGTTTGATGAATCAGGAAAAGCATTATCAATAGAAGAAAAACCTAAATACCCTAAAAGTAACTATGCTGTAACTGGACTATATTTTTATCCTGCTGGTGTTTCTGCAAGAGCTAATCAAGTTATTCCTTCAGAGAGAGGAGAACTTGAGATTACATCTCTTAATCAGATGTATTTAAACGATAATTTGCTTGATGTACAGTTATTAAGTAGAGGATTTGCTTGGTTAGATACAGGCACAGTACATTCCTTATTAATTGCTTCAAATTTTGTGGAGACTATTCAATCTCGGCAGGGAATAGTTGTTTCTTCACCTGAGGAAATTGCATTTAATAATGAATGGATTGATGATAATAAGCTTTATGCTTCAGCAAATGCATATGGAAATAGTCCATATGGAAATTATTTAAAAATTCTTGCTGATCAAGAAATTAAAAATAATCATTTATAAGATGTATAATTGATTTATTTTTTTGCTTGGAGGTTTACATAAAATGAGTCAAATAAAAATAGAAAATAATGTAAATGGCATTGAAGGATTAATGGTTATTTCACCTTATATTCATGGTGATAATCGTGGATATTTTTATGAGAGTTATAACCAAAATGATATGAAGGAAAATGGTATTGATATTGACTTTGTTCAAGATAATCAATCAATGAGCAAAAAGGGTGTACTACGTGGTTTACATTTTCAAAAAGAGTTTCCTCAGACAAAACTTGTTAGAGTTATTAGAGGAGCTGTTTTTGATGTGGCAGTTGATCTTAGGAAGAAATCAAGTACATACGGAAGTTGGTATGGAGTTGAACTGACAGAAGAAAACAAAAAACAGTTTTTAATTCCTCGTGGATTTGCACATGGATTCCTTGTTTTGTCTGACATAGCGGAGTTTTGTTATAAATGTGATGATTTTTATCATCCTAATGATGAAGGCGGTTTGGCTTGGAATGATCCTGATATTGGTATAATATGGCCTGGATTAGAAGGGAATTACAATGGTTCTGCTTCATCTTCTGGTTATAGCATGGATGGAATTCCGATTATTTTATCTGAAAAAGATCAGAAATGGTTAGGAATTAAAGAAACTTTTAAATTCGAGGTATAAAAGATTATGAAAATATTAGTAACAGGAGCAAATGGATATCTAGGGCAAGGTATTGTAAAACAATTGTTAGATTATGGTAATGATGTAGTGGCAGTGGATTATACAATAGAAAAAATTGATAAGAGAGCTGATAGAATTTCATGTGATTTGTTTTCTATAGATAATCCGTATGTATATTTTAATACACCAGATGTTCTTCTTCATTTGGCGTGGCGTGATGGTTTCATTCATTATTCAGATGCTCATATTAATGATTTATCTAAACATTATGAATTTTTAAAGAAATTTTCTGAATCTGATATAAGTATGATTTCAGCTATGGGGTCTATGCATGAAATTGGATTTTATGAAGGTAGTATCAAAGAGGATACCCCATGCAATCCCATAACTCCATATGGAATTAGTAAAAATGCATTAAGAGAATTGACATCTATGTTATGCAAGAATAATAATAAAAAGTTTCAGTGGCTACGTGGTTATTATATTGTTGGAAATAGTCAGTATGGTTCTTCAATATTCTCAAAAATCACTGCTGCTGAATTTGAAGGAAAAAGTGAATTTCCGTTTACAATGGGGCAAAATCAGTTTGATTTTATTGATTATAAAGATTTTTGTGAGCAAGTTGCGTTGGCCGTAGAGCAAGACGAAGTTTTAGGTATAATAAATATATGCTCTGGTCATCCTGAAAAACTTGCTGACAGAGTTGAAAGATTTATTAGTGAAAATGGATATAAGATTAAGTTGAATTATGGTGCGTTTCCAGATAGACCTTATGATTCAAAAGCTGTGTGGGGAGATGCTTCAAAAATAGAACGAATAAAAAGGAGAATAAAATGAAAACAGCATTAGGAGTTATTCCGTCACGTTATCAATCGTCAAGATTTCCTGGTAAACCATTAGCAGATATATGTGGTTATCCTATGATATGGTGGGTTTATCAACAAGCTTTAAAAGTAAAAGCTCTTGACGAATTAATTGTAGCTACTGATGATGAGAGAATAGCTAATTTGTGTGAAAAATATAAATTAAATTATTTAATGACTTCTACAGACCATAATACACCTACATCGCGATTATATGAAGTATCAACTAAAATGAAATATGACTACTATATATTTATAGGTGGTGATGAACCATTAATTGAGCCGGAAGCTATAGAATTAGTTGTAAAAACTGCAAAGAATTTAAATGTCGACTGTGTTAATGCTATGACTAAAATAAAATCAGCTCCTGAAGTAATCGATTTTACAAATATTAAAGTAGTAGTGAGTACTAAAGGAAATCTTCTATATACAACACGAAGTCCATTACCTTTTCCTAAAGGTGGTTTAGATTTTGATTATATGAAATTTGTTGGAATAGGTGCTTTTTCAAAAAAAGCGTTACAGTTATATAATGATACTCCTAAGAGCTCACTAGAAAAGATTGAAGAATGCGATTTACTTAGATTCATCGACCAAGGAATGCCTGTAAAAATGGTCGAAGTAAATTGTAGAAATGTATCAGTTGATACTCCTAAAGATCTTGAATTTGTAAGAAATCTAATTAAGAAAACTCAATAGATTATAGAAGATTAATGGAAAAGGAATGTGATATGTCAAAAGAAATTAAATTATTAGATTGTACACTCAGAGATGGAGGGTATATAAATGACTGGGAATTTGGTCATAGTGTTATAACTGGTACGTATAAAAGGCTTGATGCTGCTGGAGTTGATTATATAGAAGTAGGTTTTCTTGATGATAGAAGACCTTTTGATATTAATCGAACAATCCAACCTAATACTGATTGTTATAATAAGGTTTTTGCTGGGATAAAAAAGCAGCATTCTATTCCAGTGGCAATGATTGATTTTGGGACTTGTGACATCTCTAATGTAGGAGAATGTAATTCTACTTTTATTGATGGTATAAGAGTTATTTTTAAAAAGGAAAAAATTGATAAAGCCTTACCATTTTGTAAAGCAATTAAAGAAAAAGGTTATAAATTGTTTATTCAAGCTATATCTATCACGGCATACTCTGATATGGAAATGCTAGAATATATCCAAAAAATTAATGAAATAAAGCCATATGCATTTTCTATTGTTGATACATATGGTTTACTTGATAATCGTAAGCTGACAAATTATTTTAACTTAATGAATAATAATTTAAATCCAGAAATTCGTATAGGTTATCATGCACATAATAATTTTCAACTAGCTTTTAGTAATTCGATAAAGTTTTTAGCATTAGAAACAAATCGTACGATAGTTGTTGATTCTACAGTTTATGGTATGGGAAAAAGTGCTGGAAATACTGCTAGTGAATTAATTGGGATGCATATGAATCAACGATATGGTACTAGTTATGATATTGATCAATTTCTAGAAATATTAGATACGGATTTAATGGCAGTATATCAAAAACATTATTGGGGTTATAAATACAATTTTTATATTTCAGCTATGCAAAATTGTCATCCTAATTATGTACAATTTCTTTTAGATAAAAAGACATTATCTGTTACTTCAATTAATAAAATCCTCTCTCAAATACCAGATAATATAAAATTGCTTTATGATCAAAAGTATATAGAGAATGCATATCATTTATATCAATCAAATGATATTGATGATAAAGAAGCTATCAACAGATTAAAAGATGAATTGATTAATAAAACTGTTCTTCTTTTAGGACCGGGTAATTCAATTAATGATAAAGAAAATATTATAAAGTCATTTATTTCTGATAATAAGCCAGTTGTTATTTCAGTAAATTTTGAACCTAGTAGATTTGATTGTGATTTAGTCTTTGTTAGTAATGCGAAAAGATATAGTAAACTGTTAGATGCAACTAATAAACAATCGTATGCTAAACTAATAACTACATCAAACATTTCGTTATTTGATAAAAAATCAGATTTTATTTTGAATTATTCTGGTTTGATAAATAATAATGGTGTAAATAGTGATAATGCTTTGCTCCTTGCTATTGCTGCATTTACTCGTTGTAGTGTAAGCAAAATAGTATTAGCAGGATTTGATGGA
>JAEEJA010000050.1 GCA_016281605.1 Lachnospiraceae bacterium
AAACCATGTTTTTCAATAAAAGACAAAATATCATAACATTTTTTGTAACAGGATTAATAATTTATTCATGTGCATTTGGCCTTCTTATGTATGAAAACTTTAACAGAAAACCAAATCTGGAATTATTGACATTAGAGACCTGTGGCGGGGTTGTTATGGCTGATTCAGAGAAAAAAGATGATATAGAAAAATATCTAAAGGACAGAAGTGATACCACAAATATAAGAAGAGTGATAGATGTATATTTGTATTACAACAATGAGGATCAGTTGTTAACCAATGTATTTGATGATGTAAGTAAGATGAATAATCAAAATGCCTGCTATGAGGGAAGACTTCCTAAGCACGATAACGAAATTGCGGTAAGTGGCTCATTTGGAAAGGATAATGGTTTTAAAATCGGAGACGAGTTAAAGCTTGATTATGGTAATAAGTCATATAAGTATCTGATTACAGGATTTATACAGACTACCAATAATGGCGGACGTGAAGCTATTTTAAATGAAACTGCTTTAAAGCATCTCGTATCCCTTGATGAGGGTATGGTTTCATTTTGGTTTGATTGTGAGGGAGAAGCTGCATCTAAGAATATTTTAGATGATTGTTCCGAAAAATATGGAAAGCATGTAATATCAACTATAAATTTTTATGAGATTATGGAGGGTGGTTTAACAACCTTTAAAACACTTTCGATGCTTATGCTTGTAACTATTTGTTCAATATCAGGTATAGTAATTGTTTTGGTATTAATTCTGCTTATAAAGACTTTAATATACAAAAAGAGAAAGGATTACGGAATCTATAAAGCAGTAGGATTTACATCAGCCGATCTGATAAAGCAGACAGCTCTAAGCTTTATGCCGTCCATAGTCCTTTCTACCTTGATTTTTTCAATTATTTCTCATGAGACTGTTAACAGTGTCATGAATATAATCATGCAAACCTTCGGATTGATGAAATGTACTTTTGTTATTCCGATACCGGGACTTATCATAATTAGTATTTCATTGATAGTTTTGTCTTTTGTTTTTGCACTTATAGAAGCAAGAAAAATCAAGAAAATTGAGCCTTACAATATGCTTATATCTGAGTAAACACACATATCAGCTATTATCGATATCATCGTCAAGACTCGCTTGCGAGTCTTTTCGCGCCGTGATTCAAAGAGATGTTTTACATCTCTTGGCTGCATTTAGCAGACATTTACCTATCAGCAAAGATATAGCGAAAAGATACGGATTGAGGATATTGCCGATGCCGGAGCGTGCTGCAAGACAAAGTGCTCTGAAATATTCAAAAAATATCTGCATACAGCACCTGGAAATTATCTTATCGATTATCGACTTGAAATTTTCTAAACTTATTCAATTTCAGGATTAGTTTTATATGTAAAAATAGGCGACAAATAATTGACTCCAACCAAAATGAGTATTAAAATATATTATTGATAGGTTTCATCACGGATAAAAGGGGTTTTGTCCGTAAATAGTGTGGATTTATCATATTATGGAAGGATGTAAATAACAATATATATAATGTATTGAAGGGAAATTATGAAAATTAAAAAATTAATTATCTTATTACTATGTTTATCTTTAATATTTTGTTCCGGAGTGTTTTATGATCTGTTTACAAATACAAGGATTGTTAATGCCAAGGAATTCAAGGACTATGATCAGTCTCAAATTGTTAAAAATATGGGAGCAGGATGGAATTTGGGAAATCAGCTGGAAGCAAGTATAAATGGGATGCCTTATGAAACAGCATGGGGTAACCCCACAATCTCTGAGAATCTGATACTTGCGGTAAAGGAAGCCGGCTTCAAAACCATCAGAATTCCCATATCTTATCTAAATAAGATCACTTACGATACAGTAAATGATAAGTATACAATCAATGAAGCATGGTTAGATCGCATTCAGGAAGTAGTAGATTATTGTGTGAATAATGATATCTATGCTATTATAAATATGCATGGAGACGGATATAAATCCGTAGAAGGATCCTGGCTTATATGCGATGCTGACGACCAGACCTCCATAAAGAAAAAGTACGAAGATTGCTGGGCACAGATATCTGATAGATTTAAGGATTATGATGAACATCTTATATTTGAATCCATGAATGAAGAATTTGATGGGACATATGCTAATCCTAATTGGAATTATTATGCTAATATTAATTCATATAATCAGATTTTTGTCGATACCGTGAGAAAAAGTGGAGGGAATAATGATAAGAGGTGGCTCTTAATTCCCGGATGGAATACCAACATAGAATATACAGTAGGGAATTATGGCTTCAGCATGCCGTCCGATAATTATCTTAATTCTGATTTGTCCGGGAAAAGGATTATGATCTCCGTTCATTATTATGATCCATGGAATTTTGCAGGAAGTGGTGAAGATACACAGTGGGGAGATGTAGCTACCGACATTAGTAAAGTTTCTTCGTGGGGACAAAAGGATTACATGAAACAGCAATTTGAAAAATTATATAATAAATTTGTCTCTCAGGGGTATCCTGTAGTCATAGGAGAATATGGAGCTACAGATGCTTCAAATTTTGATAATGATAATATGACTTGCAGAAAATATTGGTATAAATGCCTATGTGAATATGCATATGAAAATGGTTGTATACCTGTAACATGGGATAATAATGGTCATAATCTTTATGTTAGAGGCGATCAGTTCGGACTGTTTGACAGAAGTTCGTGCACATTAACAGCTAATGGACAAGAGATTGTAAATGAAATCATGTCGGTATACAAAAGTACTGATCCATCGGAAAGTCCGAAGACAGACGATACAACACCGACTCCGTCAGTGTCACCGGACAGTACAACACCGACACCAACACCGACAGTATCACCGGACAGTACAACACCGACACCGACTCCATCAGTGTCACCGGACAGTACAACACCGACACCGACATCATCAACATCGAGTGATACTGTAACACCGACTCCAACGCCGACAGCATCGCCGGACAGTACAACACCGACACCGACTCCATCAATGTCACCGGACAGTACAACACCAACACCGACATCATCAACATCGAGTGATACTGCAACACCGACTCCAACGCCGACAGCATCCGGTAACAATGTAACACCAATTCCAACTCAGTCAGCATCACCCGGTATCATTTCCCCGACGGTAGCGACAGAAACCATATCACCGGCTGCAAAGCCGAATGTGGTACAGGATACTGCAAATGACTCGAACAGCTTTGATAATAATAGTAGGATAATTATAAATTTAAAGAAAAATAAAATATATAATTCATCAAAAAAAATAAGGATAAGATCAAGATATAATATTAAAAAAGTATTATTGAATAATCATCTTTTAAAAACTATTAAAAACAAAAATCGTGCAGTTTTTTTCATAAAAAGATTTAAAAATCATTTAAAAATAAACAAAAAAAATACTATACAAGTTGTAGATGTAAATAATTATTATTTTAAGGTTTCATTCCGTATAAAGAGATGAATTCTAAGATAATTATACATCAGATGATATTTAGAATAAATCAAAAAAGAAGATTAAAAAAGCTTAAAAACCAAAGTATAGAATCGGAGGATTATTTATGAAAAAAATTAATAAGATACTTATTTCATTACTATGTATGGCATTGATATTATGTTCGGGAACATTTTTAGGATTATTGGAGGGAACCCAACATGCAAGTGCCGATACTTTCAATGATTATAATCAGGCTCACATAGTATCGCATATGGGGGCAGGGTGGAATCTGGGAAATCAGCTCGAAGCATGCTCTAACGGGAATCCATCTGAAACTGCATGGGGAAATCCCAAAGTAAGCGAATCGCTGATAAAAGCAGTTAAGGATGCCGGATTTAGAACTATCAGAGTGCCCGTATCATATCTAAAAAAGATTACTTACAATGAAACCGAAGGTAAGTATGAAATTGATGAAGCATGGCTTAACCGTATAAAAGAAGTAGTTGATTATTGTATCAATAATGACTTGTTTACCATCATAAATATGCATGGAGACGGATATAAATCCGTACAGGGTTCATGGCTTTTGTGTGATGCTGATGATCAAACGGAGATAAATAAAAAATATAAGGACTGCTGGTCGCAGATTGCATCTACATTTGCTGATTACGATGAGCATTTAATATTCGAATCGATGAATGAAGAGTTCGACGGATCATATTCAAATCCCAATAAAACTTATTATGAAAATATAAATGTTTATAATCAGAATTTTGTAGATACAGTCAGACAAAGCGGTGGCAATAACGACAAGAGATGGCTCCTGATACCCGGATGGAATACGGATATAAATTATACGGCAGGAAATTATGGATTCAAATTACCGACCGATAATTATAAAAATGCTGATGTTTCAGGTAACAGGATTATGATTTCCGTACATTATTATGATCCATGGAGCTTTGCCGGAAGCGGAGAAGATACTCAGTGGGGAGAGGTTGCAACTGATAAGAGTAAAGTTTCTTCATGGGGTCAGGAAGATTATATGACTGAGCAAATAGAAAAAATGAACAAGAAGTTTGTTTCAGCCGGATACCCTGTAGTTATCGGGGAATACGGAGCTACTGATATCACAGGAGTAGATGCGGATAATCAGATATGTAGAAAATATTGGTATAAATATTTGTGTCAGCTTGCATATAATAATGGATGTATACCGGTAACATGGGATAATAATGGTCATAATGTAAATACACAAGGAGATCAGTTTGGCCTCTTTGATAGAAAAACATGTGAAGCCACAGTTAATGGTCAGGAAATAATCGAATCCATCATGTCTGTTTATGGAAATGTAGAACCGATAATCGATCCTACCGAAGAACCTGTGAACGAACCTTCAGCTGCTCCGACTCAGGTGCCGACTGCTACGGCTGCCACACCTGCGGCTACTGTCGTACCTTCAGCAGGAAAAACAGATTCGGGTTCTTCTACTGTATCAAATATTAAGATAAATATCAAAAATAATAAGGTATATTCAATATCAAAGAAAGTGATCATAAGATCTACTCAGAAGATTAAAAAGATACTTATAAATAACCATACTATAAAAATTAGCAAAAAGAAAAAGATATCATTTAAACTTTCAAAATACAAAAAGTATCTTAAGAAAAAATCAAATACTATAAAAATTACCGATTCAAGTGGTAATAAGAAAACTGTAAAATTTAATATAAAATAAAAATAAATCAGAAAAAAAGAAAGGAATTAGTTAACTATGATTGAAATTCGTTGGCACGGCAGAGGTGGTCAGGGCGCTAAAACCGCCAGTCAGCTTTTGGCTGATGCTGCATTTGCCGCAGGACAGTATGTACAGTCTTTTCCGGAGTATGGGCCGGAAAGATCAGGTGCACCTATAACTGCCTACAACAGAATATCAGAGGAAAGGTGTAGTATACATTCAAACATCTATGAACCTGATTATGTTGTGGTGGTTGATGAGACTCTTTTAGAGAGTGTGGATGTTACGGCAGGCCTTAAGTCTGAGGGGGCAGTAATCGTAAATACTGAAAAGTCCCCCGAAGAAATAAGTTCAAAGTTAAATGGATATAAGGGTAGAGTCTGCACCATAGATGCAAGAAAAATATCCATTGACTGCCTTGGAAAGTATTTTCCCAATACTCCGATGCTTGCCGCAGTTGTAGAGGTTAGCAGGTGTGTTGAGAAAGAGTCGTTTTTAAGTAATATGGAATCTTCTTATAAACACAAATTTGCAAAGAAACCACAGGTAATAGAAGGGAATCTTATATGCCTCAGAAGATCCATGGATGAAGTAAAGGAGGTGACCGGATAATGACTATGAAAGCAAAGGATATTCATGAAAATATAGCATGGCAGGATATGACTGTCGGATGTGAGATTTATGAGCCGGGCACATCTAGCCTTACAAAGACAGGAGAGTGGAGATCGAGAACGCCTGTCTGGAATCCTGAGATTTGTAAGCAGTGTCTTATGTGTACACCATATTGTCCGGATTCTTCCATACCTGTAAAGGATGGAAAGAGAACCGACTTTGATTATGATCATTGTAAGGGCTGTGGCATATGTATTGAGGTTTGTCCTTTCAAGGCCATAAGCTGGAAGGAAGATTGATATCGTTTTTCCTTTATTTGACTTAACAGTAAATGCTATTATATTAAACAATATTTGGAGGGTTTATGAGTATTAGAGAAAGATTATCGGGTAATGAAGCCGTGGCAACAGCCATGCGGCAGATAAACCCGGATGTTTTTGCTATGTTTCCGATAACTCCGTCTACTGAGATTCCTCAGTACTTCGCACAGTATGTTGCAGACGGAAAGGTTGATACGGAATTTATATGTGTCGAAAGTGAACATTCATCACTTTCAGCCTGTCTTGGAGCAGAGGCGGCAGGGTGCAGAGCTGTTACAGCTACTTCATCCGCCGGACTTTCATACATGAATGAGGTTTTATATGTTGCAGCTTCTTCAAGACTTCCCGTGGTTCTGGCAGTTGCCTGCAGAGCTCTTACAGGACCTATTAATATAAATCATGATTATTCAGATTCCATGGCAGAGAGAGATTCAGGTTTTATACAGCTCTATGCTGAGAATAATCAGGAAGTATATGATAACTATCTTATGGCTCACAGAATAGCTGAGCATGAGAGTGTAAGACTTCCTCTTATGGTTTGTGAGGATGGATTTATAACATCACATGCTATCGAAAATATTGAGCTTGAGGAAGATGAGAAAGTAAAGAAGTTTGTAGGTGAGTATAAACCTGAAAATTATCTTCTTAAAGAAGAAAACCCACTTGCAGTAGGACCTTACGGTATATCTCCTTACTACATGGAAGCAAGAGTTGCTCAGGCTCAAGCTATGAAAAATGCAAAGAAGGTAATTTTAGATG
>JAEEJA010000051.1 GCA_016281605.1 Lachnospiraceae bacterium
CTGTGCTTGGGTCTGTGCGTGGGTCCGTGCTTGGCTCTGTACTTGGGTCCGTACTTGGATCTGTACTTGGGTCTGTGCTTGGGTCTGTGCTTGGGTCCGCACTTGGATCTGTACTTGGGTCTGTGCTTGGGTCCGTGCTTGGATCTGTGCTTGGATTATCGCTCGGATTATCCGATGGGCCTGTGCTTGGATTATCGCTTGGATTTCCCGAAGGATTTACACTTGGTGACCCACTTGTGTTTCCTCCCGGAGCCGCAGATGTCTTTGTACCCGCACTTGGGGCCTGTGACGGAGTAGTGGTAGTATTATCTCCTCCGTTAGTTTTTATCTTTACAGTAACCAGGCATCTGTAGCTTTTTCCATTATATTTAGCATAAACATAACATCTGCCTTTCTTTAGTCCTTTAACAACACCTTTTTTACTTACACTTACTACTTTAGGCTTATTGGTGGACCATATCACCTTTTTGCTTTTTGCACCTATAAGCCTTAACCTTCTTTGTTTTCCAACGTAAATATTCAGACTTTTTCTGCTCAATCTGATAGTTTCGCTTCTTTTTGCACTAGCAAGCTTTGAAAAACCGGAATAAGCTCCCGGATTAGATAACACCATGGCTAATGCAAGCCCAAAACATACTAGTCTTTTTACTACACGTTTCATAGCTTTCCTCCATAATTAAAAATTTCTTTATAGTTTACTTACTGTTCCTATAAATACTGGCAAACCTGTTTTTGTATCAACAATTCCATATAAGAATGGTCTGTCAAGAACTATATCTATTCTTTCTTTTTGCGGCATAATAGCTGATGTAGCTTTCATAATAACTACTGTAACCGCAGCCGCCCTGGTTCCGTTTCTATCAAGCTCTATATGTGTCTTATGTATAACATCATCGATTTTGAGCGGTAAGGAATCCGCTTCTGTCATACCGGAAAAGTCTGCTCCATCTGTAAAAGCCTGATTAAGACCAAGCGCTCCTAAGTCGCTCTTTATACTCTTTCCATAATCATACTTAAATTCCGGTAACTTGATATAAACATCTTTATCATTCTTCTTTGTCAGGATTGCAGATATAAAATCTTCGCCCGACAATGTAGCTATATAATCCTTGAGATTTGTGCCTGCCGGAGGCAGTACACCGACAAATGCATAATTAAAGTCTTCATAGTACTTAAGGAAGCCCACACCATCTTTTAGATTTATATAATAAGTTTCCTTCGATGACATCATATTTACAGTACTTTGAGTTCCATCGAAATTCGTAAACCTGCCATTCGTATCTACTGCACTGTCATAAAACTGTTGTGCCCACTTTCCTTCAAATGCGAGTGCATTTATTAAAAACATCATTTGAGATGGGTCTATATCATTTATGATACTCGGTATCATTTTGTTTGTATTTTCATTGACCCAGCCGTTAATTTTATCTACTGTTGCCTTAGTGAAAGGCTCTTTGTAGGTTTCCGCGGAATAAAAATTTTTATTGGTATTTATGAAGCTTTCCTTTACTTTTAACAAGGGATCGTCCTTTACCCATATGGAATCCGCAATGTGCATAACAACTTTTCCGGAGCTTGTTATTCTTTTATTGAAGTTGCTAAGATTTTCATTGTAAACACTCGCTTCCATTCCCGGTGCCAGCACATTTTTAAATTCTTCAAGCGTAGCACCTGCCGCTCCATTCTCTGTCATGGCAAGAGCTGTGGCTATACTGTCGGGAGATATAAGAACATTTCTGCTAAGATCCTCTCCTGTTAAAACCTGCTTTAACATATTAAAGGAAAAATTTGACATCTTCTTGTCAAAATCAGCAATTGTTAAAGGAATGCTTTCATCCTGGCTTTTCCCGGTCTGTCCCGTTTTTGGTACAACATTGTTGTTCTTAAATTTGATATTCTTTAGCTTTTTTATCTTATATTTTTTCTTGAATTTCTTTATACACTTCTTTAAGTCAGACTTTGAACCATTTGTAGATATATTGGTTACAGCCTTGTACTTTTTATTCTTATACTTATAAAGGTATAGTCTTTCTTTGGACGAATCTGTGCCGCTTTGATTCTCTCCGACTATGAAAACCGCATCCTTTGATATATTTAACGGTTTAACATCTATACTCTTGTCCCATTTTTTCGAATAAAGGTCTCCTTCGTCGTAAAGAAAACTGTAATAACTGTAGGTTTTAAGAGAGTTTTCCTCTTTTATGGTATATGTAAATATAGTTTTAACCTTTTCTTTATCGTATAAGGTCTTTGTATAGGCATACCCTGTTTGACAACCGGGATTCTTATTTGCTATACCACTCTCAACCTCCGTCATACTCGTGTAGTCGCCGGTTTTTACGTATCCGTCACTTGCTGCAAAGGCCGCTTCTCCTGATATCCACAGCCCTGCGCAAAGTGAGACCGGCATAAGCGCTTTTATGATAGTCCCTTTAAAAATATGGTCTTTTAAACCCATGTAACCCCTCCTTCTTACCAAAATGCACCCCATAGATTTTTAAATAGTTTACCCCCTGTCACCTCGCTCCTCTTGTTATCATCATAATCTATGTCGCATTTATCAAAAGCATTTACTATGGTAGTACCGCTCTTATATTCTCTTATTCTTTTAAAATTCCAGCTATAGCTTCCGTGTACATGTCCATGAAGCATGTAAACCGGTTTGACTCTATCCATTAATTCACAAAAGCACTCAAATCCCTGATGCGGCAAATCCTCCAGATCTCCCTGCCCCTTGGCCGGCGCATGGGTAACCAGTATATCCACACCTCCGTGGGTGATAATTGTTTTCTTTGCTTTTCTGATTCTTTTTCGCATTTCCTTTTCCGTATACATATAAGGTCCGGGTTTGTATTTCATGCATCCACCCAGTCCGAAAATACGGACACCATTGTGTATAAACACTCTTCCGTCTATATTTATACATCCTTGGGGTGGGTTCTTGACATACTTACTGTCATGATTTCCCGGTATATACAGAACAGGGCACTTTACCATCGTTACCAGAAACTCCAGGTACTCAGCCTTCAAATCGCCACACGATATGATGAGGTCATATCCTGTAAGTTTCTCGGCTTCATAGTAGTCCCACAGGGATTTGGATTCTTCGTCAGCAACAGCTAATATTTTCACCTGCCTACCTCCTGGCTTAACCCTCTATATTATCGTTAAACCAGTCCATAACTGCGATTCGACCTGCGTTCATCTTTGTCATCTTGACCGGTATTATATTCTTATCAAAGTTTTCATCCTTCTGGAATAATCCATTCTGAGAGTAGATTGCTCCGGAAAATGGATCGACATCTCCGTGAATCATTGCATTTTTCAAAAATCCAAGAAGTTTTTTCTCCTGATAGGATATCTTTGGTGCTCTGATATCTACAACTCCTGCCGAAAGACCGAACCAGTAGTTCGCTGCTGTTGTATATCCTATTATTTCATTTACATCCCATGATCCGCTAAGCACCGACTGCACAATTTGTACGTAGAATCTTCCCCAGCTGTAGTATGGTGTGCATAGGAATTCGTCCTTTTCCGGCTTTATAAAGTAAACGCCCGGACGTCCGAGTTCACCTGCAACAGAAGCGTACTCAATATCCGCATACACCTCTACACCCTCGTCAATCCACGCCATACGGCACTCTTCGTCGCTCATATTATCGCTGTACTTAAGGCAAATCTTACACTCATCATCAATCATAGAGACACCAATTGCAAATGCATTAAGATTTCTGCGGCTCATGTTTGCACCACGCACCAGGTATCCTATGCGCCTGTTAAGACCTTTCTTCAGCGTCCGACTTGCAGTGAGAACACCCGCCAGGAAGGAAGCTTCATAAAGCTTGCCCTGATAACATCTAACCGAAGAATATGAATTGCCTACAGAGCAATTCAGGAACTTGACATTCGGATAGTGAATTGCTTCTTTTAATGTTTCCTCTGCCATTTTTTCATCAACAGTGAATACAATCTCATTACCATCCTTTACTACCTTTGCAAGAACATCCTTGAAGTCGCTCTTATCAGCCTTGCATATGTAGTTCTGAGTCGACACATTGTCCTCTGTCATCTCATCTACATAAAGTCTGCCCGCCTCGTGGCTGTCTATCCAGCGAGACTCTTCTATATCGGCATCATAAATAAATGCAACCTTCAGAGGAGAGTTAGCTGTGTATCTCTTCACTCCGTTTAAGAAGCTCTTTATACGTCCTTGTTTTTCCGCCACCGGAGCTTCATCCAGGAAGGCTATATTATCAACATTTGCGCCTACAAGAAGGTCATTTCCCATAAGTCTAATGTTCTTTTTAATCTGAGTTTCCGTATCCTCAAAAAGTGTTTTCATCGGGAATATAGATATATATATTAAAAATGCGTCACCAAGAGTGAAGTCATCCGACACTCTTAAAGCTGATTGGCACTTTTTCTTAAAATTGAAGAATGCTGACTTTAAATCAACCTTTAATTCCTCAGGCCACTCATGCTCCAAATCCTGATCCAAAAGTGAGGCAAGTTTTTTATATGAGCCCGGCTCACTTAAAACTATAAAGTAATTCTTTGTCACCCTGTAAAAGTCCATATATTCATAATAAACTTTGCATTCCTTAGTGTCAGTTTTCTTAGGCACAATTCTCGTAACATCTGCAAGTATATCCTCACCAAGTGCGTACTTAGCAACAGAAACTCTCTTATTACCTTCCTGCACATAGTAATTATTCATATACTCATACACTTTTATAGCATCGCGATAACCCTCGCTCTTATAATAATCATACACATTGGACCACTTTACGGAAAACTCCGAGCCGCCATCAAGTATAGGCATGAAATTATTGGCAAATGCATTGGTTCTTCCCAGTTCCTTGTTGCCAATTATGCGGTTTAATGGCAATTCCATAAGGCCAAGCTTCTCCTCGCGAAGAGAATTGTCCACCTCATCAAGTGCATCTAACACTGGCAGATACGGCGATTTTCCGTTCTTGATCGCATATCTGACTGCTTCGTCACCAAGTTTTTTCGCTGAATAGTAATCTTCAATCATAGCTTTTTCTCCTTAACTACAACCTACCATGAAACACTTTGTATAAAGGTGTTTAGTCTACGAAACACGCTACTTTTATTTTACAACGTGAGGCCAAATAAGTCAATCTTAACCGACGTAAAAGACGGGCGTTCAAAGCTATGACGCCATACCCCGGATCACTGATTTATATGCACTTGACGTATCTTTAAGTGATGGAGTATACTTTAAGAGCGGCGAATAAAGGCTGATAATATAATAAAATCTAAAAAAACGAATACAATACATATTCGTTATACATAAAAGAAAGAAATAATAATATGGCATATATTAAGTGTAAAAATCTGGCTGTGGGATATGAAGGAAAGCCTGTAGCTGAAGATATAAATATGAAAATAGAAAAAGGCAATTATGTTTGTATAGTAGGTGAAAACGGAGCCGGAAAAAGTACTCTCATGAAGACGCTTCTGAATCTGGTTAAACCTATCTCCGGCGAGATTCTTTACGAAGAGGATTATAATGCCTACGATGTTGGGTATCTTCCTCAGCAGACTCAAGCTCAGATGGATTTTCCCGCTTCGGTTTGGGAAATTGTTTTGTCGGGCAATCTTGCAAGACTTAAGCATCGTCCGTTTTATGGTCCGGAAGAAAAAAGCAGAACGAAAAAAAATCTAAAAAAAATGGATATGTGGGATAAAAGGCAGGAATCCTTTAGAAATCTGTCAGGCGGGCAGAAGCAAAGAGTATTACTTGCCCGTGCTCTCTGTGCCAGCGAAAAAATGCTTGTTTTGGATGAGCCTGTAAGCGGATTAGACCCTATCGTTACTGCTGACTTTTACAAGCTTATATACAAGCTTAACCAAGAGGGGCTTACCATACTCATGGTTTCTCACGATCTAAAAGAAGGTTTGGAGCATGCTACACATGTCCTACATATGGGACAGGATAAGATATTTTTTGGAACTAAAGAAGATTACGTTAAAAGTGAAGAAAGCAGGTATTTTGTATGATTGAACAACTACAGACATATTTTCAGTACCCCTTTGTGAAGTATGCGTTTATAGTGGGTACCCTTATAGCACTTTGCTCTTCACTTCTTGGTGTGACTCTTGTGCTTAAGCGATACTCTTTTATCGGAGATGGTCTCTCCCATGTGGCATTTGGCGCTATGGCTATAGGTTCCGTTCTGCATCTTACTTCAAATAATCTGATTACCATGCCGGTAACAATCGGGGCTGCCATACTGCTTCTCATGGGCAATGAAAGTCGGAAGATAAAGGGTGATGCAGCAATCGCTCTTATATCTGTCTCTTCCCTTGCTCTCGGATACATGCTTATGAATATTTTTTCATCATCTGCAAATGTGTCGGGGGATGTTTGTACCACACTTTTCGGTTCCACTTCCATACTGACAATTCAGATTAAAGAGGTGTGGTTTACCATCGCACTTTCAGCTGTAGTCATACTTGTTTTTATTATATTTTATAATAGAATTTTTGGCGTTACATTTGATGAAAATTTTGCAAAAGCAACCGGTATAAAAACCCAGTTTTATAATCTCTTAATTGCAATAATAATCGCAATTATAATTGTTTTGGGCATGAATCTGGTAGGTTCACTTTTGATATCAGCTTTGGTAATTTTCCCTGCACTTTCAGCCATGAGAGTTATACATAATTTTAAAGGCGTAGTGATACTGTCAACCTGTCTTTCGGTTTTTTGTGCCATATCCGGTCTTTTAATATCAATCCTTGCATCTACTCCTGTGGGTGCTACTATAGTTGCCATGGACATGCTGATGTTTTTTGTATGTTGTGCAGTGGGTGCACTGAAGAAATAATATTGCTATTTTCTAAACGTTGCAAATACTACAGCTCCGACATAGAGGGCTATCATTATAGTTCCGTTAATTCGACCAACTTTTCTGTCTCGTACAACAAATATGTATGATATGATACTTACCACAAAAAGTATAATCAGGTCTACAACCGAAGCAAAGTTAACAGCTATCGGAGTTATACTTGATGAAACACCAAGTATAAGCAGTATATTGAAAATATTTGATCCTACTACATTTCCAACAGCCATTCCATTTTCACCTTTTTTTGCTGCTACTATCGATGTAACCAGTTCAGGTAACGATGTGCCAAAGGCAACTATGGTAAGAGCTATAAAGGTCTGTGACATGCCAAAAAACTTAGCTATGTATGTTGCTGAGTTTACAACCATCTGTCCACCCGCAATTATCAGACCCGCTCCAAGAACTATAAAGAAGAAACACTTCCAAAGTGGTTCATTTTTAATATCATCTTCTTCCTGTGGATGCTTTTTTGAATCTACAATCAGAAAAACCATGTAAGTTATAAAAGCTATCAAAAAGATAATACCGAATATACGGGAAATCTTTCCTACTTCCGTATAGTATGAAGTGCCTTTTGTTATACTTACTTTTCCTGTTATTATTTGAAATCCGCTAAACAAAAGCAGTAGCAGGGTTACAATAATAGATAACGGAAAATCTCTTTTTATAATTGGATTGTCTACAGGTATTGGCTTTATCAAAGCGCAAATTCCCAATATCATAAGCAAATTAAACAGGTTTGAACCTATTACATTACTTATGGCAATTTCATTTGCTCCCTTAAGTGCTGCAGATGATGATACTGCAAGCTCCGGAGCACTTGTTCCCATAGACACTACTGTAAGACCTATTATTACACCCGATACCTTGAGCTTTTTTGCAAGGGAGGCACTTCCATCTACAAACCAATCAGCCCCTTTGATCAAAAACAAAAAACCTACAATAAGTATCAAAAAATTGAGTATTAGCATTTGATTTTTCTCCATGACTCAAGATAATCGCGGTATTATTTTAATCCGCGATTATCAATATTTTTTATATTTTTCCCACTCTTATACTTTCATTGGTTTTTAATACATATAGACTTTAAGAATACAGCATATTATGAGAAATCATATTACTTTTTCATCCCACCTGTATTATGATTATGCTGATTATTTGCCCTGTTATGTTGTCTGTTTCTTCTTATATTGTTAAGTCTATCTTCTCTAAGACCTCCTTCCACTCTCTTTAAACTTTCGGAAAGTTTTGTCTTTAAGTCATTATTTTCAGTTATTCTTCCTATAAATTGCTCCATGGTCTCATTATTTTTTCTGTTAAATAAACGTTTTTCCGTCAGTTTATTTTTTATATTATTTACCATAGAATCAAACTTTTGCTTTGAATTGCCCTTTGCTATCTCATTTACCAACTCCCTGTTTTCCTGCTTGGTAAGAATCTGATAACATATAACGGTAGATATTATATCTTTCGCAGCATTATTTGATGAAGCTATAATATCATGATCACCTGTATTGACAGCATTACTAAGCATGGTTGCTATATTTGCCTTATAATTGTTGTTAACATGATTATTATACTCTGTCTTATATTCATCTATCAACTTATCTGTTTTTGCCTCAATCTCCTTCCACTTGCTTAAGGATTTTCCGCCGTAAAGCTTATTGTTTTCTATAAAGGCAGGATTATTTGCAAGAGCCTTATACTCTTTTTCAAATTCCTTGGCATTAAAAGAATTATATAATTCTTCTGCTTCCTGTGAACTGATTCCCGGTTTATATACTTTATCAAGATATTTCTTGGCTGTAAAGTACTTAGCTGCATCTATAAAGAAAACTTCATCCTTAAGATTCAGATAAGAATCAATCGACTTTGAGTATTCATAGGCCTTAGGAAATCTCTTAGAGAATTTCAGGAGTTTTTCCTTCATCTTCATCTGAGTTACGGACTTTTCATAAAGCAAGTTATAGTTTATATCATCAAACTCCTTTATGTCAAATGCATTTCCATGTTCGGCCGTATATGCTTCCGCCTTTGCATTGATCTCATTAAATGGCTTATTGCCATATGCGACATTGTTTGTATCTGCTATATAAGATACACCGGCTCTTGCATTATCAAAAAGATTTATAAGTACCGGTATTTTTTTCTTAATTGTCTCTGAGTTAAGAAGCCTTACCTTTCCATAATCACTATGCTTATATCCGGTTAATCCATGCTTATCTTCATAATAAGCTTTTGCATTATTATATACTTCGAGCAGGTCTTTACGTATTTCAGAAGGATTCTTATCATAATTACGTAAACTTTGGTAAGCTTTTTCTATACTTTGGGTCATATTTTGGTAAGCCTGTGAGCCTTCCATTTGTTCACCGTCAAAATTATGACCGGCATCGGTTTGATACTGCTTTAACTCTTCCTTGATATCATTTAGGAATCCCGCCATACCAATAAGAACCACATTATACTCTTTAACACTGTTAACATAAGTCTCTTTACGTAAAAATCCCGGATTTTTAGGACTGTCAGGCTTTGTTTCATCCGGCTTGGCATAATTTACAAGCTCATCATGAGTCATATCTGCCCTGTTAAAACCTTGATTATCATTCTCTGCCATAACAGGTATGTCATCGTTAATAATAATATTATTATTATTCTGAGGACGATTTATATTAATTGCAGGATTTTCTATAATAGTATTATTTATATTCAGATTATCTATATTCTGATTATCTAAATTTTCATCTTCCCGTGCAATTATATTTATCGCTTCATCTGCATTATTTTTAGCATCCCGGGCAATAATGGCATTTTTTATTTTTTCAAGCTTTTCAACTTCTTTTTCCAGATTTTTAATATTCTGATCATATTCTTCTGTCTGATCCTCAAAGTCTTCAGGATCAGATAGAAGCGCGAGCTTTGATTTACTAAACCCAGAGATCATAGTATTCAGATAATAAATCTGCTCTTCTATACTATTTATATCAGCATTTTCAGGTATTATAACTTCTTCTGCATCGTCCTCCTTTTTATCCTCTTTAATATTCTCTTCCTTATTTGGATTGGCTTCATTAACAGCCTGAGCCTTAGAATCTTCTGTTTTTATTTGAAGGTCTTCTGCTTTTTCCTTTAGTTCTTCATCCTTTGCCCCGGGTTCTTCTGCCTTTTCTTTATGAACTTCAGGTAATTTACCATCATTTTGTATAACTTCATTCATAAATTTAAGGTCACTCAGCAATTCATCCTCTTTAGAATCATTTTTTACCGTGCCTTCCATATCGTCTTCTGATTCCAAATCCTCTGACAAATCCTCTGAATCCTCATCTTCTTCAATTATTACATTTTCGTTTATCTTATTTTCTTCTATGTCATCATTATCATCAATATATTCGTTATCATCCTCCTCAATTACATCTTTATCGTGTTCACCGATGATTTCAGCTGCATTTTCGCGTATTTCTCTATATGGTCTTGACTCCAAATCCTCATTTTTGAAAAACTTTACGGCTTTGGATTCATTATAATTCATCTCATCCTCATTTAATATATCAATCTTTTCTTTTAATTCCCTTTCTTTTATTATCTGCTTCCACTCTTCCGGAACAACAGGCTCCTTAGGATGATTGATATCGGTATATTCAGTCAGGTAATCTCCACTGTTAAGTCTTCCATATGAGCCATCATTCTTCATAACGGTCGGATGCAGACTTATACTGTACTTATCCATAGACATGGCATGCAGTATAAAGACTTTCTGATATGAATCAATAAGTTCTTTAGGTACATCGTCACCAAGTACTTCTACAACACCTACATTCTTATTATTTTCATCACGTACGCCGATTATATCCATGATTCCTTTCGACTTCATATATTCCGGCAGTTTATTACCATAAGTGCTCATATAATAAGCATTGTAACTGTTGTTAGTATTCAATTCGTTTGTATTTATATCCATAAACATATCATCAAATATTTTTACATATTTTCCCAGATCTTCTTTTGATATGTTCATATATTCTTCTTTGCTCAGCGGTCTGCCGGCCTTGTCGGCAGTATTTATCTCCAGAGTTTTTATGGCAGTCTTATCAATATTATAAATATCCCTGAAAATCTTAGCATTATCTTCCAATGACTTTGCATAATCAGGTATCCTTCTGTTAAAGTTTCTCTTTTGATAATCCCTGTTTTCCAGATATTCATTATATATCTTATCCCAAACCTTTGGAGCAACCGGTTCTTTGGGATTATTCAAGTCGAGATATTGATTAAGTATGTCACCATATTGTATTTGTTCAATAGAACCATCTTTTAATTGTATCTTTGGTACCATGTAAAGATTAAAGTCCTGACTCATCATATAGTGAAGAATCGCAACCTTATCAATACAATCCTTTATATGATCATAATATTCATCAGCTTTTATGTTATCCTCTCTAGTCTTCGCATCATCAATCCAGTTGAATCCGAATTTTTCCGCAAAATTCTTATCAATTGAGTATTTAACTTCCTCCGAAGGAGATATGATTTCGCCTTTTTTCCTGCTATATATTATAATACTTCTGACCGGCGAATCCAGATTAGGGTTATATTTATCTCCAAGTATCTTTTTGGTATAATCTTCGATAGGCTTAAAGATTTTATCAAAAAGCTTTACATACTCATCCATATCTTCTTTTTTCATTTCGGAAAATTGGAAAGATGTAAGTAATTTACCCTTTGTTTCATGTGAACGGTTAAACGCAAGTTTGTCAACGCCTTTTTTGTCAAGCTTATAAACCATATTAAAGAAATCATGACCCTCACTCAAGATATCCTTATAATGCGGTAAATCAGCCAGACTGCTGTAA
This sequence comes from Lachnospiraceae bacterium, assembly GCA_016281605.1. GTDB lineage: Bacteria > Bacillota > Clostridia > Lachnospirales > Lachnospiraceae > JAEEJA01. The sequence goes on from JAEEJA010000051.1 coordinate 11,729, forward strand.
TATTTGTTATTTCTGTCTTCTTCGGCCTTTAATAACTCTTCTTTATTGATATATTTTCCCTTATATCCCCTTTTGACAAAATTCTTTACAGTCCCGTAATTCATAGGAAGCATAGGTTTATTTTCATTTTTTACATTATCTTTGTCATCATTATCCAATACCCGCTCGAAGGCATTTTTCTCAGCATTGTAGTGAGCAACCCTGTATCTGACACTTTCTCTTGGGTCGGCAAAAGCATGAACTATATATGCCTTTGCAACCAATATCTTTTTCATGCCTTTAAGTTCATCAGCAGCATGAACAGTATTAACATAATCAATGAGATTTTCATATGGAAGATCTGAATCAGGCTTAAATTCTAACCCTTGAAGGAAGTCAATACCGAACCTGCCTTCCGCTTCCATAATCGGTTTGTAATGCTCATCAAATAATCTTCCTGCTTCTTCTAATTCATAATCCGAAAGTTCTTCGATTTTAAGCCTTTTATTATAATTTTCGGCCGAGTTCATAGGCAAATTAAATATATTTTTGCCAAATATATTACCCATATTATCAAAGAAGGCTGTTACCTCATTTTCATGAAGCTGGGCTTTAAACTTCTCAGTATATGTAGGATGTTTAAATTCAAATTCTCCCATTTCTCCTACATACTTCATGTCTATATCATTAGCCAGAGCCTGCAAAAACAATGCCTTTTGCAAGTCAAACTTTTTCTTGCCGGGCAGTTTATTATCCCATGAACCAAATTCGCCATATCTGTGATTATTGGCATAATTCAATGATTCATTATGCATATATTCAATACTTGCATAATTTTTGTAGGTATCATTTTTATCTTTTATCTTTATATTTTCAAAGAACTTGGGATCTGCATCAAAAGCTTTTCCATATAACTTATCGAATAATGCAACTGCTTCCTCAAGTGTCTCCTGACTTAGCGAATTATAATTCAATATACTTTGTGATAAATGTCCAAATCCCTTAATATTACGCTTTTGAACATCCATTAAGCATATTTTCAGATTATAAATCTCAGAATGATCTTCCTCTTCAATCTTTTTCAATTGTGGCAAAACTATGGAACTTCTATATGTATTGAAATTCTCAATACCGTTTTTACCACCTATTCTCATTTTCCCGTAACGCTTTTCACTTGCGGTTATATATCTCCTGCTTCCGTCAATATCAAAATATGACGGAGCAAAGGACATATCCTTTTTCTCATTTTTTGCAGCATAAAGCACATACAGCTTCTTCAGCCTGTCTATGGATTCATCATCAGGTTTGAATTGCAATTTGCTCTTATCTGCTGACATTAACATCTCATCTATGATTTCATCAACATTCTTTGTGATTTTAACACCCTTTTCCGTTGTTACTTCTTCGGTAAAGGAATTGGTAAAAGGTGTGACCATAGGTCTGTGAGCAACTTCAAAACCTCCAAAGAGTACATTAAAAGCAAGATAACCCTTAGTAAGCTCTTCCTTTGTAATTTGATAAAGATTAAATTCTTTATTGGTAGGAATAAAGTCAATCTTATCCATAAGATTATCTTTTATATCAAAGTCATGTATTGCCTTTTCAACTTTTGAATTATAATTCTTTATGTTATAATCCAGCTCTTTGCCATATTGTGAGGCCATAGCTATGGTCTTAAACTCAGTTTCGGTTCCGTCACTGAATCGGTAAGATAACTTACAATGTTCCTTAACAAGATAGTTTAGTATAAGTGCTTTCTTGGAAGCATTTGACGTATAAACCTGCGGATCAATGTTATAAAATCTGCAATTCTCTGCTGCAATATCATTGATACTCTTTTTTATTCCGTCCTTTTCAACCATAAAGTTATTGATATTGAAAGCAGCATTCTTCCTGATACTTCCAAAATACGAATCAAAATATCTATCTGCTGCCTTAAAAAGGTCTTTATCTATAGTGCTTACATTCAAATCATGATCTGCAAATCGGACATCATAATTAAAAGCAAACTTATCTATGGTAAATATCTCACCATTATCTTTATATTCTACATACTCTTCGGTATATTTTGAATTCTCTGTCTTTGCTCTATCTTCAATACTCTTTTTAAGCTTACTCTCGGCCCTTTTAAATTTTGCTATTCTATTTCTCTCTTCCTCTTCGGCTTTTTTTCTCTCTTCTTCTTCCTCTCTTCTTCTTTGCTCCTCTCTTGCCTTTCTTTCCTCTTCTTCAAGCTTTCTACGTTCTTCCTCTTCTCTTCTTCTTTCTTCTGCTTCTCTTGCTAAGCGTTCTCTTTTTTCTTTCTCTTATCTTTCTTTTATAATCCTGTTCTCTTCTGTTTCTTTTGCAAGTCTTGCTTCCCTTTGAACACCTGATTCAAGCCCGGTACTTATACCATTCAGCTCATAAGTCACTTTATTATTAGGATTACTGAGTGCCTTTATTATCAATGTCTTGGTATTAAGTACCGATGTATAGTTCTTGGAACCGGGCTTAAGCCCCATGGCCTTATTTACTTCTTCCTGGATATTTCTCGGCTTATCTTCACCTTCCAATGTCACAAAGAAACCAGCCAGCTTAAAGTTATTATCATTTTTTAAAGTCTCATATAATGAATCAAAAGTGATACCTGCTTCTTTGAGCTTTGCATTTTCTCTTTCTTCAACAGTAAAGAAATTCTCTTTTTCTTTGCTTGAATTAATGCGAAGTTTATTAACTTCATCAGTAAGAAGATGAGTTCTTTTGGTTATAGAGTCAATAAACCAATTCTTTTCAATTTCAGCATCAGTTGCACGTATCTCGTTATCAAAAGATTTGGCAGCAATACTTATTGATTTACCGGAATCTTTTACTTTATCCTTTTCATCTACTATAAAAGGAGTAAAAGTCAGTTCAACCCTGTCGCCAACAAGCATATTTCTTATTATAGCTGTTTTATACAAATCTATATATTCTTCATCCGTCATATATACAGCATCCGTATCATCTGCCACTTCATCAAGTTTCTCTGCATTAAGTTCTTCTGCCAGACTGTCAATCGTACTGTCATCTTTTATATTTGATACGGGTTTTACATAATCCATACCGATATTTGTGCGAAGATTATTCAAAGATTCCTTATCTTTATTATGGGCTGACTTACCAAACTCCCTTTGAGCCTGTTCCAGACTATATTTTTTTTCTTCATATTCTGCACTGCCATCATTCTTTTCGCGTTCCATAATAACAGGTTTGGTATATATGCCCAAATCTTCATCAAACATTTCTACTATATTGCTGGTATAGGAATTTAAGTTTTTTAATGAAAATTGCTCAAAAAATACTTTTTCATTATATTTATCACCAAGTATATTCTTTTGATGCTCCATAATATCCTTGAAAACAGTATCATATACAGCAGCGCACTTCTTTCTCTCTTCCTTAGTCATATACATAACGCTATCATGTGGATTTATATAATTGAGGCTTTCCTTATCTACCTTAAAAAGATCATACAAATCACTATTATCTCTGGTTAATATTGCATCAATTGACTTTTTTATATTATCAAAAAGCTGCTGACCTTTTCCTTCAATTTTATTTCCTGCCATTTTCATTTCCTCCTGTTATCTACGTTCATGATTTTAAAATCTCGAAAAATCCAGTTAGTTCCACTAGTATAGCATATGATAATTATAGTTTTCAAGCATTTATCATGAATAAGAATTGGTTTAAGAATTAGTTAACGCTTATCATGGTTGGCGTCCGTTTGGCGCCTTAGCTTTAGCTTTATTGTCATTTGCTTTAGCTTTGACATTAGTTTTAATCTTTGCTTTTTTCTTCGGAGCTATGACGCGCGTTTCCTGCACATACAAAGAACTAACCTGCTTAACTATTTGACCGTTGGTCAATTCCTTTTTAATCTGACTTATACCTTTTTCCTGAAGCTTAGCTTTTACTACTTCTTCTTTTACAACATCTCTTACCAAATTATAATTTGATACTTTATTCATCTCCTTGAAAAACTCATTTTTCACTCTGTATTTGCCTTCAATTTCAAACATTTTATACTCATAGTAATCTCTTCTGTCTTTCATTTCATTAAGGTTTGGAGAATCAGGATTTGATTTGTATTCCTTCTCAGATTTTTCAAAATTTTTAACAGCACTTTTCATGTCTTTTATATATCTTGGGTCTGACTCTTTAGCTTTATTGCACTTTCTTATGCTGGCCTCAGCCATCTTCTCCATGAGAATATCTGTTATCATTTCAGTTTTTTCTTCAGGAGTCATATTCGCATCATCAGCACTCTTAAGCTTATTCCTAGCCTCTAAGCCCTTCTTGTATATCTTAGCCTGACTCTTAAGAGAGTTTGCATACTGTGCCTCTTCTTCGGTCAGTCCGTCTCTTTCTGCATACTTTCCAAGTTCCTTATCTCTCTTAAACATCTCTATAATACGTGATGCAATTTCAGCCTGGGCAAAAATCTCGCTATTCAAGGTTTCGCTTCGACTTGTCTGATCAACTATGTGCTTTATACCATTACACAGGAGATTTGCAAGCGGAGCTTTATCTCCTTTTTCATAACTTGTAAATGCTTCTGCCGCCTTCTGTCTTCCTTTGTTGATTACTTCTGTGTACTTATCTATGCTACTCGATTGGGTTTTTGAAACCAAATTTGTTGTATATTCGCCACCCTTCTGATTTACAAGCTGTTCGCCGGATAACTGAGTTGAGCGTATACCTCCCTCATTAAGTGCATCTGGAGTTAATGACCCTGCATATGCAACAGCTACAAAATCCTTGTCTGATAACTTAGAGTCGGGATTTCTTTTTCCTATTGCGCCGAAATCATTGTCAATTATCTGTAGCTTGCTAAATGCTTCGTCACTAATAATATCAGCCTTTTTTCCCTGCGGTTTTACAGGCTTTTTACCATAGAGATTTTCAATATTAGCAAAAAGTTCAGCTTCATTCTGAGGCATCTGAGTACGATTATTTTGTGTTGCTTTTTGTTGCTTACTGATTTTAGTTATTTCTTTCTTTCTATACTCATCCAATCTGTCTTTAATGTAATTTTCATAATATCTCTTGCTGACAAAATTAGGAGTCTCTTCATTTCCTTTTGAAAGTCCTCTTTTTTTATTAACGTCATTAAGTATTCTCTTGAAGTCCTCTTCCTTCATCTCATGTGATAAAACAGACATAGCACAATCAAACCTAGTTTGACTGAATGATTTGTCTCTTAACGAATATTTACCGTCTATATAATTCAGACAGTTTTTAACCATTTCTTCTCTTATGTCTTTTGCATCTCCTCCACGTCTTTCTTTTAGGGCCTTTTCATACTTCTTCATGGAGTCCAGCATTTTGTTGTACTTGTCGGAGTTTTCCTTGTGGAAAAATCCCTCACCCTTACCGGTTGCTTCCATAGTCGAAATTAAAGAGCTCATATTGCTTTCGTCCTTACCACCCGCAGTATTAAAAAGAGCTTCATTAATACCTGAATCCCTTTGTAATTCAAATATTTTTTCTGATTGAACCAGCTTATCTACTTTTTTTACTGATTTTATTGTATTATCTACAAATAGGCTATTTGCCAGTGATTTACCGGTTGTCTTTACCCAGTCCTTTAATTCCTTTGGAACTTCATACTGTCTACGTGTATTCATACCATAATCATAGTATTCTCTTTCTTTTACAGAAAGACCGGTTCTGATTTCTGATATTTTGGTGTCCCACATTGATTTCATCATAAATGATGGAATATCACCCTTAATCTGGTTTATTATTTCTTTTTCAGTCGCTATCTTCCCTGGCTTTTTTGACTCAATGTTTTTCCTTATTGTATCAAAAAGGTTATCTCCAGCCTTTGCTTTATACATTTCCAAATATTCATTCTGAGTTTCATTATTAAAGTCCATCTTAAAGAAAAACTCTTGGAATGTGGTCTGCTCATTAATTTTTTTCTCACTGAAATATACATCCTGCATATTTCCTTTTCCGTTTTTTCTCTGCACATTTTCCTGATCAATGTACTCACCATTCTCTACAGCCTCAAGTATATCCATATACTGTGTCTGATGAGCCTGAATCAGGTTTATTCCCATAAAACCTGCGTTATTTATCAGATAGTCAGCCTTCATCCCCTTTATTCGGGCATTTTCTTCATCCGTTAGTCTGAATCCATTTTCATCTACCTCGTCGGGAAGTCTATCCATGATATCTTTCTTTTCTTTTCCGACTTCTATTGCTATTTTAGTCATAGCGAGGGCAAATATATCATGCGCTTCTTTTATCTTTTCAGGAGTATACTCTTGCAAAAATACATTTTTTAACTTATCAGACAGTTTTGCGTTTTCTTTAGTCTTTTCATCGATTTTTTCTCTTCCCTTTGGAAGGTTGTATTTTTCTTTGGTTTCATCATCCATACTTCTTATGGTCTGATACTGCTGCGCAGAGACGTCATTCATTATCAAAACCCAAAGTTTATTTAAAGAATCCTTTTGTTTATTGTATGTATCGATGGCTGTTTTCTTTTTTGGCATAACTTTTCCTCCATTCCAAGCACGTTAATATAAAAGGTGTATTGCAATCCTGATAACCATATCAGATAACCGGAAAGCAATACACCGATCACATACGACATTATAACACTCTAAAGGTAACAAAAGCGTAACAATTCGTATAAATATTTAGTTATTGGTTTTCATTCCTCTCTTTTTTCTTGAGTATAATTGTAATTACTAATCCAAACATAGAGAAAATCGATATTCCTGCATAAAGCGGGATATTGGTACGGTCGCTTGTATCAACAGTGTTTTCTGTTGTATCAGTACTTGTCTCCGGGTAACTTTCATCAGCCTGTGTCTCAGATGCATCGCTTCCATCATCACTGTCGTCTTCACTTGCATCTGCCTTTTTCTTCTTAGGTTTCTTAGAAGGTTCAGGTGTTTCTGTCGGTGCAGGTGTTGCCTTTGTAAGAGTAGGTGTTGGTGAAGGTGTAGGTAAAACTGATGATTCTCCTGCTTTCTTATCAACCATCTTTACTTCTATCGGCTCATTTACCGATGGTCCCATCTTTTCCTGAACTGTGAACTCAACTGGTTTTGCAATCTCATATCCGGCAGGTGCACTGTCCTCAACAAGCTTATAGGTTTCTCCACACTTGAGCATTCCTGTTACTGTGTATGGTTCTGTAGTTGACTCCCATGAAACAATTGTTTTACCTGTAGAGTCCTCTATGTGAAGCTTTGCTCCTGCAAGTGAAATACCTGATTCATCAACCTTCTTGATAGTTGCAATTACTACAGGCTCTAACCATGTGAGCACTCCATCTCTGTAAACAACTGTTCCGTCGCCTGTTCCTGCTGCGGTTACTTCAGGTTCTACCTTTCCTTCTGAAAGTTTAAATGTAATCTGAATTGGCTTCTCAGATACATAGTATCCTTCCGGAGCCTTTAACTCTCTAACAGTGTAAACAACTTCTGTGAGAACACCCTTGAAGTAAAGCATTCCCTTGCTGTCTGTAGTTGCCTCTGCAATCTTCACCAGGTTACCTGTTCCGTCATCCTTGAAAAGTCCGTAAGTTGAGCCAGGAAGCACCTGATCAGGCTGGCTTTCATTTACCTTTAAGAATTCGATATCTCCTCGGTAAACATCATTAACCCACATATTTACATCTACTGCATTTCCGTCTGCATCTGTAAGTACAGCCTTTGTTCCTGCTTTAACTTCTGCATAGTAAACTGAATTATCCGGCTTATATCCATCAGGTGTCTTAGTTTCCTTAATGATATATTTACCTTCATCTAAGTTCTTAAAGCTTACAGTTCCATCGTCTCCACTTGTAGCTGTTGCTACTGCAGTTGTTTCATCATCTGCTTTGTAGATTGTAAACTCAGCACCTGAAACATTTACAGTTTCATCTGCATTTTTTGCGCAAGCTTCATTGATCTTACCAACCTTGGTGAACTCTATCTCACCCTTGGTTTCTTTAATTTCGTACTCATCCTCGAAGTTTACTGTCTTAGTCTCGTTAGCTCCTACTGTAACGGTTGCTCCGCCGGTCTTTCCATCCTTATCCTTCTGAGTTGCATCTCCCTCTACTGTGTAGGTTACACTCTTAGTTGTGTATCCATCCACATCATAGAGAGTTTCTGTTACAACGTAGGTTGAGCCTTCGTTTGCCTCGATTGTCTTTGTATAAGTTCCATCTGCGTTCTTAGTAAAGTCATTTCCGATGGTGTAGGTTTCTTCGATTCCCTTGCTTCCATCCTTCTTTGTCTCCACTACTGTGAAGGTGAGTGCGCCCTGTTTCTCTTCTTCTGTTAA
>JAEEJA010000052.1 GCA_016281605.1 Lachnospiraceae bacterium
CATTTAGTTCCCCCTTGACAGGGGTTACTAAAAAACAATTACAAAGTTAGGAGGTGAACGTAGTGAGCGAGACGGTGAACGAGGAGACTTTTGTTATAGCCTCATTTCACACGAGAAGTAAATATGTAAACATGCTTAAGGATTATGCTTATTCAGAGCGTCTGACGATTAAAGAGGTTCTGGATGAGGCATTAGAGCAATACTTCAAGGAGCATAAGCCAAGACTTCACAGAGGGTCTTAGGAAGGAGTAATAATGGCAAGCAGTTATATTACTTTTGATAATTCTAAGTTGTTGTTAGCTATGGCTGAAAGGCATATTACCAGTAAGACACTGGTTAAGAAGACTGGCATTGCTTACGGAACAATCCTCAGGTGTATACATGAGGAGCGGGTGAATGTGAGCAGTGCTGCCAAGGTTGCAAACGCACTTAATAAAAGTATTTATGATTTAGTTTAATTAAAAAATCACAACGGGCAAAGTGACAGGGAGAAGATGATGATGAGAATTAGTAAATGGTTTTTCAGGACGATCATTAGCAAAGAGGAACTAATAAATGTGATTTATACGATTATTGTTTTTCTGTTGATTGTTCTTATGTTTTGTTTTTTAGGAGATTAAGAAGTTATGTTTAAAAAAATGGTAGCACTAATAATAGCAGGCTGCGTGATTGGGAATGCTTCTGTTTGTGCAGCTCGTCCTTTGTCGGTGTCTTATCAGAGGATGCAGCAACAACGGATAGATGTTCCATCAAAGATGTATAGGCGTAAAAATATTGAATTATTAGCAAAAATCATTCAGCACGAAGCCGGCAATACTGCTTCTGATACAACAAGCCTATTAGTAGGCATAGTTGTCATGAAGCGTGTTAAATCAGAGCTGTTTCCGAACAGCATAAAGAAGGTATTGCTTCAGGATAATCCTAGACAATATCTGGATGAAGCAGCTCTGATGAAAGTAAGTCCCAACGAGAGGAGCTATGAAATAGCTGAAGAGCTCCTGAGGAAGGGGCAGAAAGGAATAAAGGAATACCCGGATAATCTGCTTTATCATGCAAATTTCATCCAAGGTCAAGTTTACATGTATTCAGAGGGTATTTATTTTTGTTTAAGGAGATGAGATTTAAGTTAAAAGACAAAGATATCTATGGAGTACCAGACCTCGTGATTGGAGAAGTCTACGATTTGAAGCATGTTATTAAAGAAAATCGTGAAATGAATATTGTCGCTGAGCTTCTCGGTATATATTCTTATAACTTATGTTTTCAGAATGTAGTTAATAAAATGGTCTTCTGTGTATCTATGAATGATATAGTCTGTGGTGCTTATAGATTCAGGAAGGAAAGAGCTTATGCTGACCAAAAATGAACTTGAAAAAGAGTTCCAGGCATTCAACATAATCTGGGGGCTATGGAAATATGCCGATGAAGTTCAGATTATTGATTCAAGTAAGGAAGAGGAACTCTGGAAGGAAATAATGGCAAAAGCAATAGAGGTAGAAAAAATAATCGGAAGGAGTGATAAAGAAAAACTAGATGCATTTTGTGAGATGGCAAACAGTACAGTAATTTACCTAGAAAAACTAAGAAAAAGGAGATAAGAATTATGTATAAAATAACCATTAAAACCACGTCAGAAATTACCTATTCACACGGCACCACCTATGAGCACGAGAATGAAATATCTTTTGTATTTGCAAGCTTGAGCAACTCGATTACTTTCATTAAGACGGCATTGAATAATGCAATAAATATTAAAGATGCTAAGGTAATTATCACAGCATTGCCAGAAGAAAAAACAGAGAAAGCAGATAATCAAAAAGAAGAGGAGGCAGAACATGAAACTTTATGAAATTGATGAAGTGATTGAGAATTCTATCTTATTCGACGAAGAAACAGGGGAACTGCTCAACACTCTCACAGGAGAACTTCTGACACCGGAAGAGTTTGACGAACTTGAACAGGAACGAAATAAGAAAATAGAGGGTCTGATATTTAAAATGAGGAATCTCGAAGCTGACGCAAAAGCATTCTATGACGAAAAACAACGATTTGCAGAAAAAGAGAAAAGTGCAAAGACGCAAGTAGAAAATATCAAGAAATTCTTAAAATCATATTTAAACGGTGAAAAGTTTTCCGGAAAATATTTTAATGTATCTTACAGAAAGTCGGTCAGTGTGCAGATCACTGATCAGGCAAAAGTTCCTGAAGAATACTTGCGATATAAAGAACCGGAGCCAGATAAATCGAAAATCAAAGAGGCAATTCGGAGCGGTAATTATGTTAACGGAGCGCAGTTGGTTGAATCGCAAAATATGATTATAAAGTAAGGAGGGATTATATGGGTATGCCAGTTTTAGTGCTCGGAGCTTCAGGGAGTGGTAAGAGCACATCAATGAGAAATTTTACTCCTGAAGAAATAAGAATATTTAATGTTGCAGGAAAACCACTACCTTTCAGAAAGAAACTTCCGAAAGCAAATAATGTTAGTTATGCAGCTATCAGGAAATCGCTCTTGTTAAACGCTAAAGACATCAAGACATTTGTGATTGATGATAGTCAGTATCTTATGGCATTTGAATCTTTTGACCACGCTAAGGAGACAGGTTATGGGAAGTTTACAAACATGGCACTTAACTTCAGGAATTTAATACAAATGGTTTCAGAGCAACTGCCTGATGATTGCATAGTATATTTCTTACATCACACGGAATTGACAGAAGATGGAAGGATAAAGGCTAAGACACTTGGGAAAATGCTAGACAACCAGTTAACGGTTGAAGGGCTGTTTTCAATAGTCCTTCTTTGCCAGGTAGAGGGTAGTGAACATTTTTTTATCACGAACTCTGATGGAACTACTCCGGCAAAGAGTCCTATGGATATGTTTGAGTTCAGAATTGATAACGACTTAAAGTATGTCGATACAACAATAAGAGAATTTTATGAATTTAAAGAAAGCGAGGATACAAACGAATGAAAAGATCCAACAGATATGAAGAGGCAAAAGTAATTGGAGACTACAGGAGACTCCCAAAGGGTAACTATGTGTGTAAGATCATGGGAGTAAAGGTTAAGGAAAATAGGAATGGTGGAGAGCGTTTCGAGATATCTTATGATATTGCAGAGGGTGATTACGCTCATTTCTTCGAGGATGACTATAAAAGTAACTCTGATGAAAATAAGAAGTGGAGAGGAATCTTTAACCAGAGCGTTCCGGATGATGACTCTCCGGATTGGATGTGGAATCAGATGAAAACATTTACCAATGCACTTGAAGAGTCCAACAACGGGTATCACTGGGATTGGAATGAGAATAAGTGGAAGGGTCTTATCTTCGGTGGATTATTCAGAGTGGAAGAATTTGTAAAAAATGATGGAACTGTAGGCTCGACTGTTCGTCTGTACAAAGCAAGACCGGCAAATGACGTAAGAAATGGAACTGCTCCGATCTGTAGAGATAAGCTGATTGAAAATAAGCCGGATGATACTGATGACTTTGCAAAACTTCCTGATACCATAGATGACTTACCTTTTGATTAAATATGACAGGGTATGAAGAAAAAGAAGTATTGGAGAGCTTTCGGATTCTGATAGATACAAGGGAGCAGGATACCGAAAAGGCTAAGTGGCGCTATAAACACCTTTCTGCTCCTTATGTAAAAGTGCCATTAAACTATGGGGATTATACATATAATGCAACACTTCCAAGCGGGAAGAGCTTACATGATGAAGGGACTACGGTATCAGGCAATATAGTGATAGAGCGCAAGATGTCTATTGATGAATTGGTAAGTAATTTTACACGAGGCAGGGAGCGGTTTAAAAGAGAATTTAACAGAGCCAGGGAGCATGATGCCAGGATTATCCTTCTGATAGAAAACGGGTCCTGGGAAAAGATATTAAGCCATAAGTATAAATCCAGAATGCATCCTCATGCCCTGACAGCAAGTATTAACGCATACATGATTCGCTATAACTGTAACATAGTATTTTGCAGGGAAGAGAGCTCTCCGATACTTATAAGGGATATATTATACAGGGATTTAAAAGAACGCATAGAAAGGGGAGATTTTGATGAAGAAACCACTAGAACTCAGACTTGTCCAAGGAGATGATATTATAGTTTTTAACTTAGATTTGGACGAGCGAAAAGATAGAAACTTCGTAGAGCTTACAGAGGAATTCGCATATAAGAGCGGTATTACTGTTATACGGATTCCGGATGAATGTCAGGAGAAAGAGGATGAGTAGTGGAGGATGGATAAAGTTATATCGTAGCATAGAAGATAACTTCCTAAGTGATAATAAACCATATGATTATACCCATGCTTGGATATGGCTTATCATGAAGGCTCAGAGCAAGGATAAAGAGATCCTTTTTAACAATCAACTGATGAAAATAAAGCGTGGAGACTGTCTTACTTCCGTGCGCAAAATGGCGAATGTTTTTGGGTGGAGTCGTGCAAAAGTTATGCGCTTTTTAAACATACTCGAAGAAACAAAAATGATACAGATTAAGAGTGATGAAATCAAGAAAAACGGGACACTTCTAAGCATTGTAAATTATGGGTTTTTCCAAGGTGAGCAGGACACCCAAAAGACACCTAAAAGACACCAACAAGTACACCAAAAAGACAATTACAGAGACAGTCATGAGTACACCTATGTGGACAGTCACGATGACAGTCACGAGGACAGTGACCTTACACAAACAAGAAGTAAAGAAGTAAAGAATAAAGAGAAAATATATAAAAGAGAAAGCGACAACGCTTCATCCCCTCTGGGGGACTCGCTGTCGCCGAAAACGAAAGAAGAGTTGATATATGGCAAGTATACCGAAAAAGAGTTTGATGCTTTGCCGGAGAGTGTCAAGATGGCATTGTGGGAGAACTGGAACAATAAGCAGGAGGAATAAATTGATGTGTATGAATTCAAAGAGTCAGATGCATATGATTTTGCCAGGCATGTAGGAATAAGCATACATAAGTCAGGACATAATCTGACATTTGCCAGATGCCCATATTGCCAGGGAGCTACAAATGACAAGAATACATTTGCCATAGACCTTGGAACAGGGCGTTTCCAATGTTTAAGGGCTTCCTGCGGGGCTAAAGGTAATATGATTACTCTGGCTAAAGACTTTAACTTTGATATCGGACTTGCAACAGAATACTATGCGCCGAAGAAACCGTATAAAAAACTACCAAATAAGAAGCCGAGTCCTAAACCTAAAGCAATTGAGTATATGCTGAGCAGAGGTATCTCTGAAAAGACAACTCAGAAGTACCGGATAACAACGCAAGATAAAAACACTGATGTGTTAGTATTTCCATTCTATGACGAGAATAATGTCCTGCAGATAGTAAAATATCGCAATATGGCTTACCAAAAAGGGAGCAAAGGCTCTAAAGAGTGGTGCGAGAAGGGTTGTAAGCCGATATTGTTCGGAATGAATGAGTGTAGTACCGAAAAATCCGACACTCTAGTTATCACCGAGGGACAGATTGACAGTCTGTCTGTAGCAGAGAGTGGGATACCAAACGCTGTGTCAGTTCCAACCGGGGCAAAGGGCTTCACATGGCTGCCTTATTGCTGGGACTTCTGCAAGCAGTTTAAAACAATTGTTGTATTTGGAGATTATGAAAAAGGCAAGATAACGCTACTGGATGAATTAAAAGCAAGATTTGATTCTGTAAAACATATCAGAGAAAAGGATTATAAAGGCTGCAAAGATGCGAATGAGCTTTTACAGAAATATGGTTCCGGAGCGGTAAGAAAAGCTATAGAGAACGCAGTATTCACAGAGAATAAGCATATTAAGCCGCTTGTGAGTGTGGAAAGAAAAAGCTATGCAGAGATTGAGAACTTTAAGAGCAGGCTGAGCACGTTAAACAAGATGATAGGTGGTTTCTATATGGGCACGTTGACAATAATAACCGGAGAGAGAGGTTTGGGGAAGTCAACATTTGCATCACAATTAGGTCTTGATGCTATCAGGAGCGGATATACATGTTTCTTCTACTCAGGCGAGTTAAATGACTGGCAGTTTCAGAACTGGATGGAGTTAAACATGTTCGGTCCCGAGAACCTTAACCGCCACTCAAGAGATGGCTATGTATACTGGACCACAAAGGCAGAGTATCAGCCATTAGTCAATAACTGGTATAAGGACAAAGCGTATCTGTATGATAACAGCATGGTGGATAACGAGGCAGAGAGCCTGATGGAAACAATTGAAATCGCAATTAAGCAATATGCATGCAGAGTGATATTCATTGACAACCTCATGACGGCTATTAGTGATGATTTAACATCAGACCTGTATAGGCAGCAGAGTAACTTTACCAGGAAGCTAAAGAGTATAGCTATACGGTTTGATGTATGTATATTCCTTGTGGCACATCCAAGAAAAAGGACTACTGACAAGTGGAGTAATGATGATGTATCAGGTAGTGGCAATATCACCAATCTTGCTGATATAAGTCTGGCATATACATTGACAAAGGAAAATGAAAAGGGAGATCGGAAGATATGCGTTACAAAAAACAGGATAAATGGGCGCATGGATATTGAAGGTTTTCCGGTATACTTTGAAGAATCATCCAAACGTATATCTGATACCCAAGACTTTAATTGGGAGTATGGATGGGAGACTTCGGAAACAGGGTTTAATGATATAAGCGACGAGGAGACACCATTTTATTGATTTATCAGAAAGGAGACAAATGGAAATTCATGCAATAATTACAAATCTTGAGCAATTAAAATCAGCCATAGAGTGGGATTATTCCATTGAGTTCCAGATAGTTCTTGAGCAGACTATTAAGCGACTTGAAAAGGATATGCCGAAAGATGTGCTGATGATTGATAAGCAGGGATGCTATGGGAAAACCGAGCAAGCTCCGTATTGTCCAAATTGCTGTGAGAATGTGTTGAAATTTGACAGATGTATACATTGTGGACAAGCTTTGAAGTGGGAGGTAAAAGGATGACAAGAGAAGAAGCAATAAAAGGTTTAAAATCACTTGTGGAAGTACGAAAAAAATACTGTGATATGCAGACAATGAAAGACGAGATAGAATGTCTTGATATAGCAATCAAATCACTAGAGCAAGAGCCGAGTGTGGAAGATATTCACAGAGAAAGAGAGCAAGCTTATATGCTTGGATATGAAGATGCGAGCGAGAAATTCAGAACAGAGCCTTGTGAGGATTGTATCAGCAGACAGGCATTGATTGAACGCATTAACCAAGCAGAAGAGAATTTCAGGGCTGACAATATGGAGAGTATCGCAAGTGGTGCTGAGGACCCGTTTGTTGATGGTGTATTGAGTGGAGTATTTAATATTCGAGAAATGGTAATGCAAGCACAAACTGTCACAATACAGCCAAAGACAGGGCATTGGATAGAAGAAGATAGATTTGATGGTGATGTGGTTTACAGATGTTCGGAATGTAAAGAGTTGTTTTGGCTTGAAAGCGGTACACCGAAAGATAATGAATATCACTACTGCCCTAAATGTGGGGTAAAGATGGAAAGTGAGGATAAGGGATGACTGAAATATCTGAAACAAAAATAAAAAAAATGACTAAAGAACAAAACTATTTACGTGGTTACAAAGATGGTAAATCTGATGTACTTAACAAGATAAGAGCTGAGATAATAGAGTATGCCATACCCGACTTTGAATATCATGGATGTGGTGGAAGTCAAAAGATAGTTGAATTAGAAGATGTGTTACAGATTATCGACAAGTACAAGGCGGAAAGCGAGGAATGAATGATCGAACCGAAATTTATCATAACTGAAAAGCAGATACTAAATGCCGTTAAGTATGCGCTTGAACTGAACATACAGGAGTCGAGAATAGTGGATATCCTCATGCACGATGTTGAGGATGAAATCGAAACGGTGTTATATGATGATTGTGAGGAAGTACAGGCAGAAAGCGAGGATATGAAAAATGCGTGATATTTTAACATGGATTATAAGCATAATTTTGACTGTATTATTATTTGTCGCATTATTTTATGGCATATATAAGACTAACGTAAAACACGATGATAAACTCTGGAATGGTGGTCACTGTGATATTTGTGGTGGCACTTGGGAGTATGAGCAAGCGGTAGGACATAGGACTTCCACATCATACATTTATGTTTGTAGAAATTGTGGTAAGAGAATAGAACTTCAAGAAGTGAAACGGGACAAGGCAGAAAGGAGTAACTATGATACAAATTAACATACCAATGCCTAAATCATGTAACGCTTGTCCAATACCGTGGATGGATAGGGATGGACTAAATTGTCCGATAAATCCATGTAGAAACTTTGTATCTAAGACTAGCGATTGTAGAGATGAGTACTGCCCTTTGATGGACGCTGCAGAGGATATCAAAGGGTTACAGACTTACAAGATGTTTGAGGGTGATGAGGAGTTATATGTTGAACTTGATGATGTGTTAGATGTATTAGGAGGTGAGTGATGAGAGGCGATATAATCGAATACAAAGATGCACGTCATATTGTACTTCGTGAAAGTGATAAATACGTACTAGTCATGAACTCTGACATGGACTGTATGTGGATAGAAAAAGACGCAATCAAGCACACAGGAGAAACGTCGGCACACTTCTTGCAAGCGTTAGACGAAATCAAAATCAACACTTGGGAAAATGAAGGCTCGCTAACTGCACGTTGTTCTGCTTGTAATTGCAAGTCACAAGGCAACACGCCTTACTGTCCGTGGTGTGGAAGGAGGATGGCATGGAAAAGCTGATTTTAAATTCAACCGTCTACACCGTTGTTGAGGACTTCCGAAGGTATAACCCTAGTGATGTGATATCACATGAGTATTACCGAATTGCTAAATGTAAAATCGCGGGTATTCCTAATGGATCGCTCAAAGAATACAAACTTGTAGAAGTAGAACACGTACCAAAACACTTATATTTTAAAACACGCAACAAAATACAAGAAACTTATTCCCAAGCGATTGAGTGCGCTGAAGAACAATCACAAAAACGTGAGCGATCTAATCGTATTATGGGAGTTGAACCACAAATACTATACAGACACTGGGAGGATAATGATGGGAAATAGACGAGCGATGATGAGACGTGCAGAAAAAAAGCGTAAAAAGATGGAAAAGGTTCAAGGTTATCCTAAAGCTAAATATAAAGGAGAATCAGATGGTAAACTCTATGCTATGTGTTCTATAATGCTGACACTTAACAGTCTTTACGGATGGAAGAGTAAGAGGGTTGATACTTTTATTAACAGAGCTTCAGATTGTGCATCCTTGACAGAAAGCCAAGACATAACAAATGCAATGATATATGTATATGCACCTATGGTGTCAGAGTCTCTTCCTGAGTTCTCTTTAGATTTCTTAGCAAAGGTAATTCCAAAAGATATACTTAGCAGTGACCAAAAGATGCTTGAGTACAGCATATATGTATCAGCTCGAAATGAGATGTATAGAGATATGTGTATTATTATTCTTGATGCGCTCTCAAGAGAGCCATACAATTTTGGAAGGAAGCGACTTGAGACGGTAATGGGTGAGCTTGCAAAGAATTATATTGACATACAGACTGCACCATTATCAGAGTACGAAAGCAAAGTTAAAACACATGTTGGTATCGTAATGGAGGATTGAAATGACAGCAAAGCAATATCTTATGCAGCTTAAAGAATTAGAGGATAAGATACAGCACCGAGAACAATTAATCGAGGAGCTTCGGGTTAAGGCATCCGGAGTGAAAGCTATAACATATGATCAGGATCGGGTGCAGACATCACCGGCTAATATATCAGAGACTGTTATTATTAAATACTTAGGGCTTATAAATAAGCTTGACAATGAACGTATAAAGTATGCAAATTTAAAGGATACCATTATCAGAGAAATTGAATCCATGGATAATCATAATTTTTCAAAATTGCTGTATAAAAGATATGTTGAGATGAAATCACTTGAACAGATAGCGGTGGAGATGTGTTATAATTATGATTATATAAGAAGAATTCATGGATGGGCTTTGAGCTGTTTTGCTAAAGAAATATTGACAAATGATGATAAGACGATATAATGACAGTATAAGGAAGTCGGAAGAGTGAAATGCCTCACTCAACCGTCGATTGATTTATTACTACATGAAGTAGCTGTATTCTACGCCAATAGGACAGCTACTTCTTATTTTTTGTACTAAAAAAATCTACAATTATTTTTACAGATGTAAGAATAATCATAAGTCATACTCATAAGTCATACTCATAAGCATCACTCCTTTCTGTAAGGCTCAGAACTGAGTGAAAGCATGTCCTCCGACTTCCGTGAATTATTATAATCTATTAACATTTATTTGTAAAATAGATAAGTTTATATAGAAAAAATAAAAGATGTCACACAATGTCACATTTAAATGTGTTATTATGTATTCGTGGAAAAAAGGAAAGACATGGTTAAATATCTCCTTTCTAAAAAATACAGAAGCTGAGGCTATCCCCCTGTTTTTAGCCTTGGCTTCTAACCTGTTACTTTGCCGATAACTGGCATCACATAAAAATACTCCTTTGTATTACCCGGGTGCAAATAATAATGCCCCGGGTACTTTTATACCCCGGGAGGTGTAAGCATGGCTAATATCAGAGCAGACCGGGTAGGCTCAGGAAGAACCCGATACGATCAGGCACGCAAACGGATAATAGCAACACAATCCATATGTGGAATATGTGGACAGCCTGTTGATAAGTCTTTGAGATGGCCTCATCCAATGTCAGCATGTGTTGATCACATCATTCCACTTGATAAAGGTGGACATCCTTTCGAGCTTGACAATTTACAGCTGGCTCACATGTGTTGTAATCGTCAGAAGTCGGATAAGCTGATTGGAACAGAACAAAGAACAATAATAAGCAACAGATTATTACCACATTCAATAGATTGGACGGCTTACAGGAGCAACTGAAGGGGGCATATCCCCCTCCCACCCCTTGCTTCGGAGTTCACCGCCGTCACTGCGCAAATATCTCGCAGAAAAGTCACTCTCAAAACGAGCAGTGGCTTTTTTTAGTGGGAAGAGAGGTAAAAGATGAGTTTAGAGAAATTAAGGAAAAAGCTTAGTCAGAAGGCTATAAGAACCAAGTTAAGATATGACTTCTATGAGATGAAAAACGAAATGAAAGAGTTTAATCTGACCATGCCCCAGGAATTACGTTGGGTGAGAGAGTGCCTCGGTTGGTGTAGCAAGGCAGTTGACTCTATCGGAGACAGGCTGATTTTTGACGAGTTCAAGAATGATAATTTTCAAATGAATGAGATTTACGAAATGAATAACAGGGATATATTGTTTGATGATGCGATTCTTTCAGCTCTGATATGTTCATGCTCGTTTATCTACATTTCTCCGGATGAGGATGGATATCCAAGGCTTCAGGTGATTGATGGTAGGAATGCAACCGGTGTTATAGATCCAATCACATATATGCTATCAGAGGGGTATGCAGTACTTGAGAGAGATGATAATGACAGACCGATACACGAGGCATATTTTACATCAGAGAATACGCAGTACATAAAGGGTGATAAGGTTTACAGGATTGATAAGAATCCTGCCATGTATCCGCTCCTTGTTCCGATTATTTATAGACCGGACGCAAAAAGAAGATTTGGACACAGCAGGATAAGCAGGGCTTGTATTAACATTCAGGAAGCAGCACTCCGAACCTTAAAGCGGTCAGAAATCTCCGCTGAGTTTTATAGCTTTCCTCAAAAGTATGTTTTGGGAACAGACCCGGACAGAGATGATTCATTGGATTCATGGAAGGCAACCATTTCAACATTTCTGGAATTTTCAAAGGATATGGATGGAGATAAGCCTGTAGTTGGGCAGTTCCAGCAGCAGAGCATGTCACCATATACAGAGCAGCTCAGGACATTGGCTTCTCTTTTTGCAGGAGAGACAGGGCTTACATTGAATGATTTGGGTTTTGTTACTGATAATCCATCCAGTGCAGAAGCAATAAAAGCAAGCCATGAGAACCTAAGGAATACAGCAAGGAAAGCTCAAAGAACTTTCGGAACAGGATTTTTAAATGTTGGATATCTGGCAGCGAGTGTAAGAGATGAATATGCATATAAGAGAAACGTGATATATGAGACGGTTCCTGAATGGCTTCCAATCTTTGAGCCGGACGCAGCCATGCTTAGTTCTATCGGTGATGGAATGATAAAGCTCAATCAGGCAGTTCCCGGATATATCGGTAAGGATAATATAAAACAGCTTACAGGAATAGAGTCGAGCGAGGAAGGAGTAGCAAATGGAGCAGGAAGTGAAGGATATAGTACCCGAACTGCTTCAGGAAGTGAGGGAGAGATACCGGGAGAATATCCGGAAGAATAAAAGGCTACAAAAGCAGCTTGAAAAGCTTAAAGCAAGTGACGTTGATTATTATCTTGCTGATTTGATAGCTGAAGAATATGGAAAAGCATTATCAGAAGCCTTTAATGTAATCACAGAAGAGAGACTCCCAAATGGGAAGATGTACTTTAATATTGCTGACAGAGCAGTAAGACCGTTACTGGAAGAAAATTATAAAAATATAGCTGATGCCTGTTATAAAGTGCAGAAATCTCTGAATAAAAAAACAAATATAGGACTTAAGGTGGTGCGGATGGATGAAGAATGAAATTGATGACTTGATAAATAAGCTTGTCAGCTATCCAAAGTTTAATATGGGAAAGTATTTGTTACATGATACAGTAATTACACAGAGTAAGAAAATTGTAACAGACAGCATAAAGGCTAACGCTGAGTTACAAGCTCGCACAGGTTTAAAGCCAAAGATAGTAAGAAGGTCTTCAGGAAGCTGTTGTAAGTGGTGCGAAGAAATAGCAAAGACTTATACCTATCCCAATGTTCCGGATGATGTTTACAGAAGACACCGAGGTTGTACCTGTAGCGTTGATTTTTATCCCGGAGACGGTAAGGTTCAGAATGTACACAGTAAGGAATGGTACAAGGACGAATCAGAGCGGACTAAAGAGTGGTATGAGGAACAGCATAAAAGTATTGAAAATGATGATGTAAAAGAAGATATAACATTAAAATGGGCTTCAACTGGCGTGAAAAGAAAAGGCACTGTTTCATATGCCGATAAGTATATCCATAATAATGGTAAAGAATATTACATTGATGGTAGAAATGTAATTTTAAATCCTTCAGAGCGTGAAATAGAGGTTGCAAATCTTTTTAAAGATAATTATGGATGTGATGTTAAATTGATTCCAAGAGTTTGTGGTAAGTATAAGGGAGTTAAGACTCCTGATTACCTAATAGATGGAGAAAAATGGGATTTAAAAGGAATTAAAAAAATCGGGAAAAATGGTATATCAAATGTATTGCGTAAACATAAAGAACAGAGCAATAATTTTATTCTTGATTTAAGTTTATTAAGAAACTGTTCAGATGAAAAATTGAATCATGAGATTAATATGATTTATTTGAAACATAATACTCAATTTGTAGATAAGATAGTTATTGTTAAAGATTATAAGATCATTAAAATATTCAAGAGAAAATAAAAAGGAGCCGACTCGTAAGCCTAGTGACCTACGAAGAAGCTCCTATAGATATCTATAAATAAATTATAGATTGCCAGTAGAAAAAAGTCAAGGAAAAATGAGTAGTTTAATTCAAATTTTATTACCCCGGTAGGTGCTTTTTATTTTGGAGGTCTTTTTATATGAAATCAAAATTTAACCCAAGAGATGTAATATTCATTCCTGTTAAAATCGAAAGCGTAGGAAAAAGCTCTGATGGAAACGTATATTATAATTTTTATTTTACCGACAACAAAGGAAAGGTTCGTAATTGCAGCGTAATTGAATCGATGGTGAAGGGAACGGAAGAGTTTAAAATTACCGATACAAATGAAATAAAAACGGATTTAAAATATATAATAAAAGTACTGGAAAGGATGGAAGGCGGATGTGGTGCTCCTGTTTCTATTGAGGATTAACCGCCAACCATTCTTATTAAGAAAAATTCAGAGCAAAAAAATATTTGTGGAGATGTTGGACATGTTTAAAATGATTATTTACTGTTCTATATCATTTATAATTGCATGGGTTATTGTATTTTTAGCTGCGTTAGTGATGCAATTTAAGGACATGGGTGAAATATATTTGAAGGATGCTTTAATTTTTTCTTTGAGATATGCTTTAATCACGGCTTTTTTCAAGGGATTGGAATATTTAGTACTATTATATGTTATGAAGGAGAAATTATATGGATAACAGAAAAGTAAACGACACATACAGGCTTATAGCAGAAGAGCTGATTGAAGAGATGCCGGAGCTGGAATACATAAAAAACAGTGAGGTATCAATCATATATTTGTCATCAGAGCATAAAAAGACATCATCCGGCAAATTCACGTTGGGTCAATGCGAAAAAGTTTCTGATAAATATAAATGGGCAATACCTTGCGATTATACGATAACAGTTTTCGAGCCAAATATCGAAGGTTTTACAGAAGAGCAGATAAAAATACTTCTGTTCCATGAGCTTCTTCACATAGGGATTGAGGATAATAAGTATTTTATCAGACCTCATGACCTGGAAGATTTTAAAATGATAATAGACCGCTACGGTGTTAACTGGAACGAGGTTGACGACTAAGGCGGTTTTTATTTTGCTCCGAAGAGCTTAAACTACACGGTTAATCCGGTGATTTACGCAACTATGCGGGAAAATAGGTGATCATATGGCAACAAAAACAAGGATAGGAAATCAGAGACCAACCAAAGAAAGATTCCTACCCTACAAGAAAACAAAGGGAAAGGAAGCAGTAAAGCTATACAATAAAACAAAAAGAAAAGCCCAGGATTGGCAGGAATATCTTTTAAATAACATCATGGCACTGAATGAGGATGGCTTATGGTTGCATCAAAAGGTTGGTTATTCGTTACCAAGACGTAACGGAAAGAACGAAGTGGTTACCATGCGTGAGCTTTGGGGCTTGGAAAATGGTGAGCTTATATTTCATACAGCACACCGAACCACCACATCACACACTGCATGGGAGAGACTGGTTAAGCTTCTGAAGTTGGCAGGATATGAAGAGCTTGGCAGAGCCAGAAGAGGTGAAAAGCTACCTGAGAAAAGCTTCAGAACCACAAAGCAATACGGACTGGAAAGCATAACATTATCCGGCGGAGGTATTGCAAACTTCAGGACCAGAACTAATAATGGTGGACTTGGTGAAGGCTATGATCTGCTGATTATCGACGAAGCCCAGGAATACACTACGGAGCAGGAATCCGCTCTTACATATGTAGTATCAGACAGCGCAAACCCTCAAACATTATTATGTGGGACTCCCCCGACTCTTGTATCAGGCGGAACAGTATTTGTTGATATGAGAGACAGTATACTTGGTGGAGATGATGAAGAAAATGGATGGGCTGAGTGGAGCGTTGATAATGAGCCCTCTGATATCAGAGATAAGGAATTATGGTATCAGACAAATCCATCACTCGGGAGCATACTAACAGAAAGAAAGATAAGTGCAGAGATAAGCAAAGATACGCTTGATTTTGTTATTCAGAGATTAGGTTATTGGTATCGGTATTCCTTAAAATCTGCCATATCCCGTGATGAATGGGAATCATTAAGCGTTGAAGAGCTTCCGGAATTTACCGGAAAACTTTTTGCAGGAATTAAATACGGTATTGATGATAAGAATGTAGCATTATCAATTGCCGTAAGGACGATTGAGGGTGATATATTTGTTGAGTGTATAGATTGCAGACCGATTAAAGAAGGTGATGCATGGATAATCAACTGGATTAAAAATCTGGATGTAGGTCAAATAGTAATTGACGGAAAAAACGGACAGGATAATCTTGAGAAAGAACTTAAGGAATTAAAGATTAAAAATGTTGTTAAGCCAACAGTTGGAAATTTTATATATGCAATGGCAATTTTTGAAAAAGCATTAAATGAGGGAGTTATAAGACACAAGAATCAACCATCATTAACTGATTGTGTTGCAAATTGTGAAAAACGTAACATCGGGTCAAATGGTGGATTCGGATACCGTTCTCTGAATGAAGATATAGATATTATTCTTTTAGATTCGGTTGCCCTGGCATTATGGAGTTGTGCAACAGCAAAAGTCAAAACAAAGCAAACAGTGAGGTATTAGAAGGGCAGCAATGCTCTTTTTTAATATAAAAAATTAACGGAACTATCCGGGAAAATAGGAGGAATAGAACATGGCTGAATTAGAAAAAGCTATAACCACACAGGAAGAACTAAACGAGGTTCTCAAAGAACGATTAAAGAGAGCTGAGGAAAAGTATTCCAAGAAGTATGAAGGTTTTTTGTCACCTGAGGATGTGGAAGGCATCAAAAACGATTATGAGCAAAAGATAACAAAGCTTAATTCGGATGTTAAGACGGCAAATGAAAAGGCTGCTAAGTATGATACGGATATCGCTGAACGTGATGCAAAGATAAAGGATTATGAGACATCAGAGATCAGATCCAAGGTAGCACGTGATATGGGATTGGATTATAACGCAGTCCAGTTTTTACAGGGAAATGATGAGAAAAGCATCAAGGAGAGTGCAGAAGCTCTTAAGAACCTTATTGGAACAAAGCCGGCTGCTCCACTTGCGCAAGGTTATGAAAACCAAGCAGGCAGCTTAAACGCTGAATTATCTAAATTAGCCAACGAGCTTGTTGGCAATACAAATTAAGGAGGAAGAAAATTATGGCAGCAATTACAGTAAACCCTGCACAGAAGGGTAGTTTATTTCCTGAGAAGTTAGTTCAGGATCTTATGACAAAGGTTAAGGGGCATTCATCCCTTGCGAAGATTACAGGCGCTGAGCCTATTCCGTTTAACGGAAAAGAGCAGTTCATCTTCAATATGCCTAACGAGATTGATATCGTAGCAGAAGGTGGAGCAAAGTCACACGGTGGTATCACTCTTGAACCTGTAACTATTGTTCCTATTAAGTTTGAGTATGGTGCCAGAGTAACAGATGAGTTTCTTTATGCATCAGATGAGGAAAAGCTTGACATCCTTGGAAGATTCGCTGATGGATTTTCTAAGAAGGTAGCAAGAGGTCTTGACCTTGCTGCATTTTATGGAGTAAATCCAAGAACCGGCAATGCTTCATCTGTAATCAACGGTAATGATTTTACAGACCAGGTTGAACAGGTTATAAGCTACGTAGCAGCTTCAGCAGATGATAATCTTGATTCTGCAATAGCACTTGTTAAGGGTTCTCAGTACAACGTTAACGGTATGGCATTCTCTCCGGTATTCGGTGATGCAATGGCTAAGATTAAGGTTAACAATGTTGTACAGTATCCTGAGTTTAGATTTGGTCAGACTCCAAGTAACTTCGCAGGTATTACTCTTGACATTAACAACACGGTTAATGGAATTACTACAGACAATCTTACCAATCAGGCAATTGTGGGTGACTTTTCAATGTTCTCTTGGGGATATTCAAAGGAAATACCTATGACTCTCATCCAGTTTGGTGATCCTGATAACTCAGGAAGAGATCTTGCAGGTCATAATGAAGTTTACATCAGAGCAGAGGTTTATCTCGGATGGGGAATTCTTGATCCTGATGCATTCGCTTTGGTACAGCAGTCTTTTCTTGATGTCCCACCGTTGGCAGCGGTAGATGGTGAGACAGTGCTTTTTAACACCGCTGTAAAGAATATGCAGACCGGAATCACAGTTGGAACGGGAAGCATTTCCGGTAGACTAAAGTTTATTGAGGGTGGACTTGCTCAGAGTGGTCCACTTGCTGGAGATGGTTATTTCCTCGCATTACAGCTTGATAAGACCATTGACTGGACTAAGTACACATCAGTTAAGGTTGGACTTAATCCATCAGAAGGAACCGGATTGGTTGAAATTATTGATGATCCGGATAAGAATGGTGTATTTAAAATCTCATCAACTTCTCAGGTATTTAAAATCGTGGCAACTGATGGCACACATACCACCACGAGAACTTGGAAGCTTAGGGATCTTATACTTGAAACACCGGAAGAATAGAGGTGAGGTCTATGTTGTATAAAAACATAAAGACCGGCTATATCATAGATGTCAACAGCGAGGTAAAGGGAACTTTATGGGAGCCGTTAAAGGCTCCTGTAAAACCCGCTCCTGCTGAAGTGGAAACGGAAAAAGCAGAAGAGAACAAGCTGAAGATTAAGGATGAGCCGGAAAAGATAACATCTAAGAGAAAAGTTACACCAAAGAAGGCGGTGAAGAAAAAATGATAGATTATGCAACCATCAATGATGTTGAAACTCTTTGGAGAACATTGACATCTGCAGAACAGACCAAAGCAAGTGCTCTGATTACAACAGCATCTTCTATTATCAGAATTGAAGGGAAGAAGGTAGGAAAGGATACAGATGATCTTTTTGAGAATGATGAAGATTATTCAAACATGCTAACGGCTGTTACTGTATCGATGGTAAGCAGAGCTATCAGTAAAGACACAGCAGGTGAGCCAATGTCTCAGGTAACGCAATCCGCTTTAGGTTATTCCGTAAGCGGAACTTATACCATGCCCGGACGTGATTTATATCTTTTAAACAATGAAAAATCTGATTTGGGTTTGAGCAGGCGTCAGAGGATAGGAGGGATAGAGTTCTATGGGATTAATCAAAACGGTAACGATACAGTTACAAGTTAAGACCTTACAGGAAACAGATATCCTCAATCATCCGATTTATGCTACAGAATGGATAGATGTTCCGGGGGTACTCTTCGGAGAACCGTCTTCTGATGAAATAACTAATTCGTTCAACATGTACGGTAAGCAGATTACAGCAATGCTTGCTATACCAAAAGGCGACACTAATAACTGGGAAGATACGCTTATTAAATTCAATGATGTAACGTACAGAACAATAGGAGCACCGATAGAGGGAATAGAAGCCAATGTGCCTCTTTCCTGGCATAGAAAGGTAAGGTTGGTAAAGTATGTCGAAGGTGAAGATTGAGCTTAACAGCCAAGGGATAAGAGAATATATGAAATCTGATAGCGTTAAAGATATGTTATCAGAGCATGCAGAAAGAGTCATGAGCAATCTGGGTGACGGTTACGAACAAAGCAGTTATGATGGCAGAACTCGTGTTAACGTATCCATTAAAGCAAATACAAGCGAAACCATACAAGACCAATATCAAAACAATACCATCCTTAAAGCTTTAAAAAGCTAGGTGACTATATGGTAAGTATAGAAGCAACAATAATAGGTTATTTAAACAATAAGCTGAATATAGAAGCTTACGCTGAAGAACCTGAAAAAGCACCAAAACAATATATAGTGGTTCAGAACCAAGGCACGAGCCGTTCTAATTGGCTTTGCTCTTCTCTGATAGCAGTTCAAGTTTATGGCACAAGTATGTTAGATAGTATTAATCTAACCCAACAGGTGCAGGCTGTTATGGATGACATTATCGAAGAGGAAGCAATAACCAAAATTGAACAAAATTCAGCTTATCCGTTTAATGATCCGGAAACACACAGATACAGATATCAAGTGGTATATGATATATATCATTATTACGATTAGGAGGAACATACAATGGGAACAAAATCAAATGTACACAGTGGAAAACCAAATCCTGCCGGATGTATATACCGAGCAGATCTCCCGCTTGCATCAGGAACAACATTACCTGCAAGTACAAGCGCAGCTCTTACAGGGTTTGATAATCTTGGTTATCTTTCGTCCGATGGACTTAGTAATTCATGGGAAGCAGGAGATGCAATTGAAGCCTGGGGTGGTGATATAGTCTTACAGGCAGGCAGAACCGACACATTTACATTTACTATGATTGAATCATCCAATGCTAATGTGCTTAAGGCTGTTTATGGAAATGACAATGTGGAAGTTATTACAGTATCAAGCGCAAGTGAAACGAAGGTAAGCGTTAATAGTGATGATGCTGTAAGTGCAGCATGGGTATTTGACATGCTCCTTAAGGGCAACCGCAAGAAGAGAATAGTAATTCCATCAGGTATTATTACTGCAGTTGATACAATCAGCTATGCAGGTGATAATGCCGTTGGTTATGCTGTAACAATCAGATGTGATGAGGACAGCACCGGAAACACACATTATGAATACATCTCTGAAACAGAATAAGGGAGGGAGATTATGGAAGACAAGGAGAAAGTGACAACAGAGCCTGCAGAAAGCGAAGACATGGAAGGTAACAATGTAATCAATGTTAAAAGTGATCGTGGCTTTGAGTGTGTTCTTGATGAGGATTCACTTATGGACGTGGAACTCTTTGATGATTTGGTTGCGCTCGAAAACGGAGATGTTACTAAGATGACAAAAATCTGTAATAAGCTTTTGGGTGAAGAGCAGAGAAAACAATTTTATGATTTTATCAGAAACGATAAAGGCAAGGTACTGTTTACAACGCTTGCAGCTGAACTCAAGTCTATCTTTAACAACGCAAGAGGACAGGCAAAAAACTGATAAACCTCGCTCAAATGTATGCATGTGATAAGGATGCTCTGATATGTGATTTTGCAGAGACTTATCACGTGCTTGACATTGAGGCTCTTCCGTTGGAACTTAGGGCAATACTAGCCTCAGGTTTGAGAGAGGATTCGAGGATAAATATGAAGTTAAATGGACGTGATTTCACAATCAGAGAAGAAGTAATCATGCATATCTTTGATGTAGTTCATTGGCTTCAATGGGCTAAGACAAAGGATGGCTCTAAGAATAGAAACATGCCTCGCTCGATATTCGACTTGTATTATGACAATAAAGAAGGAAATGACTTTGTTGTATTTGAATCAGAAGACGAGATGATGAAGAGGCTGTATGGATAAACAGGAGGAAAAGTATGGCAACAGAACTCGCATCTGCCTATGTGCAGATATTACCTTCCATGAAAGGGATAAAAGGGAATCTTGAAAGTGGATTATCAAGTGCTGTAGATAGTGCCGGAAAGAGTTCAGGTAGTAAGCTGGGTGGTGCTATGGCTTCAGGATTAAAAACAACCGGGAAGGTGGCGGCCGCTGCTACAGGTGTTGCCACTGCAGCTATTGGAGCACTGACAAAGAAAGCCGTTGATGGATATGCATCTTATGAGCAGTTAGTAGGTGGTGTGGAAACACTTTTTGGAGCAGGCGGACAAAGCCTAAAGGAATACTCAAAAAGCGTAGGAAAGACTGCATCAGAGGTTAAGGGTGAGTATCAAAGCCTTATGAAGGCACAAAATACAGTTCTTAAAAATGCGTCAAAAGCATATGTTAATGCCGGCATGAGTGCAAATGACTATATGGACACGGTAACATCCTTTAGTGCATCACTGATTCAATCAGTCGGTGGTGATACTCAGAAAGCAGCTAAGGCAGCAGACCAAGCTATTATTGATATGAGCGACAATGCTAATAAGATGGGTACTAACATAGAGAGTATACAAACCGCTTATATGGGTTTCGCAAAGCAAAACTACAGTATGCTTGATAATCTTAAGCTTGGATATGGTGGTACACAAGCTGAAGCATATAGATTATTAACAGACGCAGCAGAACTCAATGAAGAATTCAGAAAAACATCAAGCTTTAGTCTTGATTCGAGCGGTCATCTGACAGCTGACTTTGCTGATATAACAAAAGCAATACACATTGTACAAGATAACATGGGAATTACCGGGACTACGGCTAATGAAGCAGCGACAACCATAGAGGGTTCTGTTAACACCATGAAGTCAGCTTGGAGTAATCTGGTTGTGGGATTGGCAGATGATAATGCTGATTTTGATAAACTGATAAATCAATTCGTTGATTCTTTAACAACAGCATCACAGAATATACTTCCCAGAATTCAAACTGCTGTTTCAGGAGTCGGAAAGCTTGTACAAGGTTTAGCAAATACCATATTGCCTAAAATAATTAAAAGAATTCCCAAAATGACAGATGAGATGATTCCGATAATTACAAGCGTAGCTCAAACTATCCTAAGCAGCATAGTTAAGATCTTTCCGAAATTGATAAATAAAATATCCAAAGCACTTCCTGAGGTTGTTAATTTAGTAACTCAGTTAGTCCCAATGATTATAGATGCGATAATGAAATCTTTGCCGGCATTGGCTACAGCCGGAGTTCAAGCATTAACAACATTGTTTAACGGACTCACGGAAATGCTTCCAACCATTATCCCTTCACTTGTTAATGGGATTATAAGCTTGGTAACTACACTGCTAAACCCATCAAATCTAACAGCACTTTTAGATGCCGGCTTACAATTCATCATGGCACTTGCGCAGGGTATTGTTGACGCAATTCCAACACTAATAGAATCATTACCTGCAATCATAGAGAATATTACGACATTCTTATCAGAGTCAATACCAATGATTATGGATGCAGGCATACAGCTATTTCTTGGGTTAGTCAATGCAATCCCAACAGTTATGGATACACTAAGTGAGCAATTACCTATTATTATAGAGACACTCACTACTTTTCTCACGAGACCGGAACAGATTAACACAATTATGAACGGTGCGATTACCCTTTTAGGTGGAATAGTAAAAGCTCTCCCTAAGACTATGCCAATGCTCCTGACCCTGGGACCACGTATCATAGTCGGTATTATTTCAGGCATTATTTCAGCACTTCCAAAGATGGCAGAAGGTGCGGTTGAGGTCTTCACGGAGTTTGTTGATACAATGAAGGAAGAAATCAAAGAAATCCCTGAGATTGGTAAGGAAATAATAACAGGCATCTGGGATGGAATTTCAGAAAAGCTGACATGGCTTAAGGATAAAGCCGGTAACATCAAGGATACAGTAGTTAACGGCTTAAAGGGCGTGTTTGGAATTCACTCACCCTCGAAGGTAATGAGTGAAATTATCGGTAAGCAGATACCGGCCGGAATCGGTATGGGAATTGAACGAAATGCCAACAAAATGGATAACGCACTTGCGGGTCTTGGTGTGTCACGAAGGGGAACAAACTTACACTTTAACGGTTTGGTTCGGAGCGGTCAGGCATCAACTTCTGATTACAACTTTAATATCCCTGTACGAATCGGAGACGAAAAGATTGATAATGTTATAGCACGTGTTGACAGCCGTAACGCTTACAGATATGTAACAGCATAGGAGGATAAAGATGGCTATTTTTAACAATTTGACAATTAACTCAATCTCTTTACTTGAGCCAAATTCATTTTCTGTAAGTGAAGCGGTGCAATTCGACACAGTAACAAATATGTTGGGTGATGAGATTGTCATAGAACGTAAGGGATCGAATTATATTAAGGCATCCATATCAATATCATGGAACGCAGTTGATGCTTCTTATGCCCAGACAATAGCAGGGGCAATAACGAGTCTTAATACTATAACAAGAGGAACTGATACATGGAGCAATATGAAGCTTACATCATTTAATCGTGAGCTTGTGGATGAAGCCAGGCACCAAGCAAAACGTAATAATGTTCTTTTATACAATGTGTCAGCAGAATTTCAGCAGATAACATCTTCAGCTTTACATTAGGAGGAGGTATATGTATTCAGCGTTTACTCAATCAGAACTTGATGCTCTGATCATGTCAAATGAATTAAAGGTAAATACATCAATCCTATTCACGCTTAAAGACAGCACAACAGTGATAGTAGGAGGAAGTGATATTGCTGGCATATCCGTCCAAAATGACTTAATGGCAACAAATAAGGTCAGCATGGGTAATTGTATTCCCAGCATAGGTGATGTCTCTGTTTATTCGGTTAATCTTACCTTTAATCCAAAGAATGTTAAATACTATACAATTTATTATTATATCAGAGTAAATGATACAGACAGACCAATACCCCTTGGTACGTTCTATCCTGACAATATATCAAACGACGGAAGAACCATAACATTTAAGGGATACGATATATTAAAGAAATTTGATAAGGATTTTAAAGAAAGCCAGATAGACAGGAGCCTGACAAAGACGCTTAGCGCAAGACTTGTGGAAGCTTGCGAAGTATGCAATATTAACCCAACAGTAACCATAGAAGATGATCCTGACAATGATGCAGCTTATTCATTTGGAACACTTCTGGGTTATATCATGCCACAGCAGGATTTTGATACATATCGCTCTTTTGTTGGATGCATAAGTGCAGCCTGTGGTTGTAACCTTGCAGCCGGAAGAGGAGCAGAGGCTCTTAAATTAATAAGTATTCATAAGCAATTTGATGATTATGTTGATTACACATTTCCTCAAAGCTTTTCAGCAGTTTCTGAAAACTATTCTCGTTCGATTCTTTTCTCGTCTATTATATTCAGAAATTATAGCAAGCTCGCAACAGGAAAAAGAAAAGAAGAGGTTGAGATTGAGGCAGGGGTTACAGATGATTCTATAGAGCGCATTTATAAATATGGCAAGAATCCTTTTATCGAACCTCAGGCTATGTGGAATGAGATAAATGGGAGACGTGCTTATATCAGAGCCAGAAACAGAATAGCAAAGCAATTAACTAATTCTTATGAATTTTTTACTTTACAACTCCCACCTATCCCTGTCTTTGATGTAGGAGATACTATTAAGATTGCTGACAGCTCAGGGAATTGGCATTGGCTATATATAGCAAGTTGGACATTTGACGGAATAAACCTAACTTTGCGCTTCGGTGATCCGAGTTCCGGAGCTTCTGCCACATCAACAGGTGGAGCAGGAATGGGTTATGCTACTGTAGGCGGACAGATAGCCCAGGCACTTAATACAGTCGAGGATGAAGCAGATCTGGGAGATGTCGAAGTAGTAAAGACATCTAATACTTACTTGTACAATACCGCATTATCAGAGGGTATAAATAATAATGATATTCTCGAAAAAATAAGTGCAAACCACCTTCACGCAGACCAGAAGCTTGATGTGCTAAGTGAAAAAATAGTCAAAGGCGATCCTGTTGATAATGGAGATGGTACATATACTTATACTTTCCAAATGCAGACAGGCGGGGAAATTCATGTTGTTGGTTCGAGTTGGGATTTCATGGTTGCTAGTTCTGATAACAGAGCGACATGGAATAAATACAATGTTAATCAGATAAGCATATCTGTTAATTTTACGGCAACAAGAAA
>JAEEJA010000053.1 GCA_016281605.1 Lachnospiraceae bacterium
ACCTGCTTTATAAAATGAACATTAATACGATAATTACTGCATAATCAACGAGCCCGGCATCAAAACCAGGCTCGTTTTATCTTTATATGTAATTATAGTACTGTATAAACTATCATCTTTCGCTTGGTTCCCTATCATGGCTCTCGATAAACACAAGGTGGTTGATAAACTCTTAAGTTCTCCCGGAGCCGATGATTGATATCTTACCATGATGATTAATATCCACACTGATATCGCCCATTCGATTCTTTTTATCGCCCATGGTTGAAATATATCGCCTTTCTCGGCTATTAATCTCAATTCGAGACACGGTGTGCCTCGTTTTCATCTTCATGCAAAATTCGAGACACAGTGTGTCTCACTTCTAGTCCAACTTTTCAAAATCTTCAAGCTTCAGCTCTTTTCTAAGTTCTTCCTTAGTAGGAAGATATGGAAGATACTTTGCTGCAAAAATCTGATCATTATCTTCAGGTAGTGTGTACTCTACCAACATATCATCTTTTTCCGGACAAAGGAGAATACCTATCGGTTTATTATCTCCATGATTCATCTTTTCCCTTGTGTAATAGTTGACATACATCTGCATCTGGCCGATATCATCATGACTCAGTTCGTCAACCTTCAAATCTATAAGAACATAGCAGCGCATCAATATATTGTAAAAAATCAAGTCACAATGGAAGTGCTTTTTACCAATCGGAATATGAACCTGTCTTCCAACGAGAGTATAGCCTCTTCCGAGCTCCATCAGAAATTTTTCAAGATGATTCAGAAGTGCCTCTTCAAGATCATCCTCATAATAATGTTCATTTTCTTCAAGTTCCAAAAACTCCAAAACATACGGATCATGTACTATCTTTGTATACTCAGGCTTTGGAACTGTCGTCTCAATTTCAGCTGACACACTCTCCTTATCTCGGCTCGAGAGTAGTCTCTGATAGAACATTGTGTTTATTTGCCGCTGTAACTGCCTCACACTCCAAGATGACTTAACAGTTTCTTCTAAATAAAAACTACGAGCACCCGCATCCGGAACTCGCATAATCAAACGATAATGTGACCAGCTAATCTCTGGTTTCAAATCCTCAAACACAGGAAAAGTACGATAAAACTGACGCATTTTCCTAATATTCGTTTCATCAAAGCCTTTTCCAAATTCAGCAGTCAACTTTTCTGATGTTTTCTTAATCAGCTGCTTCCCATAAGGAGCCCTATCATTATCCCCACAAGCCTCGTGGATATCATGACCGATCTTCCAGTAGGCTGTAACCATTGCAGAATTTACAGCCACATAAATTTTCTTCTGAGCGTCTATCACATAAGAACGGAGTGTTTGATAGAACTGCTCTTCGTTTAAATTGTCCGCGTCCAGAGCTTTATTGTCAGACACGATTATCTCTTTAGCCACAGAACTATCTCCTCCTTCCGCTTATATTATTTTGTTATGATTATTGGGATTCTTTCACAACCATTAAGATGTTCGCAAAAAGGACCAGGAATGTAATAAAAGATATAGCTTCGCCATCAAGCAAATCTTTCCGACCTGCTTCTTATAGACTTCGCTATATCCTTCATTCTCAGCAACCGCGGCCAACCGTCGTGTTACAGTTTTGAATGAGATCATGTACCATCATCAGATCCGTTACCGGCTGAGTCCTGGTTTTCTAAGTTTTCTATGTTTTCTATTATCTCCACAACATCATAAATCGGAACCTTTAGTGCTACGGCTATCCGGTCTACCACATCGAGAGTAATACTTTCATTCTTTGAGAGTTTAGCAATTGTGGCTGAACTCAGACCTGTAAGTTTCTGCAGGTCTCCTTTATTCATATATTTTGATTTCAGCGTCCTCCACAATGGATCAAAACTAATCATTAGTAAACCTCTCTATCAGAAGACATGCGGTATTCTATCACAAATCTTCACAAATGTAAAGATAAATCTTTAGATATGTGAAGATTTCAAGAAATTACTTCTCATTACAAAAACATTTATTCGTTAGAGTTCAAGAATTTCTCTTATAACTTCAAACAATGGAATGAAACCTTTAAAATCCATCTTTTCAAATGGTTGTTGCTTATTTATGACCATTTTGGCAAAATTCATTTTTGAAAGAGCATAATTTGTCTCTTCATTCTCATTAGCACCTATTCTTATTACTTTCTTTTTACTACCGCCATCAATAACTGTTAGCTTATTAGGACCAACCGCATTAAAATCCCTGCAAAAATATGTTGTTTCTCCATCAAATAAATGACCAGTACTATCAAATTCTTTCCCAAAGAACACTCTTCTTTGTATGTCACCTATATTGATCGGCCTAATAACATCTTCATCTTTATATAGAAACTCAATACATATATTTGGTGTATCTTTTCTATGTTCTGGAACAGGAAGAACCATCGTAAAGACATTATTACCCCAGTTTTTAAATTTCTTGTCTCCAGCAAAGACCTTTACTATATCTGGCACATCTCGGTCAGCAACAAAAATTATCCTTCTCTTCTGTGATATTTTGCTAAACACTGATGCCATTGTTTTGAGTTCAGAATCACTCATATTGATACGTATTGCATTCTCATCATTCGTATCAAAGTCCTCATCTTTTAGTGGAGAATATTCTAAAAATTCAAAATCAAGGCGATTCAACCAAGCATACTCTTCATTATTCCTAAGTGTTTGAAGAGCAGCTTTCATGTGTCTCCAGTCAGTTGAACCTTCTGTGACTATTAGGGTTTTTTCTGTGTTGCTATTGTCTATCGCAGCCTTAATCTCTCTCCTATATCTTTCAGTTACTGTAATGAAATTATAAGCATTATCAAATTGAGAAAATTGTTCTGATTCTATTTTTCGTCCCTGAGGCAACTCTATAATATCCAAATTCTCACCATAAGCTTCTTCTAACCCTAATAACACCAAAGGAGCATGCGTTGAAATAATAAACTGAACCTTAGGAAACAATCTCATTAACTTTGCAACAATATTTCTCTGTAAGTCCGTATGTAAATGATGATCTATCTCATCAATAACAACATTCTATATCTGAAAAAGTTTGATTTATTAAACTATCTAAACAAGTTTTTAAATATTGTTCAGTATTGTAAACTGGAACTATAATACTAATCAACGCCATATCTCACCTTAATTACTAATCTATTCTATATAATTAATTTTCTAGTATTATCTTACCTATTTCATTACAGTTATCTGCAACACCAACCGGATAATAAGCACTTGTATCATCATAAGTCTTAAAACCAAATCCATATGTAACTGCTATAAATCCTACTCCCAAATTATTTGATCCAATACCATCACTTACTCCATCTCCAATATATACGGCCTTGGAATAATCTACGCACCCCATTTTATTTAAACATATTCTAATGATATCTTCCTTCTTTAATTTTCCTTCAAAATCCGATCCATAAATATTATTTGTATATAAATCAAATCCTTTTTCACTTAAAAGTCTTTTAGCATAATCTTCTCTTTTATATGTAGCTATACCTATTTTTACATCGTTACTTATAAGTGTTCTGAAAAGATCATGTATTCCTTCATATGGTACCGCCTTAAATAGATACTCATCTTTTTTATAATAATCCCGTAAAACATTTGCTATTTGCATCGCTTTTTCATCTGAA
>JAEEJA010000054.1 GCA_016281605.1 Lachnospiraceae bacterium
ACTACGGGATCTTCTTTTTTTGTGTAATCCTTTAAAAGCACAGAAGAAAATGCATATGCCACTGTAGTTATAATAATGAAGAGGTCTCCTCTGATTATATCTCCGGTTCCCAGACTTCCTTTGTAAAGACTTACAAGAAGTACACCCAGGAAACCTATTATACATCCCGCGCCCTTTCCTACTGTCAGCTTCTCCTGTCTGAAAACAAGGCTTGCTACAACCAGAACGGCAAATACATTTGTCCCTTGTATTATTGACGCCCTGACTCCTGTAGTATGCGCAAGTCCGACATAAAAGAATATATACTGGCCGACGGTCTGAAACATCGAGAGTTTCAAAATCATCGGGATACTGCTTTTCTTTGGCAGAAGTAGCTTCCTTCTGATTATACATCCAATCAATACAGCCAGGATACCGGCCAATGTAAACCTTATCCCGGCGAAAAGGATTTGCGTGGCCGTCATATCTGAGCTGATTTCAAACTCTTCATATCCAAGCTTGATCATCGGATACGCACTTCCCCACAAAAAACATGAAACCATTGCTCCCAGTGTTACGAACACTGCACTGGTAAAAATGCTTTTTTTATTAATTTTCTTATTCGCTTGTTCTTTATCATAGCTTTTTGTAGTCTGACCTATCATTTTAGTATACCATCGCTGCTTCTCAAATAATTACCTATTTTTACCATCTGTCTTGATCAACTGAATCAGGCCGCTTATGGCCTTATTCATATGCTTATCCTTATGGACAATCACCTGTGAGTATATACGAAAATCATTTCCTTTCCAAGTAAGTCTTCTCAGCGTACCCTCACCAAGCTCATTCTCAGCAGCCATGTCCGGTATAAATGTAATACCGTGTCCATTCTTTGCAAATTGTTTTAATACTTCCTTGCTGCTTGTTTCTACTTCGATCTGTGGTGCGACTCCGCATTCCAAAAGATCAGTAACCAGCATATGTCTGAAATTACAATCATGACCGGTCAGCAGAAGAGGAACTCCCTCCAAGTCCGCCTCGCTTATTCTACTTTTTACCATAGAAAAGTCAGGCGATGAATAGAAGCCCAGTGTTTCTTTTTTCTTGTATATAACATTTACCGACTCATCTTCTATAAGTGGATTCAGAGTATAAACCATATCCAATTCTCCGCTTGCAAGCCGCGCGGCAATGTCCTCATGATTAATAAACTGTACCCTTATTTCCATCTGCGGAAAGCTCTTTTTATATTCCATCAAAACCTTCGGAAGACGGCTTATACATAAAGTTTCAGAAACTCCCAGCTTTAATACACCTGCTGTATTTTCTTCATCTGAAACCTCCAAATGTATCTCCCGCTCAAGCTGCAGAATCCTCTCTGCATAGCTGACAAGTCTTTCTCCCGCTGATGTAAGAGTAATTGTTTTTCCAAGCCTCTCAAAAAGCGGACATCCAAGCTCATCCTCCAGCTGCTTGATCTGCATAGTTACAGTAGACTGCGCGTAACCAAGGCTGTTTGCAGCGGCTGAAAAGCTATCCTGTTTTGCTATTTCCAAAAATGTATTTAACTGTGTTATTGTCATACTTTTCTCCTTTTATATCAAACAAATGTTTATCGACGCCAAAACATAATTCATTATTTCTGAACATATCCTTCATTTATTTCAATTTTACTGATATTAGATTTGATGCTATTATACATATAAATCAAGAATAACACAACAGGAGAAAATAAGGAGGACTATTAAATGAACGAATTATGTATGATTATCAAAGAAACTGTAAGACCAAACTTCTTAAATATCCGTACTTCAATACAGACATATGACAGAGATGCTCTGTGTTGTGGTGCCCCTTGCTGGAGATGGGCATATCACGCTCTTCATTCTGCAGATAAATGGTTTATAAATCCTTTTGTATATGATGAGCCTCCGTTTCACGAAGAAGGAATGGATAATCCGGATAACCCTACCAGTGTTGTGCTTTCCGATGAGGATCTGCTGAGTTACCTGGATCAGATAGAAGAAAAGACTCTTGAATACTTAGACTCACTTACAGATGATATGCTTTATG
This sequence comes from Lachnospiraceae bacterium, assembly GCA_016281605.1. Lineage (GTDB taxonomy): Bacteria > Bacillota > Clostridia > Lachnospirales > Lachnospiraceae > JAEEJA01. The sequence continues at coordinate 2,053 of JAEEJA010000054.1, forward strand.
AAAAGCCGGAGAACTGTATCTATACAAGAATGGAGCTCGTACTTCGACAGTTCAGGCATCTGTCCTTCCACACAGGTATGCTGAATGGTCAGACAGCTATAGAGACAGGATCGTTTCCGGTATGGGTTTCTGATATGGATAAATTTGTCGATGATGGTATACTTTATGGAAGATACAGAAAAGGTCATTCCTCTGAGGATCCTACATTAAAATAACCTCTAAGAAAGCAAAACGCCCCGGCCTATGTGACCGGGGTTTTCTATATACTAGCATTCCTCTTTATTAAAACATTTGAATAAATACACGCCCAGAACAGCATTAAAACCAACTGCTGAAAATGTACTAAATCTTTCGAAGATACCGAAGTACTCTTTCGGCACCGCGCCACTTCCGATGGCACCGACAAACATAAGTATAAGAGCAATTAACGCCCATATTCCGATACCTCTCATTTCCTTTTTCTTACATCCGACTATTATCAAAAGAACAAGGGACACGATCGAAAGTAGTACTACGGCAGCAGTTACTACCAT